>JAIROO010000082.1 GCA_031257535.1 Deltaproteobacteria bacterium
TTTTAAATCTGAAAATCAAATATGTCATGGGTTTTATAAATATTTTTTTATTTTTTTTATGGGTAGAAAAATTGTGCGGATTTCGGGGATAAAGCTAGTAAAATCAATATGTTAGCTAAAAAGCCCTTTGGAACTTAAGTTTAAAGTTACCACGGATAAGGGACTTCCAGGGCAAATTTTAAGCAAATTTATTGACATTGATCGTGAGTATACGATATTACCAGGAATAAAATTACGAGTTGATAAAGTTTTTAAGAAGGGAGATAGAATTATTTTTGAGTGTACGGAAATAATAGGAAAATCTAAAATTGATTACTCATTTTCGGTTGGAAATTAGAGTTAGCTCTTTTTTTTAAGGAAGGGTTCATAAATATAATGGTTTAGGTTTAATGAGACCATAATATTCAGCGTCAGCTTTGGCTATTATATCGTCGAACCACTCTACGGCGTCAAGAGTAGTAGGGGTTAAGTCGAGAACGAACCATATTTGTTCTATGCGACTCATTTGTTCCCATTCGCCAGATTCGATAAGTTCTTTTACTTCAGGCTCATTAAGAGTTTCTTCGCTCCAAGCGTCTTGAGCGTCAGCGTAGGCGTCAAACTCTTCGTCCGACATATTTTGTATGTTTTCAGCAGTTACGTTATCAAATTTGTTAGTCATATTATCACCTAAGAGGGGATTGTGTATGTCAGTAAATAAAAAACAATATCAAAAATCAGATTTTAGATGGATTTATTCGTCTTCGCCAATGTAGTTTTTAGGGTCGTAATACTCGCCTAAAGTTTCTTTGGCTATTTCGCGGCATTTAATGTGCCAAGCCCGAAGTTCAGCTCTTTGGGCCTTGGCCCTGGCTTTGATTCGAGCTGTCAAGAGTTTCATTCGAGGTTCCTTTTCGATTCTTTCTTGGTCCTTGTGAAATTTTTCCATATCGGCGACCCATTCGGGGTCGTATTCGCCGCCCATTGATTCCGAAGACCAGCGAAAGCCGGAGAATTCTTTTTCTTCGTCGTTAGCCATAATAACACCTAAGAGGGGATTGTGTATGTCAGTAAATAAAAAAAACAATGTCAAAAATCAGATTTTAGATGGATTTATTCGTCTTCGCCAATGTAATTTTTAGGGTCGTAATATTCGCCTAAAATTTCTTTTGTTGGAGTTAAAGCTCTAAATCTTCATCAGATATGGAGTCATATTCTTTGTCGGCTTCGGCAATTTGGTCCTCTAGCCACTTCATGGCTTCAAGAGTAGTGGGAGTTAAGTCGTAAACGAAGCATCTTTGACCACCGCGACCCAATTTATCCCATTCTCCGGATTCAATAAGAGCTTTTACCTTGGGATGGTTTAGGGTTTCTTCGTCCCAGAAGTTTTTTCCGTGAAAGCTAAAAGTTCTTCATGGTTCATGAAACCAGTGTATGAGGACAAGTTATAGTCGTATTTTTCCATGGGAAGCTCTTCTTTTAGTCGCCTTCGCCAGTGTAGTTTTTAGGGTCGTAATACTCGCCTAAAGTTTCTTTGGCGATATCGCGGCATCTAATACGCCAAGCCCTAAGTTCAGCTTGTTGGCGTTTACGTCTAGCTTTAATTTGGGCCGTTAAGAGTTTTTCTCGTGGCCTTTGCTCAAGCTTTTCAAGTTGTCTATGGAATTCGTCCATAGACGCGCACCATTCAGGGTCGTATTTGCCGCCCATTGATTCCGAAGACCAGCGAAAGCCGGAGAATTCTTTTTCTTCGTCGTTAGCCATAATAACACCTAAGAGGGGATTGTGTATGTCAGTAATTAATAAAAACAAGGTCGAAAACCAAACCTTTTCAGGTGGGTATAAAAATAACAAAAATCCAGAGAGAAGTCAAGAGTTTTTTTTATTATCTCAAGATTTTAAGTTAGCCGAAGGAAAATCGAATAAGCCCAGAACGTTTACGGGGGTAGCCTATTCAGGGGACGTGGTCACGGACCAATGGTTTTGGGACGCGGTGGTTTTTGACCTTGAGGGCTTGAGTTTTTCTCACGAAAAAACGCCTGTGTTAAGGGACCATGACCGGGGTCGGATATTAGGTTATACGACTAGGTTTTCAAAAGAAGGGGATCGTTTAGAGGTCCAAGGAGTCTTTTTAGGCGAGAGCGCGGAGGCCCAGGAGGTCGTTAAATTGGCCGACGAAGGGTACCCATGGCAGATGTCGGTTGACATTAGAGCGGACAAAATCGTGGAAATCGCCCCTAATATACAGACTATTGTAAATAATCAAACTATAACTGGCCCAGCCACGGTATTCGCGAAGTCGACTATCAGGGAGGTCAGTTTTTGCGCCGTGGGGGCCGATCGTGGAGCCAGCGCTGCGGTTTTTTCAAGCGTTAAAAGTAATCAACCAAAGGAGGTTGGGATGGCACGGGATAATGTTGAGACTCCGACTCCGAACGTGGTGGGGTCAATGGAAAGGGATTTGGCTATTCAGACGTTAAGCGACGAAAAGAATAGTTTCGCCACTAAATGCGCGACGTTAGAGGCGGAAAGGGCCAAGTTAAGCGGCGAGTCGGCGGAGTTAAGGGCTCAGGTTAAGTCTTTAACTTTTGAGTTGGATAGCCTAAAGGACTCGCTAACGCGGGCTCGGGAAGAGGCTGAGACTTTGCGGCGGGAAAAAGTCGAATTTACGGTTAAGTCTAGGGAGGCGTCGTTATCTGAAGATTACAAGCGGTTAGGTCTCGCTTTTGACGCTAAGAGCGAAAGCGTCGTCACTATTTTAGGGGCCGACGAGGTAGCTTTTCAAGCTTTTCGGTCGACTTTGAGTCTTATTCAAAAGCCAAAGGTTGAGCCGCCCGTCGGGGCTTTTGAGAGTGTCACGCCAGTGGCCCCGTCAGCCAACGAATTAGGCGCGCCGGTTAGCGCTTTGGCCGATTTGGCTAAGCTAAGGCGTAATAATTACGCTTCGGAGGTGAAGTAAGATGGCTGATTGGTTAAAAAAGATTCCGGTTCTTAGCGATTTGCTCAAAGATGAGCAGCCCAGGTTTTTGGGTCGCGAAGAAGGGATTTACGATAATGCCGCTGGACCAGATCCGATTCCTTTAGGGACCGTGGTTCAGCAGGGGGCCGGGACGTTAGAGCCCTGGGATATGAGCGCGACCACGCCGGACGTCACCAAGATTCTTGGAATTTTGCTTGACAACGTGTTAGCTGGCGAAAAGACCAAGGTTGGCGTTTTAATTTCAGGCCCGGCGGCTATTGATCCTAATTATTTGGTCTGGTCGGCTCCGTTGGCGACGGCTAAAGTGACTTTAGGTTTAAACGCGCTCAAAGACAACAAATTTATTTTCGCCAGGCCGGTTATCGCTACCGGGACTTATCCTGAGCAGATTGTTTAAGGAGGGGCGATAGCAATGCCGACCATTAATCCTTTTGAAACTCTTAATCGGGGTTTTTCGCTGGTTGATCTAACCAACGCGATTGACAATTTACCCCCGAGGCCGAGTCGTATTAGACGATCAATTTGAAAATCAGCGATACGACCGCTGATTTAAGAAAAACCGTCAGAGATATTAAGAGGTATGTCGAGAAGAACCTCTTTGGCGAGACTATCACTGGGTACCGGGCTTTTGTTGGCAGTACTTTTTTTTGACGGAATTATTTCTCATCCGTCTATAAAAGAGGCTATTTTAGGCTGGCAAGCGGCTTCCGTTTTATTGTCCGATAAGCGTTTCGCGGGCCTGGATATTGAGGGCGTCGTTTTTGAAGAATATTCGGGGGCGGTCTTTCTAGCCGATGGCAGCGCCACTGTTGACTTTTTAGGCGCGACCGAAGGGTTAATCGTCCCTTTGGGGACAAGAAACACTTTTAAACGTTATTTGGCCCCGGCCGCCCGGGTGGATACGATTAACACACTGGGCAAACCGTATTACGCCTGGCAAGATTTGCGCCAAGACAAGTTCGGCATTGATATCAAGGTCGAGTCGAATACCTTGCCGATTTGTTTAAGGCCACAATTACTGGTAAAACTAACGACCACTTAACTATTTTTGGGGTCGAATTATGGCTATTTCAGCTTACGCTAGAAAAACGGAACTAAAAAAGCGTTATGGCGACGAAATTGACGAGCTGTCGAAAGCTCAAAGCAAGACAGAAACTTCAATTGACGCGGCGTTAGAGGATGGGGCAGCGGAAATTAATGGATATATAGGCCAGAGATATAAGCTTCCCCTTCCCTACGGGCCGTATTCAACGTTAGTTTGGCTAAATTGCGACATAACTAGATATCGGTTATGGGAGTCTAGATTAGAGGACGCGCCGGATAACGCGGTTTACGTTAGATATAAGCAGTCGATTGAACATTTAATGCTAATAGCCGAAGGGCGAATAGCTTTAATAGACGACCAGGGTCAAGAGCCAGAAATCGCCAACAAAGCGATAGCGGGTTTATCGGTAATTAGTCGGCGACCTCAAGTGTTTACCAATAACACTTTAAAGAAAATGAATTATGGCTATTGAAGTAGATGTTCGTTACGCTAACGAGCTTTTGAAGAATTTAGATAGGATAACGAAAGAGCTATACCAAGCCCAGAAAATATTTTGAATTTTGGCTGTCCCGCCAAGAAGGTTTTCGAGATGGGAATAACATTATCACCCTTTAGCTTTTAATTGCTACAATATCTTTTTTGGGGCTTGACAGATGGCCTCGTAAAAACCCCTGTTTCGCGATTTTAGGCGCGTGGCTCTACTAAAAACGCCAATCTTAAGTCATTGTGGCTACCTTATATTGTGGATTAACAAGCCCTCAAAAATTAAAAAGGGGTTTTTACGAAGGCGTCATAATTGAAAACAGCCTCAAGGAATCTCCCTAAAACGTCATCATTAAAATATTTAGGATCAATATCACGGCCAAATAACAATTTAATAGGCAATTTACTCATTTGATCACTAATTTTATATAAAGCGCGGCGATGAAAAGATAGAGCGTTTAATATTAAGCAAAGTAAACATTCACCATGAGAGATGTAATGGTCTTTAGTTTTTGGTAAAATAGTATTTATGAAGTTAATTAGGTTGTATTGAATGAACAATGCAGCTATAAGACCGTAATGACCAATATCGCGTGATATAATATCATGTGAACCACACTGGTCAATAGAAGCGGAAGTGGTAAGGTTCTGAGCGTCAGAATTTGAATCTAAGCAAGCCATTCAATCCCTCATTTAATAAAACATGCTAATGATCCCGAAGCGCTTGAAAATGAAGATACAGAAATAAGAAGACAGTGTTAATA
>JAIROO010000093.1 GCA_031257535.1 Deltaproteobacteria bacterium
ACTTATTCCTCGAAAAATTTTTTTAAAAAAAATACCTCTCCCCGGCCATTCTCAATAACAAATTTGGCTCGAAGACAGTAATAATATATGGTTCTAAAGATTGACCCTGTTCAAATTGAGAATTGCTGGTCAGGCGGTCGCCTCATTTAGGCCCTTTAGCTAAGGCGGCGCTTAAGGACTTTGACTTGTTTAGCGGATTGGCCAAACTTCATAACGCCTTTATGTTGACGTTTAACCACTCTAGTCGGACTATAGGCCGCGGGCCAAATTTTTGGCCAACCCTTTAAAAAAGAGCTGGCCAAGATCGAGCCCCTCTAAATAATCGCCTTAAGCTTTTAGATATTAATGGGAATAATGTTAGCCGTAATAAAAACCAAAAGCTCGCGCTTGGTGGTCTGGACGCTCCGGTCCTTAAAGAGCCAGCCCAGTAAAGGCACCGCGTGTAAGCCCGGCACTCTTCGGGAACTGTTGGTCTGGTTATCCTCGACAATGCCACCAATAACCACGGTCTCGCCGTCGCGGACCATGAGCTTGGTCTTGGCTTCTTTTTTGTCGATGGAGGGCTCAGTGGTGGAGTCCGCGCGGTTAACGTTATCCTTGGTTAAGGTGATGTCCAAAGAAATTATCTGGCCATTTTCCTCAATGTGCGGGGTCACCCTTAACTCCATCAAAGCGTCTTTAAACTCGGTGTTGGTGCCCGCGTTAGCCGAGGACGACTGGTAAGGCACCTGAGTCCCTTGCTTAATGTAGACCTCGTTGTCGTTGGAGGCCATGATGCGCGGGGCGGAGATAACTTTGGTTTCGCCTAAGGACTCGTTGGCGTTCAGCTCCGCGTTTAAAAGCATGGTCCCCGACCGGTTCAAAAAGCCGTAACCCAAGCGCATGGCATTGGCCCCGCCAAAATCCAATAAACCAAAATGCTCGCCCGGATAAAAGCTGCCAGAAGATCCTCCCCCCGCGCCCACCGAAGGGTAA
The DNA here is from genome assembly GCA_031257535.1 of Deltaproteobacteria bacterium. Classification (GTDB taxonomy): domain Bacteria; phylum Desulfobacterota; class Desulfarculia; order Adiutricales; family Adiutricaceae; genus JAIROO01. Next base: position 976 of record JAIROO010000093.1, read on the forward strand.
GCGTTGGAGTTAGTGGTACTACTGGGGATGCCAACTACCTCGCCCGAGGCGTGCCGACCCGACATGGTGGTGGAGTTGTTTTCCGCGCTCGGAGTCACGTTGTGCCCGCCATAACCGCCCCAGCGGACGCCCAAAGTCTGGGTAAAATCGTTGGAAGCCTCCACGATCCGGGCCTCGATTAAGATCTGTTTGGTCACCTTGTCGTTACGCATGAAGATTTCCCTTAAAGTCTGCATAGTCCTAGAGTCGTCTTCCACGTAAATATCGTTGCCAATGACCCGGACGCGACCGCGGGGGCTTTTGTACTTTTCCATCTCCGCGGACACGCTAGTGGCCGAGGAATATTTGGGCGTAAAAGTCTGAGGGATTAAAGTCACCTTGGCCGTCGGATCGGTGGGATCTGGAATAGCCCGCCGGATATTGTCCAAGGTGTCGATGCGCAAAACATTGCCATTACGAATAGCGTCTAAGTTTTTGGCGGCTAAAACAATATCCAAGGCCTGGTCCCAAGGCACGGACTTTAACTTTAAAGTGACCTTGCCGCTGACTTGGTCGGAGACGACCACGTTTAAACCAGAAATTTCGCCGATTAGTCGTAGAATATTATGAATATCGGCGTTTTGGAAGTCCAAGGAAATCCGCTCGCCAGTATACCTTTTGTTGTTCATCGAGCCTAAGGGATCCAGAGGAACGTCGACGGGCATGGACATGTCAGATCCGCCCCCATCCGAAGAAGTTCGCGCGGAGGCCTGAGCGGGCGGCGGAGCGAAAGTTTGAGCTTGAGCCAAAGATTCAAAGGCCCAAACGCAAGCTAACGTCGCGGCCAAGACCGTTACTCCCATTCGCCCACTAAAATTACGCGTTTTATCCATGGGTTACTCCTAGCAAATAATCAATTTTATAGCGCCTTTTTTGGCCCCAAGCGTTTGTTTAACTGTCTCTAAACCCAGAAAGCGAAGTCTCAATCGTTAAAAGACGATTGAAGGTCTCGCTTAAAAAAGATCGGCTTATAATCATTGCCAGCCAATTATAGAATCGGCATTAATCAACCATTCCATTAGTCCTAAGACAGTCTCCGAGAGTCTCAAAAAAACGCTATTATCACGATTCCTCAATAACTACGCAGCCTTAAGCTGTTAAAAAATTTTTTTAAAAAATTAAAAATTCTTCTAAACCTTTGCCAAAAAACCAGAACGGACTCGCGTAGCTTAGGGCATAATTGTAACTAATTACTAAAGGTTAGTCTCCAAAACGACACTGGCCCAGCCATATGGCTGGGCCAGTAATTCCCATATCTAGGGACAGTCGTTTTGAAATAAACAATCGAAAACGGAAAAACTTAAAAAAAATCTTTAAGAAAACCTAAAGGTCTTTACTCCGACAAGGAGAGCTCTATGCCATCCGCCGACTCCCTTAAGCTATTTAACCGAAATTCAGTGATCCGGGGGGCGGCCTGGGAGTTCCGAGCTCGATAGGACATGTCGGGTTCCTCGATCACGACCTTATTGGGCGTGATCTCCCGAACGAAACCATTATTATTGCCGATTAAAATGCCTTTCCGCACAATATAGCCCTTCCCCCCGCTGTCGACTAAGGCGATATTGTCGTCAGGGTTAGCCCCAACGATGATGGCCGATAGCGTAAACTGGTTTAAGGCTAATTGTTGAATCATCGGTTTAGAGGTTCTGTCTTCGGCTTGTTTAGCGGGATCCGCCGGTTTGGCCACGGACTCAATGGGCATAAAGGGGTCGATCATGTCCCCGGCGTTAAAGACGTAGTCCTGATTAACCGAGGCTCGCCAGGCGTCTAACTCGGCTTGGATTTTGGCCTTGGCCTCTAGTTCCGCTTTCTCGGCCGGAGTTAAGGGTTTGTCGGGATTTAAAGGCGGCGGGGCTTCCATTGGCGGACCGCCGAGTAAAGGCGGGGCGGGGGTCGTAGCGGCCGGGGCAGCCGGAGGCGGAGCCGGGGGAGCCGGAGTCGTCCCCGGAGCCGGCGGGGCCACGGGCGGGGCCGGCGGCGTGGGCCGCGAGTACTCAACTCGAAAGTTCATGCCCGAGGAGTCGTTCGGACTCGCTTGATTAGGGTTGACGAATTGACCTGGAGGAGCCGGCGGCGGTGGAATTTGGCGCTGAGTCCCGCCTGGCGGGGGCGGAGGATTGGAGGTTTGGGCCAAAGCCCCACCGCCCCAGCCTAAAAGGCCAAGCAAAGCCACCACCCCAACGCCTAAATAGGCGAAAAGCCGGCCTTGCCAAAACAAAAAAAACATAAACCTCGCGCTCCATAAATAGCTAGCCCCAAAAAAGACGATCTTTTTTTTAGGGCCTAAACTATTATTTTTTCTTCTTACCTTGGTTGTCCTTAGCGTATTGGATCTCCTCCGGGGTCAAGAAACGGTAGGTCGAACCCTGGCATTTGATCTTCAGGTTCATCGCCATGTTGTCGCCCAAAATGGGGGTGTCCATGACCACGGAGCGAATATTAATGATCCGATCCATCTGGCTAAGGCTATAAAAAAACTTCAAAACATTGACGAAGGAGCCTTCCAGATTCATTTGAAACTCGATCTCAGCGTAATTTTCTAAGGGTTTGGCGGCCTTAGGCGCGAACAAGGTCACTTTAGCCCCGGCTTGGACGCCGAGATCGTAGATTATCTGAATCAGGCGCGGGATCTCGTTGTCTGTGGTTAAATAAGACTTTAAATAGTCATAAGTATTAGCCATAGACATTGTGTAATTGTCAATAGGTTTATATTTTTTAATATTATTGGTTTCGTCGTTTTGTTGTTTTTTTAATTCCGCGATAGAGGCATTTAAGGTAGCGACTTTTTGCTCGTAAGGGGCGTAAAATTGAAAATAAAAGAGCCCAACGACCAGGGCTAAGCCGCCCAATAAAATGCCAATTTTCGCGCCCGTCTTGATCTTGGCGATTTTCAAAAAAAAGTCGTCTTTGCTCTTGGGTTTTTGGGCTGGAGCTTTGGCCATAAAGCGCCTCTTTTCGGATTAACTATAAGGGCGAAAAAACCTTTTTAACTAAAAAATCAGCTAAATCTATTCTCTAACCCTTGTTAAGAGTAACTTAAACCTAATACGACACTAAAAAAATACCTTATTAGTGATTTACAGTCGCTTTTTATCGCTAATTTTCGGTTTTAAGGCCTCCGCCAAGTTCGGGGCGGCCACGGTGACGATTTTAACCAAAGTTTCCTTAGGTGGCAAGGCGTTGGACGGGAGGCCCTCGGTCATTAAGGACGAGTCTTGGAAAGTGGTGTTAGCCGAGAACTCAAAAGTCACCAGATTAATGCCATTAATTACCGTGTCCTCGGCCGCCCTTAAGAGCTCCACGTTTTGTAAAACGGAGAGAGTCTGCAGCTCGGACAAGAACTTGGCCACCACCTCGTGATCCGTGGCCATGCCTTTGATCCGCACGACCCCTTTGTCGTGGGACAGACTGACCAACCACGAGACTTCGTTAATGACCTTGGCGGCGATGGCCGCAAAAAGGCGCGTTTGGTCGCGACGTCGCTCTTCCAATTCGGAAATATAGTTAACCTTAACCATGTCTTCGACAAAGGTCGTGGTTTTCTTTAAGGCCGCGGCCGTCTGGCCTTTGGCTTTATTCAGCTCTTGGGTGGCCGCGGTTTGGGTCTTTTCCAAGGCTTCTAAAGTCGAGCCCATAAAAAGGTCGTAATAAAAATATAAACCAATGCCCACGAAAGCTATGGCGACACAAAATATAGCCACCATTAGTTGGCCGCTAGACTTTTCTCGAAAAGACTCTAAGGGTAGAAGGTTAATTTGAATCATCGGACCTCCTCCTTCCTGATGGCCAAGCCAAAGCTAACGGCCATCTGAGGACCTATATAGTCCAGATAAGCTTGATCAAATTTTTTCGGGTTGACTTTCACGGCCTGAAAAGGGTTAAAGACCTCGGTTTTGATCTGAAGGCTCCGGGAAAAATGTTCCGGTAGACCCTTCAAGAAAGCCCCGCCCCCGGCTAAAAAGATCCGCTTAGGTTGGTAATCGGGGGATTCAACCCGAATATTGTCTAAAATTCTTTCCAAGGCCGCCACCCAGTTGCTAGCCACCCGTTCGACGATCTCCGCGGTCTCGCTCTGGTTCGGCGCGGGTTGAGCTCCAAACTTGATGGCCTCGGCCACTTCCGGGGTCACCCCAAAGGCATCCTCGATGTCGTCGGTAATCCTTTGACAACCGACGTTTTCTTCCTTAATCGCGTTGGGCTGACCGTCTAAAATAACGGTCACGTGCATGAGCGAGGCCCCAAGATCGACTAGTATAACGTTTTCCCGGCTATCTGGGTGAACAAAATCATAAGCGTTATAAAGGGCCAAAGCGTCGACGTCGATAACGTTGGGCTTTAAGATCTTGGTCATGGTCACGGCCTGGATGTAGTTGTTTACCACTTCCTTCCTGGCCGCCACCAAAAGGACCGACATCTGGCCGTGCTGGTCGTCGGTGGCCAGGATGTGTCCGTCGATTATAACCTCATTTATAGGATAAGGTATATACTGCTCGGCCTCTAAAGCCAAAGTCGCCCTTAACTCCTTTTGGGAAGTTATGGGCATGTTAATTTTTTTAATGATCATGGTGTCGCCGCTTAAGGACAAAGCGGCGAAACGGCCCCGCGAAAGTTTAGCCAACTTATAAATAGAGCGCATGGCCCCGCTCATGGCCCGGCGAGCCGGATCGGGTTGCTCCTCCCATTGGCTCATGACTCCTTGCGGCATCTGGGCTAGGCCCAAACCGTCTAAGGAGACGCTTAAAGACCGACCTTTGCCTCTGACGTTTAGAAGAACCGCTTTGGCCGCGTAAGTTCCAATGTCAAATCCAATGACCGGCATATTGGCTCTCTTTCAAAACAGATTTTAGTGAGGAATTTCGGGCGGAAATAAAGAAAGAGACAAATCGCCAGGCGTCTGCCCCCGACCACAGGCCGGGGGCGACCAGCCTGGCCATCAGTCGGCGAAAATCTTGTCCTTGTCCTCAAGCGAGTAGCCTAAGGCCAAGATGATTTTCCTCATTGTCTCCATGCGGCAGCGCTCCCCGTTTTCGATCCTATCGATGGTCATCGGGGAAACGCCGGCTTTACGGGCTAGTTCGGCCTTGCTCAAAAGGAGCTGCTCGCGAAGGTTCTTGAGCGTGTTTTTGGACATCAGAGTTCTCCTTGTCGTCCTCGCGGGGTCAAAAGTGGCTGGTCGGACCAAATGCCCCCTCGCCGGCCCCAAAAATAAAATAGGCCGGAATAGATAAAACTAAGACAATTCATGGCTGTAGCCTGGCCAATGAATCCACGTCGCCCTCCGGGCCTGAACCGGGGAGCGTCGCTTTCAGGTTTCATGGGGCTATTTAAAACTTTAACGAAACAGAAGTCAAGCATTAAATGCCAATTATGTATTAATTTTAACAACTAGCACTTGGTATTGGCTTTAGACCATAAAATGCCACAATATCTAGAAAAGAAATTTTGTTCTCTTTCTGGACCAAAACTCCTTATGAGACCAAAACATTCAAATCAAAAACCAGCGCTATAAAAGCGCGACGATTAAACATCTTGAAATCATTAAGTATTTTTCAAAAAAAAAACTTAATGAATCATCCGTCGCGGTCCAAGCTCGAAAAGTCAACTTTCTGGCCAGAGATATTTTAATTGGCTAAGTAAACCGCTATCGCCTTTAATTTTAACTCGGCCTAGCAAAAAGGCTTTAAGTGGGGACAATTCGCGCGAGGCCAGACTTAATAAAGTCTCTTCGCTTAACGAAACCATAACGTCTGGCTCAAAAAGAGAACCTGTTTGAACCTCGTCTAAGGTGGCCTGGCCGTTGGCTAAACGCACCAACCAATACTTTTCAGTCTCAAGGCTCAAAATATTTAATAAAATGGAAACAGGTGGCCGCTCGTCCAAAGAAATCTGGTCGGCTTTAGTCCGTATTTTCGCGAAAAGTTCTTCAATGGTCATAGACCTTAGTCAATTCTCCTGATATTTAGCTAAACGCCGTAATTATTAACTTTAAAAAACTTTTTCCCTAAAAAACGTATCTTTCTCGTCTTTTTGGGGAGAGGTTTTTTCTGACTTAGGTTAAATAAGTAAAATAACTCTTTAAATATTTAACTTACTGCTTTATACTTTAAAAAAAACAAAATTATTCTAAAAAACAATATAATTTTCAAAAAACCCTAAAGAACTGGCGAAAGGCTTGGCCAGGCCTAACTATTTTAATAGAAGAGGGGAAAAAATTAAACCATTACGCCTCTCGCCAATTTAAGCCAGGCCTTGAGCCTTTAACTTTTGGTTTTTTGGTTTTTGGATTTTTATGGTTTTTATGGTTTTTATGGTTTTTTTGGTTTTTTGTCAAAATTCCAAAACCCGATTTAAGACCCGCAACTACTTTAGCGCTTTTAGTCGCGAAGCTCCATAGTTTTTTTATTTAATGATAGCTAAAGCCCATTGTCGGCTATAAATCTTAATTTGAATAATTTTTTTTTTCAATGACCTGGCCGGGCTAGCGAAAAGGCCAAACCTTCAATTTCGGCTCAGCCTAGCTTATAATAGTTGTCCAAGAGCTAGCCGTTTTTAGCCTTTTTGGCTAACCAAGGGCTTTTTTGGGGCTGACGTTAGAAAAAACCCCCTCTGGCCTAAACGATCGAGAACCTTATTTTAAGACTTTTTTGGCTAACTTCTTTTTGGGGGTCGCTAAAGGGCCGAAAACGCCTAAGCTAAGAGACCTCGACTGATTCTAGACTTACTTTTGGCCTAATTGACTAATCAAAGGTGACTGCTTTTGTAGTAACCTAAATCTTTTACCTAAAGAAGGCTACTATTGGCGCTAAAAACTCACCCTATACTCTTTTTTTGTACCATTTTAATCGGTTTTTTGGCGACTTTTTGGGTCTTTGGCTCGGGCTTTTCTTTAGCCCAGCGCGACCAGAGCAAAAAGTCTTTGGCTTTGGTCAGCTGGGCCGCGCCCGTCGGCACTCAGTCCTTAACCTTCGAGTGTTTAGGCGGATTACAAGCTCTTTTAGCTTTTTTAAACGCCAATGACGCCTTAGGCGACCAAGAACTCCACCTTTTTAGCCTAAAAATCGACGACGTTCACCCTGAGTTCGTAAGCCGCCTTTCGCGGTTAGTGGAAAACACCAACCCGGTTTTAGCCGTGGGCGGGGCGGCCAATAGTTTTCCCAAAGCCACGGGCGACTTTTTCCGGCGCCGGGGCCTAGTTTGGTATGGACCTTGGGCCGACGGCGAGCCTTTAAAAAGCCTAAGTAAAAACCCCATCTTGACTTTACCCACCGAAAGTCAGGAGCTAAAGGCCCTGTGGTCTTACGTCCGGGGTCAGGGCTTATCCCAAGTCGCTTTTATCCACTTAAACGGAACTAATGGCCTCGCCGCGGCGGCCATCGCCCAACAAACCGCGGACTCCCTTGGCCTAACCTTAACGACCGTCGCCATAAAAGACTCTTTTCGCGAGTATCTGACCCTAAAACCCTCTTTAGAGGCGGCCCAGGCCATTGTCTTATGGCTGCCGCCTGGCCAGGCGGCGGCCATTATTCGCAGCTTAAAACCTTTGCTGCCCCCCAAGGTCGTGTGGCAGACCTCCGCGGTCAACGCCACTGGCCACGAGTTATACATGCTCAGCGCGGGTCAGTGGGCGGGCGTGATTTTTCCGGCCGTCTTAAAGCCGAAAGACTTCATCGACCGGGGCTACGACTTCGTCCTCCAAAAATATGGCCCCAAAGGCTTGGATCTGGATTACCACTCTTATTTAGGGTTCGCCCAAGGCCAGCTCTTAGCTCGCGTCTTTAGCCAGCCCGCCGACCCCAAAGCCTATGGTCGAGCTCTAGCGACTTTAGACGTGGCCGGCACCTTACTCGCGGCTAACCCCAAAGACGACGGGACCGCTGACTTTTATCTGGCCGAAAGCTTCGGCGATGGCGACTGGCGTCGGATCCAATAAATCTCTAAATAAAATATTTTCGGCTCTTTTCCCCGCCAAAAGGGTCCCTAAGGAGTTCCATGGCCTTAACCACCCTACGCTGCCCAAAGTGTGGCCAGTCAGTGTCTTTACCAGCCGAAAGCTGCCCTTGTGGCTATAATTTTCGGACCGGCGAAAACTTAAATCAAGTCGCCAAAGGCCAAGAGCTAAACGCGACCTCCACCAAGCTCCACCTAATCTTAGGCGGGGTGGCCATTGGGATTTTGCTCGTGTTAATGGCCATATTTTTCTTCCGCTCGCCTAGTCCACCGCCCGCCCGGAATCTAGCCCCGGCCGTCGCCGACAGTCCTTCGCTAAAGCCCCAAGATCCCATAGGCCAAGCCAAAGGGGCGGCGGCTTTAGCCAACGACAACCGGAAAAAGCTGGCCGAGACCCAGGAAGAGATCGACTCCGAGCGAAGGTAAAAACATTTAAGCTTCTTTGGCCGCGGCTAAGGCCTCGCTAAAGGTGGCCACTAAAAAAGCCAGACACTCAAACTCTAGAAAAGTCGGGGCCTTATCGTCGAAACGAGTCCGGATCTCGGCGGGAAACTCCAGATCCGCGGCTAAATGGCCGACCCTTAAGCCAACTTTCGGCAAAACTAAAAAATCCCACTCCCGAAAGCCATCCCCAGCCGGGGGGACCGCTTGACCGCCTAAGGCTTGGGCGGCTTTAGCGAAAGCGAGGTAGTCGTCGCCAAAGGCCATTAACGCCGCCCGGTTTAAAAGGTCCGAGCCCGGATCCCGACGACCGCGGATAAAACCCGGCATTTGCCAAAGGGTCAAATACTGGTCCCCGGGGCCGTCTTGGCCTTTAGACAATAAATAATGGATCAATAAACTGCGCCGATTAGCCAAAGAAGGCCCGCCGTCCGCGGCCCTAACCCCCGTCGAGTCGAGATGATACTCTTGGCCTAAAAAATCAAGTCGGACGCCCCCGGCCGGGTCTGGTCGAAAGCCTAAAGCTAAGGCCCGCTGGCCAAAGTCGGCGTTTTTTAGCTCCGTGGCCAAAAGAAAATAATTTTTTTCATAACCGTCTTGGGCCAAATCCTTAGTTGAAAGAGGTTTCTGGGGCACGCTGCTATCCTTGGTCTTAGGGGTTTTTAGGGCGGGGCGCGGCTTTTTTTGGCTGGGCCTTATAGCTTTGGCGCGGGTTTTTAGGGCTAACCAACGTTTTTTTAGCTAGCCGCTAAGGTTTTTCTTAGGGTTTTTAGGGCTAACCAACGATTTTTTCGCTAGCCTTTGATTTTTTATAATTGATCCACGTTTTTTTAGCTAGCCTTTTATCGTAAAATAAATATTTTTTAAATAAATTTTGTCGCCTGACAAGGGGGGCGACGCGGCGAGTCATAAAAGTTTGGGTTTAAAAAAGGGGAACGTAATTTTTTTGGCTCTCTAAAACGCCGAAATCCCTTGTGGGCCAAACCCTTTTTAATTTTTAAAGGTCCCTTTATACCCAAAATATAGCCGTTAATAAAAATATAGGCCACGTCTATAGTAAAAGCGACCCTAAAAGCGAGGCCAGCCGCTTTTCGCTTTTTGGCCTTAAGCGGCGCTAACTAATTTTGAGTCAAAATTTTTGGGGCTAGCTAAAAAGATAGGACCCTAAGAGCCTTTCTTTCGCTCGGGTCGGAACTTTTTGATCGCCTAAAAAAAAAACGTCTCCCGATAAGGCGGCCCCCAGCCCCTTAACGCGCGACGCGATTTTTTAGGCTTTTTTTAAATCGCTAACCGCTTGTTTTTATTTGGATTTTACGTCATTAAAAGACCCTTCGTCGTAAGTCTTAAGGCCTAATTTTTTCTGGCGCTTTAGCCGGACCTTAAGTCAAAACTTATTAAATCCTGGCCCAATTCTTGCTTAAATACCCGGCAAGGTCCTTAATTCGCGGCCAGGCTTTTGACTTTTTGTTTTTTTTGGCCTTAAATTTAGGAGCCGACAAAAAGGTTCCATTTTTTTAGGCGCGCGACTTATCGGTATCTAAGTTTTAGCTCATAATTTTTCTCTCTTAATTTATGGCCTAAAACTACTAAAAGTTTTTTTAAAGGTCTTTTCTTATTTTTTTTATCTAAAGTTTTTGGCCTTTTTTTAGCTAACATAAAAACCTAAAAAAACTTAAGGCCAATAAGTCTTTTAAAAAAAAAAGGCGTTTAAAGCCTTATTCTAAGTTTAATAAGTTCGCTGGTGGCCCTTATGCCCGCCTTTAAGTTTCGCTTAGATTTTCTGATCGCCCTCCGTCGTCAAAAGGAGGAAGAAGCGGCCGTGAAGCTGGCCCGCCGTTTAGCCAGCATCAGCGAGCTAGAAGAAAATTTAGAGGCTTTGTTTACGCGCTTGGGCCAGTTAACCGAGGAGATAAAAACCCATGGCCAGATGGGCCGCTTGACGGGACCTTTAATGCGCCTTTATAGCGACTATCAAAACCGCTTGCGGCAAGACATTAAAAAAACCGAAGAGCTGTTAATCTTAAGCCGCCGCGAGGAAGCCAAAGAGCGCCTGGCCTTAACCCGAGCCGTCATGGCCCGCCAGGTGATCGAAAAAACCAAAGACCGCCAAAAAGAGGCCTTTGACCAAGAAGCCGAGCGCGGCGAGCGCGAGACCCTCGAAGAGATGGCGGGCCTCGCCCGGACGTGGCGCTTAAAGGAGACGGGGGTGGGCGATGACGCCAACTAAAAAAACGACCCAAAACCTCAAACCCAACCCGCCCAATCTAAAAGCTCCGGCCCCCAAAAGCCCGGCCCCGACCAGTCCGGCCCCTAAAAGCCCGGCCCCGACCAGTCCGGCCCCCAAAAATCCGGCCCCTAAAAGCTCTTTGACCCCAGCCAAAAGAGGTCAGCCCGGGATTTTCGCTAAGTTTCGTCTCTTAGCCGCTGTGGCGGTCTTCGTTTTAATCGTTCGTCTGGTCGTCGCCGGCTTTTGGTCGGGCCAAGAGTCGGACTCGGCGCCTTTAAGCCCTCTTACGAAACCCCAAACCAGCTTAACCGCCCCGCCCGCGGCCGAGGCCGCCCTGGGGAGTCTCCCGGCTAACGCCATCGCCGCTGGCGCGGCCGCTTTTTTAAACTCCCAAGTCGCCATTACCCCAGCCGTGGCTCAGAGCGCGGCCAGCCAAGCCCCGTTAGGCATCCCTCTCCCACCTGGCGAGGAGGACTTACGGCGGCCACAAAAGACTCCGCCCCCGGCTAAACCCGGGCCAACGACTCCCGCCGGCCCTCCCCTGCCCCCGACCGCCTCTGGCCCCGCCGCCGAGGAGCAAGCCAAGAAAAACTTTGACTTAACCCGGCGGGAGACCCAGTTAAACGCCCGAGAGCAAGCCTTAAAAGAGCTAGAGGCCGATCTGACCGTCCGTTTAGCCGCGGCCGACAAAGCCAAAACCGAGTTGAACGAACTCATCGCCAGAAACGCGGCCATCTTAGCCGAGCAGAAAGCCACGGCCACGGCCAAAAAAACCGAGGAAGACGCTTTAAAAGAAGCCCGGGTCGAGCATCTAGTCTTGGCCTTTAAAGGCATGAAGCCAGAGCAAGCCGGCCAACTGATTAACTCCATGGACGATCAAGTGGCCGTGTCCATCCTCTCGGCCATGCCTGGCGGCAACGCCGGCAAAATCTTGGCCATGGTCCAACCCGACAAAGCCGCGCGCCTAATAAAATCCATTTCCGAAAGACGGATTGATCCGCAAATGATTTTGGAAAAATCGCAAAACCCTAACGCCACCCCCAGCCCCGACGTCGCGGGCGCGCCTAATCCCCCGCCAGGCGGGGGCTCTTAAAAAAACGCCCTTTTAACGCTTTTTTTAAAAAACTAAAAAAAGGGTGTTAAGATTTTACGCTCATCCAGAACTTAAATACATGAAATATAGCTGTTAATTTGGGATTTATCAGTCCATAATGCTTAGTATATAAGGACTTTACGAATTACAGATATCTATGCTCAGGGTAATAATTTATATTGTTTATCGCTAAAAAACTTAACGCGGCTAAACATACCAGGGGGAACAATCGCAATCACTTAATTTGATATACAGAAATGCTTAGTGATTCACCTAAACGATTAGTATAACTTTTAATAACCCCTGTACAATCTCCTATATAAGCGGTTGCGCCATTAACCATTTCTGATCCGTTCCAATATGAATATAATTCAATCCGGTCGGAAGCGGTTAACTCTACTGATGGAAGATACCATACGTTGTCATTTGATATTAAGATACAAAATGCATAAATGCCAGTAAGCCCAGTTATAGTATACGCATCATCTTTTCCATACGGTGGTGGGTTAGCATCAACAAGATACACTCCCACATAACTCGTATTATAAAAAGTAGAATCATCGTAAATATTTAGTTTACACTCAGTTTCAGCAAAAGAAGGAGTTATAGAAAGCGACAAAAATAAAATTTTTATAAAAAAATATTAAAGTTACAGTTATAGTATTTCGGGCCATGATATTCTCCTTAATGACAGGTTACATGCGATTAGTTAAACGCTGATTTAAAAAGAGGAGGTCGGCCAATTTTCAGTCTAAGTTTTCTGGCAAAAATCAAAAATCTAAGCTTCTTTAGAAATTGTTTCCAAATAATGTTGACTATAAAACTCGTAATAAGCAAACTTGCTTAGGAGTGTTAGATATACAAAACAATTCGCTTACATTAACCAAAAATGATTCATCATGGATGACTATTAACAGTTTTCAAAAGATAAGAACAATATATTTTTAAACAATAAAATCCAAAATTTACCTAGTATTAAAACTATCAATAATAATATAATATTTATTAAAAGTGTAGAATAGCCGACTGGCGCGTTAGTTGTAAACTCGTTTCCAGTCAGCCCTCATCAAACCGTACATGCCCTATTAAGGCATACGGCTGTATGAGGTGGTATCAATTCTTTGATCACGAGTGAGATGTTTTGATTCACAAGGCCAATCACAACATCTAGTATGTAGTTTTTTTGATTTCAACCGTGACAAAAGGTTGGGCTAAAAATTGCTTGTCGTTCTAGCACATCATAACATGATCTAATCTGTGATCAAATTTTTGATACCATTACACCTTTATAAAAATCTAAAAAGTTTAAAGGCCCAAAAATAACGCCCCCCCTTTTTTCACCAGTTTTTTCTTTAAAGGCGAGGCCCAAAAAAACGTTAAAAAAGGGGGGCGACGACGATCCTTAAGATCTAAAATCCCTAAAAGCCTTAAGAGCCTCAAAGCCGCCAAGCGGTAAAGCCGTAAAGCCGCGACGCGACAAAGCCGTAAAGCCGCGACGCCGCAAAAGCCTTAATACCTTAAAGACCCTTTAAGCCACGAAAACGCGAATCTCAAAAGAACCTTAAAAGGCTTGACCGCCTCAAACCTTAAAAGGCCGGTCAAAAACAGACGACCACGAAAGCTCTTCCTCAATGGCCAAAAGCCGATTGTATTTAGCGATCCGCTCGCTGCGGCTGAGGCTGCCGGTTTTAATCTGCCCCGCGTTAACGGCGACGGCTAAATCAGCGATAAAGTGATCCTCGGTCTCCCCAGACCGATGAGAGATAACCGTGGTGTACCCAGCCCGGTGAGCCATCTGAATGGTCGACAAGGTCTCGGTCAGGGTGCCGATCTGGTTGACTTTGACCAAGATAGAGTTACCGACTTTTTTCTCAATGCCTTCGGCTAGGCGTTTGACGTTGGTGACGAAAAGATCGTCGCCGACCAGCTGAATTCTTGAGCCGAGTTCTTGGGTGAGTTCAGCCCAGCCTTCCCAGTCGTCCTCGGCCAGTCCGTCCTCAATGGAGCGGATAGGAAACTTGTCCAGCCAACTAGCGTAAAGCTTGATCAGTTCCGAGGCCGTCCGCTCGGAGTGGTCGGATTTGGTAAAGACGTATTTTTTCTTTTTCGCGTCGTAAAACTCCGAAGAAGCCGCGTCCAGACAGATGACCACGTCCTGGCCCGCTTTATAGCCAGCCTCTTCAATGGCTTTGACGATAAGCTCCAAAGCCGCCTCGTTATTTTTTAAGTCCGGGGCGAATCCCCCTTCGTCGCCGACCCCAGTCGACAGCTTGGCCGCGGCCAAAATCTTTTTTAAGGCGTGAAAAACCTCGGCCCCACAGCGCAAAGCCTCGGCGAAGGACTCCCCAAAAAGGGGCATAATCATAAACTCTTGGAGATCGACGTTGTTGCCAGCGTGGGAGCCGCCGTTAATGATGTTCATCATGGGCCGCGGGAGAGCCCTAGCCCCAACCCCGCCAATGTACTGAAAATCAGGTAAGCCAATCTCGTTGGCCGCGGCCTTGGCCACGGCCAGGGACACCCCTAAAATGGCGTTGGCGCCTAACTTGCCCTTATTTTCCGTGCCATCTAACTCGAGTAAAAGCCGATCAAGCTCAGCTTGGTTATAGGGATCGGCGCCCAAAACAGCCGGGGCGATAATCTCGTTGACGTTTTTGACCGCGGTCAGGACCCCTTTGCCGCCATAACGCCGGGGATTGTTATCCCGTAACTCCAAAGCCTCGTGGACCCCGGTCGAGGCTCCCGAAGGCACGGCCGCTTGGCCGAATCCGCCGTCCGCTAGCTCAACTTCCACCGAAATGGTGGGATTGCCTCTGGAATCTAAAATCTCCCTCGCGTGAACATTGGTGATGGACATAAGGCCGTCTCCTGTGTGGCTAGCCATATATAGTGGCTAAAAATATTGGATCCTCAAAAAAGAGATCCAGTTCTAGAACTTTTTGGAGTTCATTTTAGCGTATATTTTTGAGATCCAAATAACGAGCCAGAAGATAATTTTTTTAAAGCTCAGCTTGAATATGGCTTCAACTAGTAAATAGGTCACTATAAGGACGGCAAAAAAATAAGCCCCAATTAATAACGTGCCCACGACTGACCCGCCAATAAGCGTTAAGAGGCTAACTAGCGCCGCCACTTGGAGTACCGCTTTCAAGATTTAGGCTACCCTAACAGAAGGTCTCAAAATTAGTCCGCTTTGGCCGCGGATAAAGGCTCCCGCAAAAGCTTAAAACTACCCCGCTCCACGGTTAATAAGGCTGGTTCCACCAGATAGTCGCCCTCGGCGTTAAAAGAAAAGGGTCCAGTCACCCCCAAGACGGCCACGGTCGGCCACAAGCGGACTAGGGAGGCTCGATCTTTGGCCCCAGCTTTAATGGCCTCTAAAATGGCCAGGCCCGCGTCATAGCCATAAGCCGCGAACTGGTCGGGCTCGCGACCCGTGGCTAACCGAAACTCTTCCCGAAAGCGACTGGCCTCTGGCCTTTGGCTTAAAGGCGTATAAGCCGTCGGAATGACCGAGTCGGTTAAGTACCGGCCAGCGGCCAGGGGTAGATCCGGGGTCAGCCAAAAGGAGGTGCCTAAATAAGTCATCTTCGTGACGTCGTTATAAGCCAGCTGAGCCAAGATCTGGCTAACGGTCGCGGCCGAGTCCGGCAAATATAAGGCCTCAAAGCTGGTCTGAGCCTGGAAACTAGCCGCCGCCCGCCGGACCGACCCACCCCCGGTTAACTGGCCCACGGCCTCGGCGAAATTGGCTTCTTTAGGAGCGTACTTCTCGACGGCCGTGATCGTGGCCCCTAACCGCGTCGCCTCAGCCGTAAAAAAATTCAGCATGGCCAGGCCATAAGGGTCGTCGGGCCGCAAAACGGCCAGGCGCGTATAACCTTTAACTTTAGTCGCGTACCTAGCCACGGCCTCCGCCTGGTGCTTGGGGGTTAGAAAGATCCGAAACACGTAAGGCCGCCCCTCGGTCAAGCCTAAGCGGTTAGAGATGGTTAATAAAGGCAAGTTGACGCGCTGGGCCATCTGAGCCGCGGCCAAAGCCTCCCGGCTAGTTAAAGGCCCCACCGCGGCCACGACTTGAGGTCGCTCGGCTAACTCGGCCACTAACTTAGCCGCCTGAGCCGACTCCCCGTGGGTGTCCAGCTCGGTTAAGCCCACCTGGCCCGGGCTTTTAGCCAAGGCCAACTTTAAGCCGGTTAAGACGTCTTGAGCGAAGCGCGAGCTAGGGTCGTTGGTTAAAGGCAGGATCGCGGCGACGCTTAAGCTCCCGGTTAAAGGCCCGATCCCTGGAGCCGTAAAATAGGTCGGGGCCGCGCTGAGCTGGGGTTTAACCGAGTAGTTGACTCCTTTGGGCGGGAGAGCCCTCGCCCCTTGGGGATTTAACTCCAGCTGGGCTAAGTCGGCCAGGAGTGGATGCCGGGGAAAATAACGCTTAAAGTACTCGGCCTGGGCGGCGAAGGTGGGGAGATCGCCGTTTACGGCCGACTGATAAGCTAAGTAGTAAGCCGCCTCTGGGCCAGGATAGGTCACGGCGTATTGTCGGACGACCTCGGCCAGATCGGGCTGCGACAAGTTGTAAAGGCAGGCCCCGACTCCCTCCTCGGCCGCGGCTTTGGTCTTGGGGGGGCCTAAACTTCTGGCCGACAAAAATAAGTCCAAAGCCTCAAGGTAACGACCCTGAGCGAAGACCCCTTTGGCTTGGGTTAAGCGATAAGTGGCTTTGAGATTGGGCTCTTTTTCCTTAGCGAAGAGACTTTCGGCTAAAGACGCGGCTTTGGCGTTTTGGTCGCTGGCTAAATAAAGGTCGAGTAACCGCGTCCCGGCTTGTTTCGCGTAAGCCGAGTTTGGGTACTTAACCAGTAAATTCTGATAATGGGCGGTGGCCTCTTTGTAGCGACCCGCGCGCTCGCCGGCTAACCCGGCCGTGGCTAAGATGGCCTCTTCCCGGGGCCCGGGCTGGGCCTGGCTTAAAAACTGGTCGTATAAAAGGCTGGCCTTTTCATATTCGCCGCGCGAGTAAGCCTGGTCCGCCCGGGCCAAGATGGCCTCCGGTCCCGTCAAGCCTTGGGGGGTGGAGCTGACGATGGTCACGCAGGCGGCTCCCCCTAAAAGAGCCCCAAGAGCGAGACAAACGACCAGAAAACGCGGAGCCAGATATCGCTTTATCTTCGACAGGTCCAATTTAACTCCTAGCTAGTTTTTGGTAGTTTAAGCTAGTTTAAACTATTTTAAGTTAGTTTAAGCCAGTTTAAGCTAGTTGCGTTAGCTTACGTAGTTTAATCTAATTTAAGCCAGTAAACGTGAGCTTACGTAGTTTAAGCCAGTTTAAACTAGTTGACGTTAGCCTACGTAGTATAAGCTAGTTGACGTTATCTGACTAGTATAAGTTAATGAGCTAGTTCAAGTCAGTTAACGTAGTTTAATATAATCAAAACTAGTAATTTATTATTAAAAAAGTCAGCAAACAAGATAGTCAGGTCTTATAAGCGACTTAAACTATTAAGAACAGGACTAAAAACAATCAGGCTTAAAAACCCAGCTCCGCCAAGAGGTCGTTGACCGCCCCTTGGTCTAAGCGGTTGTCGGCCCCAGGTCCTTTCAGTTCGGAAGGCTCACCCACCGCCGGGCCGCCAGCCAATTTTTCCAGCATGCGGTCGACTTCGGCCTGGGCGACCTTATCGGTTTCTTCTTTCGGCCTGGCTTTGGCCGGCGAGTCCTTGTGAGCCTTAATTTTGGAGTCCACGCTCACCAAAAGCGTTAAGAGCTGCACTTGGATGTCGCTGATAAGATTAACGATCTTTTTGATTCTCTGGCCCGAAAGATCTTGAAACGATAAAGCCTCCATGATCCTGGTCAGATGGCGGGTGGTGTTTTTAATCAGGCTATCGGAAGCGGCCACCGCGCTGACGATAACGTCCCGGTCGCCTTTGGGAATGGCCACGAAGGCCTCCCCCCCGGACCGCAAAAGATCGGGTAAAGCCGTCTCCAACCGCTCGACTAGGCTTTTAAGGTTAGCTAACTCGGGCTCGCCGTCGGCGGGGGAGGCTTCCTGTGGCTCCGCCGCCTCTTTAGGGGGCTCGGGAGGGGGCGGGAAAACTGGCTCCGCGGCCACGGTCACCGCCTTCATCTGGGCCTCGACCGGTAAGTTAGCGTCCAAAAAGATGCTGCCCGTGGTCTGATTCATTTTTCTTAAGGTGTTTTTATTATCTTCGTTTTCCGTATTATTGTAGAGGATCTTTAAAATCGCCGGAATGGGTAAATTGTAAAAACCGTCGTCCGCCTCTAAAGTCTCGGCCAATTCCGTCAAAGAGCTTAAAATAGCCTCAGATTGAAAACCCCCGGTTTCGCTGGCCGCGCGCATGGTTTTGATGTGGTCTTTGACCTGCTCGTTGGCGCAGAACTCGTATAAAGTCTGAAACAAGCCGCCTAAATCAAAAGTCGGAACCATTTTAGTGGTCGTGGCGGGCGGCGGCTCTGAAGGGCTCGGCTCTTGTTCGCTCGCGGCGGCGGGGGGCGGAGTCGGCTCCCCCGCCGCGAGGCTCGCTCCAGCTAAGCGGTCGACCGCGGCTTTAAGCTCGTTAAAGGCCTCTAAAAAGGCCGACTCCACCGAAGGGTCGGCCTTTTTAGCGGGAACTGGCTCGTCGTCTTTTTCTAAAAGAGACTCTAAATTAGTTAAAACCCCCATTTGACCGTTTAAAGTCTCCATGTCGTCTTGGATCTGGTCGGCCAGATCCATAATGGTCATGGAGGCCTTCTCGGTGATCTCCACCACCTCTTCCAGCTGACCTTTCGCGTCCTCCAAATCGGCCCCGGTCTGGGTCAAGGAAGGCGCCCCTTCGGGGATCTCGGTCACCGAGACCGACAACTGGCGAGCCAACTGCCCGACCCGGTCAAAGAGTTCTTGGGAAATCTCTTGGAAAAAGGTCTGCTCCGGGACTAAGCCATTAACCTGGGGCAAGGGCGAGGGACTAACTGGCGGTGGCGGCGGTAAACTCGCCGGACGTTGGCCCGCCAAAGGGCTTAAAACGCCCAAATCGGTATTGGCTTTAATCAGCTCTGGGATCACCCGAATATTATAAATAGCCGAAGGGGTGACAATCCGGAACTCGCCGACTCCCAGCTCAAAGCCAATAACAGGGGGATTGACGGTCATAAATCATCCTTAGGTGACGATTAGCCTAAAAAAACTAAAAACAGAACTAGATAGTCTTTGGCCATAGCTAAAAAAATAATAAAGATAGTATATAGTCTTAACTAAATATTAAGAAAATTAAATAGACTATATGATCTTAACTAAAATTTTTAAAAAATCCACTATTAACTAGACTAGATAGTCTTTGGCGAGACCTCCAAAAAAGGTCTTTTTTTAGCCAAAAAACAACCAACCCCTTTAAGGCCCCTAAAATTTTGATCCTCAAAATGTTTAGGCTACAACGGGGAGACGAAGAAATAGTGGCTGAAAAAATTATTAAAACAGAAAGTTAAAGGGTCTAAATAGTCTAACTAAAAAGCTTTTTAGACCAAAAAAAAACTTAAACGTTGCCCCGGGCAATTACGGGTCAACCAAACTTGGCTAGCGGAGTTCATTTTAACTTACTAAAGGCTTAAAAGCTAACTTTACGGTTAGAGCCCCAAAACGCGAAATAACCCTAAACTCTGATTCGTCCGCCCCTTTCTTTTTGGCCTTAAACCAAAAGCCAAAAAAGGCCGAACCAGGAAAAAACCTTTTTCGGCGAACTCCCGAAAAAACCGTTAGATTTGATCTTTAAAGACTTGGCCAAAAAATTTCTAATCGCCAAAAGCCGCCTTAATTACAATATATAGTATTTAAAAAATTTTTAAATCGCCTATATTGTACTTATCTAAAAAATAGGCCCGACTAAAATTTCTAGACAAAAATTTCGCTTTGGCCTATTTTTAACGACGGCTAAGGCCCTTAAAGGTCCTTATGGCCAAAATGACGGGCCCCAAAAATAAGGCCTAAGGGGTTCGCGAAAAAAATATGGCTAAAAAGGACCTTAAAGGGGGCCTTTTACGCTATAATCGTTTTATCTATTTTGGCTTTGGCCAAAAAAACGCCCATATCAATAACGACGGGGGGGTTTTCGCGTTTTTGGCGGCGACCCTTAGGCCAAAAAGAAATCGCCTCAAAAAAGGCCAGGATCTTAGAAATCAGCGCCCGAGCGGACCTAATCGGCCTTTTTTTTTACGCCAAAAAATCCCATGAGCCAACTAACCTTAGACGTTCTAATTCTGGCCAAAAACGAAGCCGCCGAAATCGTCGACTGCTTAAATAGCGCCAAAGCTTTGGGCCCTTACTTAAAGGAACTCATAGTCGTCGACGACTTTAGCCAAGACCAGACGGCTAGTTTAGCCAAACAGGCCGGAGCCAGGGTGGTTCAAAGGCGCCTATCCAACTTCGCCGACCAAAGAAACTTCGCCTTAAGCTTAAGCTCGGCCGACTGGGTCTTTTTCCTTGATTGCGACGAAAGACTCTCGCCCGCCTTAATCGAAGCCATTCAAAAGAGCTTAAGCGCGGGTCAATTGATCGCGGGCGAGGTTAAAAGACGAGTTTTCGCCTTTGGCCGCCGCCAAAGGTTTGGCCCTTTAGCCGGCGACAAGGTGGTCCGCCTTTTTCCCCGGACCCTAGTCCAATGGACGGGCTTGGTCCACGAAAGGCCGCTTTATGAGCTCCCAAAAAGGCCTTTAGCCGGATATCTGGAGCACCATACTTACGCCACCTGGGCGGAGTATCTAGCCAAATGGAGCCTCTACGCCAGCTTAGGGGCCCAAGAGTCAAGGCGAAAAGGCCGGAAAGCCTCCGCGTTTAAAGCCGCGACCCGAGCTTTAGGGGCTTTTGGCAAAATGTTTTTTGGTAAATTGGGCTTCTTAGGGGGGCCAAGCGCCTGGGCCTTATGCTGGTTTTACAGTGGCTATACCTTAGCCAAGTACTTGCTCTTAACCGACGAGAGCGTCGCCGACCCGGCTAACCAGGCTTTAACCGACCAGAGCGGAGACGACTCCCCGGCCGCTCCTAGCCAAGACCCTTAAACTAAAACCCCCCTCGTCAATTCTTCGGGGGCCAAAAACCCTAACCAAAAAATCTAGAAATGAGTTGAAGGTTTTTTTTTCTAAGCCCTGACCCCTTAAACCCCTTAACCAAAAAAGTTTGGCCTTGGGCCAAGATTTGGCCAAAAAAATGGTTAAGGCGCTTTTTAAATTTTAGGTTAAGGCGGTCTCCGGCTCAGGCTGATTAACCACCCACAGGGCCACCCCAGTGACCGTCCAGTAAACGTACATCAGGGGCTTTAAGGTAAAAACGCTATCGGTAAGACCGTTAAAAAATAGCTGGAGAGCCACGCAGAAGGCCCCATAAACCCAAAAAAGCTTAATTGGGTTTTGATCGCGCCGATAAGGCCACAAGACGAGGATGGGGGCGAGATGCAGGGCTAAAAACCCCAAAAACCCCACTAAGCCGCTTTCGGCCAAGACGTTTATAAAAACCTGATGGGCGTGGTAATACTTGGGCCGGGACCTTTTAGAGTACTCAGGGACCAAGGGATGCTCGACCACTGGGGCGTTGGGAATGGCCCGGGGCCCGACCCCTAAGATGGGGTTTTCTAAAAATACTTCCCAACCTTTACGCCAATGGCCTAAGCGCACCGCGTTGTTGTAATTGTCGCTTTCCCCAGCCACTATTTCCCCGAACCTCGCTAAAATGACCTCATTTTTGAGGGTCAAAATAGCCCCCACCCCGAAAGCCACGATCAAGGCCAGGCGAACTAATAAACCCAAACGCCGCCGAAAACCCCAAATCATCAAAACGATTAAAACCGGGACGGACAAAAGAGCGATCCGCGAGCAGTTGGCGATAAGGGCGCTAAAGGCTCCACCCAAGGCCACGATAAAAAAAATGGCCAGTTTTCGGTTCCGGTCTAAAAAAGCCAAGATCAAGGCCCCAAAAACCAAGGGGATCAACTGGGTCACGACCGCGCCTAACTCGATCATGCCCAAAGAAGCCTTGGCCCGGACGCAATTTAAGCCATAGCCAGCTTCTTTAAAGGTCATGAGGCCGGCCACTATAAGCCCTAACCCATAAAGGGGGGCCAAATAACGAAGCAGCCGGGGCCACTGGCTTAAAGCGAGCCAAGCTAAAGGCAAAGGCGCCAAAAGATAGGCCACGTTTATTAAATGCTTAAACCCTCGGCCATACTCCGAGCCAGTTAAAATGGTTAAAATTATGACCGCGAAATAAAGCCCAGCCCCCCAAAAAATTTGTTTTGGCAAAGCTAAGGTTTTTAGCCAAAAGTTTTTTTGGGCCGTGACTAAATAAAAAAGTCCCCACAAGGCCAAAAGGACGAAACACCCATTAACCAACCCCCGCGCGAAGGACCCGGTCAAAGCCAGACCCCCTAAAAAAATCGCCCCTATGAGTCGCGGCCAAACCGCTTTTATCGTGGGCTCCATGCGAGCCTCCCTAAAAATCGCTTTAAACGCCTTAAATGGCTTTTTAATTTTGTTTTATGGCGCGATAACTTTAGTCGCGCGCTTAAGGCCTATTTCCGAAAAATCCAAAAAAAATAACTAAGGACCTTAGCCCAAAAATTATTACCGGCCAAAGCGAAAAGCTCATAGGCCCCTTACAGTTTTTTCGATAATGTTTTTGGAAATAGCGAAAGTGAAAAATAAACGCCAAGCGCGCGAAAGTTAACGCCCGGAAGAGTAACGGTCTAATGGTTGAAAGCGAAACTAAAGGCCTTGTCGTCGCCCAAGACCAATTTCGAGGAGCTTACCTCAGCTCTTTCTAAATTGCCAGGGGGCTTTAATTTTCCAAGATTTTTTAAGGACAAGCCATACTCGAGGCTTTTTAAGGATCCAAGGTCGCCTGGCTAAGCCGAAAACGCTTTCGACCATGGGGGAAAAAAGTTACGCCAACTTGACAAGGTTAGGAAAAAAATTTATTAAGAAACATAAAAAATAAATGAAAGACTATATATTTCTTGTTATATTACCTTTTAACTTTTATTTTAAGATCTTCATATTATAGTTATTGGTCCGGGCTAAGGCCTCGGCGGGGTTGGCCTTCTGGCAAGGGCGGCTATCGCCAATTGAAAAATGGCCGAAAAACCGAAAACTAACCCCTTGACAAGGATTTTACTTTCGGCTAGACTGCCGAAAGTCCAAAATTACTGGGCCGGCCGTTAGCGCGGCTTTTTTGTTGAGCGGGAATAACTCAGCGGTAGAGTGCAACCTTGCCAAGGTTGAAGTCGCGGGTTCAAATCCCGTTTCCCGCTCCATTAGCATAATTATAGCTAATTATATTTAACTATCTAAACGACTAAAAAAACTTAAAATTATCTCAAACCCCGCGTCAATCCAAGACCTGCGGGGTTTTTTATTTGATTTTACGCGCTCCAAAAAACTACCTTGCTTATTAAAATTTACCTTTACCGAGAAAAGTTTTGCCGGTAAATTTCAAGAGTTTTTACCGCAAAAAAAAAATTTTTACCGTTTTGGAGGTTTAGGCCTAAACGCCCCCCCTTTAACTGATTTCAAAATAAAATCTTTAAGCCAAAAGGGGCCCCTATAAAGAATACGACGGAGGCGGCCTATATCTTTAACATTTCGTCAATCAGCGCAAAGACTTGGAGATTTGACTATAAATTTGAAACTAGACAAACTATTACTTTTGGGTCATATCCAGAAATTGGCGTTAAACAAGCCCGCGAACTTTTAGAGAACGCGAAAACCGCTTTAAAAAATGGCGTTAAGCCTATGGCTCAAAAAAAAACATAAATATAACCACTGATTCTAATTTATCTGAAGATTCTTTTGAATATATCGCTCATGAATTTATAGAACTTCATAAATGTTCAATCGCACCAAAACAACATATAAGAAATGTCCAGATGGCCGAAAATCGGTTATTTCCGGTTTTAGGCGATCGGCCAATTAAAACTATTAAGACTATAGATATTTTAGCGATCCTTCGCGATATTGAAAATCAAGGTTTTTGAAACTGTTTCTTGAGTTAAAACCTTAGTTAATCAAATATTTAAATACGCTATTATCACCAATCGAGCGGAATATAATATTACGGCGAACCTTAACGGGGCCCTAAAATCTAAACCTAATAGACATTTCCCTAGTCTTTCCGACCCAAAAGATCTGAAAAGACTCCTTTTGGCTATTGACGATTATAACGGGACGGCCATAGTCAAGGCCGCCCTCAAATTAGCCCCTTTAGTTTTCGTCCAGCCTTTCGAACTGAGAAACGCGGAAAGGGGGGCCGAACTTGACCTTGAAAACGCAAAATGGCGAATCCCGGCCGCCAAAATGAAAAGGGTTCATATCGTCCCTTATCGAAAACCTTCCCCTCTAAGACTAGCCTCGCTGGCGCGGAGACGACTTACGCCTAAAAATATTTTAGAAAGGCGAAAAACTTAAAAAATCTAAAATAAAAAAGCCATGATCAGCTAGACCATGGCTTTTTAGGGTAAAAACTACTTAAAAGCAATATATAGCAACTTTAACAGTTTATTATTGAAAATAGATAGACTTACAAATAAATAATCAATTTTTTATTATGATTTTATTTAAAAAACTAGGCTCAGCTGGGCTACCCCCGCCGCTCCCCGCCGACGGCCAGCGGTGGCTTGAAAAGCAAGAGAAAAACTAAGAGGTTTGATGGTTTTAGAGTTATAGGCTAAACCCACCTCAAATAGGCCAGAGCCCCCCTTTTTAGAATTTTCGGGAATCTTCATGTTAGCCACCTTGGCTTTGGTCTTCCCGTCGGTCTCCATCTCGTAAGCGGTTCCGACGAAAGCCCGCCACTTGGGGCTGATCGCTTGGCGGTACTGGGTCCCGATCCTAACTCGCCGCGAATTTATATCGCTAACTTTTAAGTTATCGCCACTGGACAATTTAACCTCCCCGCCTGTCAGCTTAACCCAAAAATATTGGGCGTAAACGTTCAAATACGATTTATCGGTTAAACGAAAGTAGTTGCCGGCCCCAAACTGAAAGCCTACGTAATTGTTATTAGTCTCGTAACTGATCCGCCGACCAGGGGCTCCGGGAAAGTCTTTGGATCTAAAATCGGAGTTTAAGCGACCAACCCTTACGCTCGACTCCAGATATAACCGCCGTAAGCCGCTTGGCCGAAAGTCGAACCGACCAAGGAGGGCGCCGCCAGAATAATCGAGATCGCCGGCTCCCCTAACGATCCCACTAGAAAGAGAGCGGCTGGACTCGTAGCTCCCTTTACCACCCTCAAACGCTAAGCCAAAAGTCAATAGCCCGTTGTCAAAGCGTCGACCGCAGTCGACTCCGGTTAAAATAGAAATACTTTTTAAAGTTAAATCAGTCCCGTTGTCGCGTTTAGACTGACCGCCTTTGGACTTAAAAAAAGCTCGCGGGCAGGGATTAACGAAAGTTTTTTTAGCCTGTTTACGCCGGCGATTGTCGGACCGCTCGCGGCTCTTTTTGTCCTGGCCTTGGTAGGGTTGATTCTTGACCTCCTGTCGCTTTTCGCCATAAGGCTTGTCTAAGGCTAGCCCCTCGTCGCGGTTTTCCCGGTCTAAGGGATTAGATCCGTCCTCGCCCCGCTCCCTTTCTAAAGGATCGAAACCGTCGTCGGAGCCAAAGCCGTCTCCAGAGCCCGAGCCAGAGCCATCGTCATAGCCATCGTCTGGGCCGTAGTCGTCCGAAGGATCATAGCCATCGTCAGGGCCATAATCGTCCGAAGGGTCGTAGCCGTCGTCAGGCCCAAAGTCGTCCCAAGGATCGTAGCCATCGTCTGGGCCATAGCCGTCAATTGGATCTAAACCGCCCAGGTCCGTGTTTAAATCGCCGCCTTCGTTAATTAAATCTACCCCCGCCGAAGGGGCGTCGGGCAGAATCCCGGTCTCTTGACTAAGCCGAAAATTCTTCAAAGTGGCCGTCAAACGCCGGGGGTTTTGGGTATAGGCGACGTCGTAATTAACTAAAGTCCCCAAATATTGCGTAGAATCTTCGGGTAATTTGGCGTAAGCGTAATCTATGTCTGAATTAGGAGAGTCAAAAAGAATAAGGTCAATTGATTGTTCCGAAGGCTGGCCATCGTTATAAATATTTATGGGGTTAACCGTACTCCCCCGATTATTTTGATCGTTTAAGGTTAATTGGCCTAAAACTTTTACGCCCACGTCGCCAGATTGGGCCTTAGATGAAAAATAAAAATTGTAATACTCAAAATTATCTAAATCTTCGCCAATAGAAATGCCGGAGGTGACGGGTTTAATCGCGTTAAAGACGTTATTCGCGAAAAGATCGTGAAATTGGCTGCCTATGTAGCTAACCGCGACCCCACCTGTAGCGTGTTGATTTATTAAAACATTTCCTTCTAAGGTCAAAACGTTGTTGACGCTCGAAGTAATTTTTCCGCCATCGGCGACGCCGACTTCAACGAATTCGGCGGTCGAGTTTTTTAGATAAACTGAGTTATTGTTAGCTATCCCAATACCATAATCGTCCGTATTTGAAATAGCGTGGCCACCGTAGACAATCCCTAATTGACTATTTTCGGCGTAAACCATATTATCCGATGCCTCGACATCGCCAAGAGCGATCATTATTTTGGCGAATCCGCCAGCTAATTCATTGACTATAGTCGAGTCGTAAACGCTTATTGAGTTATTGTTAGTCGCAATAGAATATCGACCGGACGACACGTAGTTATCAGGAATGATTAAGCCCAAGGCTCCAGAAGCGATTAAGGCGGAGCTATCGCGAATCACCAAGGTATTATGGCTTATAGTTAGATAAGAGCCACCGGCGGTTTTCGCTGTTCTTAGATAACCGCCATGAAAACTAAAATTTGGTTGATTAACGTTTGTAATTTCAACTTTGTTTCTTAACGCTTCCATGGTGACCACGGTATTAGCGTTGAAATAGGCTCCTAAAATCGAAGCCGGAACGTTGACCGTAACCGTAACGACGTTATCGGAGTAAGACGAAGTAGGATAAATCGCGTCTCTACTGTCCGCGATTTGCGATGGAACAGCGGATGGATCGTCCCAAACTATATCATCGGCTTTAACGGAACCTGAAGTAACAGTGACAATCAAAAAAAACGTCAGAATAATTGTAATTATGTATATTGATAAAATAAAGAACGAGCTTAATTTCGTCAGTAAAGATGGTCGAGCCAAAATAGTCTCCTAGTAAACGCGATGGAATTTTAAATTCCAATTCAAACTAAACAATATTCATTTTCGCGAATAAATTTCGCCCGCGATCTGCTATGCTATGATTCGCTTTTATAGCCGCTAAACAGACTCGAGATTTTCGCGAATAAATTTTTCGCCTTGATAATGGCAAAGAGATAATGATAAAAATAATTTCTTACCGTATCGCTTTACGCCCATAAAATTGATCTATATAAAATAGCGAAAACGCTTAAAAAATTCTTATTATTATGTTTTGACGAAAAACGCTTAACGCATGAACGACAGTCCATATCGCCAGAAAAATTTCAAATTGAAATTTTCGAATAAGACTTACATTTTCGCCAAAACGTTTATCGCGTTCAGACGGAAAATTAAACTTACAAAATATTAAGCGAACGCCTTAACGCCAATCGCTTCAAAGCGGATCAACGCCAAATATAATAATAGACGTTAATCCCTCTATTTCCTCAAAACCCGAATAAAAAAATACGACTTTAAACGGGCGCGAGGCGAAAATGGCCGTCAAATTTCCTTTTCAAATTGGCCAAAGAAAGAGTAGTTCGCCTCTAGTCGCCGTCATTTTCGAGCGAAGAACCCTGACATTCTCGCGCGAAGAACATAGCTATCCCGCCTTAACTATAAAGTTAAGTTAAAATCGTAGTGATAATGTAATTAAAATCCAAAAAATGATCTTTTTTATCCCACTTTAAGGTTTGACGCGAAAAAGCGGGTCCCGATTTCCGCTTTAACGCGTAAAAGTCCCTAAAGCTTCCAGGGGGATAAAAAAGACATTTTGCCCTTGGCCCTAAGCCATAATTATCTCCTTGGCCTGGCTTAGCCTGTTAATTGGTAAAATCTTAAAGCTAACGCAATACGCGTTTTTTACTTATATTTTTACTGGACCTGGATCCAGAGTATAGTTTTAGAGCTTTTACGCCTATTAAATTAGGCGTAACGTCACTATCGATTAATTAAAATCGTATTTTTGGGGGGTATACTTTGGATCAACGCGAAATGAGACCAAGGCCGGATAAAATCGGGGTAATCTTGCCAAAAGACTAAAGTCGTGGACATCGTCAACCAACCAAAAAAACATTTACCATATCCAAAACAGCAAATGTCCTAATGTTCGTTAGGAATTTCCAGCTAACAAAAAAAAAGGAAAAACGCTGTTTTAAAAATCAACGCCACCCCGCTTTTGTCGCTAGGAAAAATTTATTTTTGAGCCATTATAGCGCCGCGAAATCAAAGGTCAAGAGTCGGGACATAAAAAACGCGAAAAAAATTTGAATATTCTGGAATTGGAGGGGAAAAATACGCGGATTTTTGAAAAAATTTTTGACTTAAATTGTCTTTTCAATTGGCAAAAGCGACTTCTCATAAGCGAGGAATATCTTTTGAGCTTAAGCTTAAGTTAGCGCAGATCTTCTCATTCCTTCTCCTTACTTCCATAAAATTCTTGGACTAAATTTTTTCTAACCAGTTCTTTTTAAAACGACCTACTCGTATCCCGACGGTCAGATAATTTTTAGATTTAAGACCAAACTTTATTCAAAGCTTTTTATCGATTTTTGG
This sequence comes from Deltaproteobacteria bacterium, assembly GCA_031257535.1. Taxonomy (GTDB): domain Bacteria; phylum Desulfobacterota; class Desulfarculia; order Adiutricales; family Adiutricaceae; genus JAIROO01. Next base: position 29,507 of record JAIROO010000093.1, read on the forward strand.
TCAGTTTCGTTTATTTTTTCTGTGGAGATAATTTGGATATTTAAATCCCTTTTACCTCTTATAAATCCTTATCGGTTTTCCCATTTTTTTCGCCCCCCGACTTTTTCGTTTTTTTGGGGTTCGAAAAAAAAATTTTTAAAAAAAAAGGCCAAAATCATTTGATTTTTTTTGGGCCGTAAAGCTCCCCGTTAAAAAAAATTTTTTCTACGCTAATAAATAGGCTCTCAAAGGCGACTTTTTTGATCTTTTAGCTTTCGAAAAGGGCCCTTTAGCCTCAGTCTTAAGGTGGAATTATTCTTCGTCAAAAAAATGGCTTAAAAGCCTTTTTTTCGGTTTTCGCCCCCAAAATCAAATTAAATTCGTCGTCCATAATAATTTTGGCGAACAAGCGATTTTAAACCATATGTCCTTTTGGCCGGATTCTCAATTTTTTTTTGTCCCAGCCTATCCATTTGTTATTGATCCTTATTTTGCCGCCCCCAAAAATCCCCTTTTTCGCCCGCGACCTATCTTGGCCGCCAATCTTTATAGTTCTTTTTGGCCACCCTAAATTGACCGACTAATCGCCCCCTCGGGCCTTCGATTAATCGTCCTTATAACAATCGGTCCAGAAAATTACGCTAAAGACCAGATTTTATGGACCAAAGGCCTTAAACCAGCCCGGCCGGCCATTTGAACGAGGAGTTTAGAGGCGAAATCGGTCTTGACGCGTCTTTTTTTTCGGTTTGACCTTGATCTTCCCGCCTAATCAGGTTATTATCGCTTCATAATCTCATGTTCCTGGATTTAGCCTTAACGTAACCTTTTTTGTCCTGGTTTATTCCTATTTTCTGGGTTCAATTTAGGCGGGTTGGTTTTTTTAGTTATTTTTCGTCTATTTTAACCTTTTTCTATCCAGGATGAACTAGAGGAATTTTTTGTCTTATGTCCATCGAGTCCAACCTGCGGCTCAGCTATCCTAATCCCGACGGCTCTAGCCTTAATTTTTGTTTTGACTTGACCCTGCCCGGTCGGGGGATCACGGCTATCGCTGGGCCTTCTGGCTCAGGAAAGACCACTTTTTTGCGCTGCTTAGCTGGCTTAACCAAGGCCAAAGGCTTTGTTTCGGTCAACGATACGGTGTGGCAGAGCGACGACTTTTTCCTGCCCACCCATCGCCGGCCCATTGGCTACGTGTTTCAAGAAGGCTCTTTATTTCCGCATTTGTCCGTCAACCGGAACCTCGCCTACGGCATGAAACGCGCCGCCCACCGTTTAAACGGTAAAGCCAAAAGAACCTTAGATCTTGACCATTTACTCGACATCTTAGGTATTCAACATTTACTTGAGCGCCGTCCAGACACCTTATCCGGTGGCGAGCGTCAACGGGTGGCCTTGGCTCGGGCTTTAGCTTCTTCCCCGGAAGTCCTCTTTTTGGACGAGCCCTTAAGCGCCCTTGACCAAGAGCGCAAGGAAGAGATCATGCCTTACCTGAAAAACTTAAGGACCTTAGACATCCCGATTCTTTACGTGAGCCACTCTCACGACGAAATCGAAAACTTAGCCGGGACCATTATTCAAATGACCCGACCTGGGGACCCCATCGTGGCCCGAGCCCGCTTCGCCACCCCGACCAATTTAGAGCCGACCCAGAGCCTCGCCAACTAAATTTTTGGCTTAAATCAACAAAAAAACCCTAAGGCGGTTTAACCTTAGGGTTTTCATTTAAATGATATTTTAGAGCTACTATTTGGTTTTAAATATTATTATAGTTATTTATATTGTTTATTCATATTGTCTTTATGTTAATTTACCAATAAACGCGACCTTAAAATGTCTAACAATATTTTTCTTCGTTTTAACTATAATATTAGGTGATTACCCCCCACTTTTGGGACTATTTTTCTGGTTTTTTTATTGTCTTTTTAGCCATTTTTCTGTCTTTTACTGCGTTTTTTAGCTATTAATCTAGTTTTTCAGTTTATTTAGCTATTAATATAGCTTTTTCAGTTTTTTAGCCATTAATCTAGCTTTTTCAGCGTCTTTTGAGCCATTAATCTAGCTTTTTCTACGTTTTTTTGGCCTCTTTTCTGACCTTTCCAGCGTTTTTAAGGGCCTTTAAACTTTTTTAAGAAATAAGGTGACCTCGTCTTCGCCTTTTTCGATCATAAGATCGTAACCCATTTTCGCCGTTTCTAAAGGCAGCCAAGGCGGGGCGTGGTCGCATTTTATGGTCAGTTCTTTAAAATTGACGGTTTGTAAAAATGGCCGCAGTATTTTTTTCGAGCTTAAGTCAGGCTCTTTAGCCAACGCCGCTTTCAGATCCAAAAAGTATTGACCCGGGCCCGTGGCCAGGGGCTCGATTTTTTTCGGTTCTTCCTCGTTTTTATTCAGGTTTAAAGCCATATTTATGGCTGTCGTCAGATAATCCAGCCCAAAATCTCCCTCTAAAAGGTTTTTTACGTCCTTCGCCACCAAACGGCTCGGCAAGATCCCGGCGAACTTTTCCGCCACTAAAATCGAGGTTCCTTGAATCTTTTGGCCTAATTCCAGTAAACCATTTTGAAATTTCTCGACCGCCCCCGCCCCAAAAGAAGCCACCTCGCCCAAACCCAAGGCCTCTAAATCCACGACTTCCAAAGTTTCCAGTTCCCGATACGCGTCGGCCACTAAAACGTAAAGACGCGGCGAGCCCGGTAAAGGCCCTAACGCCGCCCCCCGAACGGCGACCCCGACTTTAAAGCCTTTAGGCGTATTTTCGGCTAGTTTTAGGTTAAATTGTAGAGCGTTTTTCTCTAAAAGCTCTTTAAACGGATCTGGCGTCATTTTTTAAAAAAGTCTCCACGGCCGTTTTAGCGTTTAAAAGGTCCAAGATATAGGCCCGCCGATTAAAAAGAGCTTCGGTTTCCGCCTCCAGCTCCAAGGCCGACTCTAAGCTCACGTCAAAGTCGAGCCAAGACGCGCCCAGGGCGATTAACTTGGCTAAAGAACAGTTGCCGGCCCTCTCCCCGACCCCAGCCACGGTCACGTCTAATAACTCGGCTCCTGAAAGGGCCGCGATTAAAGAGTTGGCGTAAGCGAGCCCTAGGTCGTTATGGCCATGGAATTCCACCGTAAAGCCCCGGCCCTTAAAGTAGCTCACCAAACTCTTAGTCCGGCTGGGGGTTAAAACGCCGACCGTGTCGCTTAACCGGACCAGCTTAACGTTTAGGCTGTCTAAAAGATCGGCCGCCCGGACCAGCTCGTCCGAGCTGGCCCGGGAGACATCCTCTAAACCCACGGAGGCTAAAAGCCCGGCCCCCCTCACTAGATCAAGGCAAGCTTTAAGCTCTTGGCTTAAGGTGGCCCAAGATTGGCCTAGTTTTTTAACTAAATGGGACTCGCGGATGGGCGCGCACAGATGAGCCACGTCGACCCCGGACTTAAGAGAGGCTAAAACGTCGTCGATTCTCACCCGATTCCAAGCCGAGACCCGAGTTGATCCAGTGGACTGTTTAATGGCTTTAATCGACTCAATCTCGGCTGGGCCCATGACCGGGCAGCCCACCTCTAACTGATAAATCCCCGCCCGCGACAACAAAGCGCCCAGAAATACCCGGGTTTTAGTCGAAAAAGCCAACCCCGGGGCTTGCTCCCCGTCCCTTAAAGTCGCGTCGACCAGTTTGATCCGGGGCCTCAACCAAGGCCTCCTAAGCCCTCTTGAGCTAAGGTCGCGAACTCCGAGTCGGTTAGGGATCTTTCCAGCTCGGTGGCTTTTTGCCGCGCTAAAGCCAAAAGGTCGGCTAACTTTTCTTGGGGGTACTTAAAGCCCAGCTCCCAACATTTAAGGCGTAAAGCCCCTTGGCCACTGTGCCGGCCAATAGCCAAAGCTCTTTTGGCTCCGACTAGATTAGGGGGAAAAGGCTCATATAAACTCGGGTCTTTGAGCCAACCGTCCACGTGAACCCCGGACTCGCCCACGAAAAGGCCACGACCTAAAACCGGCTCAAAGAGCGGCAGTTTCTGGCCGCTTAGAGACTCGTAAATCTCCCGGATTTGGGCGAAAGATTGACTCGATTCGGGTAAAGGCGACCAGCCGCTCAAATGGAGAAAGACCCGCAAACGCTCCAAAGCCGGAAAAGAGCCAATCCCGGTCAAGGTCGCGATCACGCCCGAGCCGCCCTCTTCTAGCCAACTGATGGCTAAGGCCGTGGCCTGGCCCTTAGAGTCGCCAAAGGCCACTTCCAAAGGCTCTAAACGCCTTAAACGCCGAAAAATCGCCGCGTAATCGCCGCTCAAGACCCCATCTAGGCCATGTAAGGTCTCTAAAGCCACGGCCGGCTCTGAGGGTTTCCTGATCCGGGTCACCCCAACGCTTCTGAGGGCTTTAAACCACTTATTGAGTTTTGAAAAATTAATGTTATACCCTAAGGCCAGTAAAGTCGGTATAGTCGCGTCTATTAAAAGCATCTTTCGCCACCTTAAGCTTAAACTAAATAGTCAAAAATTTAAAATGACTTTATAAAAAGCCATTTCTAACCACTTTTAGCTAAAGACCTCTGGTCTAAAACCACCTTGGCCGCGGCTAAAACGGCTTGGTCCACCGCGTCGTAAGAGGCGAAGGCCGTGACCCCACGAGCCGTGAGCTTGTCTAAGGGCGATTGGCCAAACCGCGTAGCCACCACCGCGTCGCAAGTGGCCGCCGCCGCGACCAAGCGAACGATAAAGCCCTCGGGTTTAGGCTCGGCCAAGGCGTCCTTTAAACCACAAAAGCCCCCGCCGTGGCCACCTAAGGGGCCTAAGTCGACTTTTTGGTTCGCGATAAGCCGTAAAGACTCGCCGTCGGTTTCGTAAACGAAAAAGCGCGTGGCTTGCCCAAAATGGCGGTCCACGATCACTCCGCTGTTGGACACGACAGCGACTTTAACCAAAGCCGGAAAATCAGGGGCCTTTCGCGGATCGGCGAGACCGTCCGGAGCCAAGGGGGCGGTGGGCTCAAGTTCCTCTTTCGGCCGGAGCCTTAGCTCCGGCCGAAAGAGATAAGACAGATCCTCGCCTAATAAACCCACCGCGTCGGCCCGACACTGCTGGCAATGACGGATCTGGGGCAAATAGGCCTGGCTCTCCCAACTTATGGCCCTTAGCTTAACCTGGGAGACCTGGGGTAAATCGCCGAAGGGGGTATTGGGGACTGGGATGTGCCGCATGACGTTGCCCACCGTGGCCCCTAAGGCCGCCGCTTCTTGGGCCACTTTAACCGCCTGGCCTAAGTTTAAGCCAGGAAGGATCACGGTGTTGACCTTGACTAAAAGCCCTAAGTCCACGGCCATCTTTAAACCGCCCAGTTGGTTGGCCAATAAAAGACTCGCGCCTTCGACCCCCGCGTAAGTCCGGCCTAAGTAAGTTAAACTCCCGTAAATTTTGGCCCCCACCAAAGGGTCGATGGCGTTAATGGTGATGGAGAGACTTTGAACCCCTAGATCCTTTATATCCCTAACGTAGCGAGGCAGGCTCAAACCATTGGTCGACAAACAAAAAGAAATTTTCGGGTCATAACGCTTAATTAGTTGAAAAGTCTCGGCCACGGCCGCGAAATTAGCCAAGGACTCCCCCGGCCCGGCCACTCCGACCACGGTTAAATTGGGGAGTTTGTCTTTCACGATTAAAAACCGTGCCAAAGCCGCGTCTGGGGTTAATAAGGCGCTAGCCACGCCCGGACGACTTTCGTTAGGGCAGTCGCAGTCCCGACGACAGTACCCGCAGCTTAAGTTACAATCCCTAGCCACCGGGAGATGAAGCCGGGCAAAGGAGCGCGCCGCGGTTAAAGAAAAACACGGGTGCGCCTCCGGGGGCCCTGGGAGCGACGGGAGACCATAAGCGGGCCTTAAAGTCGCGGGATCTGGGTCCTTTTTAGCCTGGCGACAACTATTATAACTAAGAGAGCGTACAGGTGTCGCCTTGGCGTCGTCCTTAAAGTCGCTTTTGAGGTTTGCCGGGCGGTCGCCTTTTAAGTCGTCCCTAAAGTCGCCTTTATAATCCCCAAAATCCGGCCCCCCGTTAAACCTAAAACTAGGCTCGGTCCCGCCGACCGCCGCGACTTGGGTCGGCCGAAAATTTAAGTCGGCTAAAGGCTCCGCGGCTCGCCTTAAGTAGGTCGCCTTTAAGTGGCTCCGAAAAGTCGTCTCCTCGCGCTCGCGAATGGCGTTGGTTAGGTTGTCCAAAGTCATAATTGCCCCGTCAAAACCAAATACCCGAATTCGGCCGCCGCCTTGCCGGTCGTGAACGGGAAAGGCTAAACGAATTAAGGGCCATGAGCGCTTTTCGGCTAGACGCCGGCCCTCGGAGCTGCCGACTAAAAGATTGACCTCATTTTCCACGGCCAGCCTTTCGATAAGATCAAAATCAGCCTCGTCCACCGCCGCTAATTTTGACCAGCGCGCGGCTTTGGCCACCGGGTCGATTTCCGAAAGGACCGTGGTCGCGAAAGTCGGGGCGGCCCCGCCCGTCGCGACCACGGTCGGCGATAAGCCATTTTCTAAAGCTAAACGGGTCAAACCATAGGCCAAGTCGGGATCGCCAAAAATCCCTAAACGACCTAGGGCGTTATACTTATGGGCGTCGAGCATGGCGTCCAAGTACCGCCCTCTTTGGCTTATAGTCTCGGGGCTAACCCGGCCGCCCAAGTCTTTAATGGTCGTTAAGAGAGCGTCGTTGTCCCGTAAGCCAATAGGCGGGTTTAAGCGAATCAAGGGGACCCCAAAATTAGCGGCTAAAAACTCCCCTGGCGAAAGGCTTGTCGGGCTAAAACGACTTAGCTCAAGGCTCGCCCTAGCCCCAGCCATGGCTTTGACGCCCGCTAAAGGGGTCCCGCCTTCGGGGAGGCGCTTATAGACGGGGTTATAGGGTCGGTCCAAGTTCTCGGAGAGATCTGGAAAAAGAACGTAAGGTAAACCGCTTTCGTCAAAAAGCTTTTTTAGGGCCCTCAGATCGGCGGGACTAGAAGGGGGCGCGAAAACGTTAATTCCGCCATGCCCGGGGGTTTTTTCGGCTAAGGCCGCGACCACGGCTTGGCACCCTTTAAACCAGCCCTCGTATTGCGTCCCTCCGTAACCTGGCGAAGGGACGGCGATGAGCTTAGTTTTAAGGTTGGGCCGGGCGGCTTGATATTTCTTGACCAAGCCCACCGCGTCCTCGCCAATGGTCTCGGCCAAACAAGTCGTGCCCACCCCAATCGCCTCGGGCTCGTACAGACGGATGAGGTTGTCTAAGCCTTTCATAAGATTGGCCTCGCCTCCAAAGACGGTCCCTTCCTCGGTTAAAGAGGTCGAGGCGATATCCACGGGCTCGTCGTAATGGGTGGCCATGTGCCGGCGGATATAAACGCTACAACCTTGGGAGCCGTGGAGTAAGGTCAAGCTTTTGGCTAGGCCATAAAAAGCCGTGGCCACGCCTAAGGGGAAGCAGGCTTTACAAGGGTTAACGTTGACCAAGGTCAATTTCTCGCGACTTACGGTCATGATTTTATCCTACGAACTTTCCAGCGAAATCTAAGTTAGCCGCGGTTTTGACGTGAGCCCAGACGGGGCTATTAATGGTCAGATCGATCTCTTTGGCGAAATTGGCGGCCCCCACGAACCCGGCCAAAGGAACCTTACGCTCGTGATTGTGGTCGCAAAAGGCCACCCCCAGCTTATAGGCCAAGGGTCTTTCTTTGACCCCGCCCACCAAAACGTCGGCCCCTTTTTCGCGCATAAAGGCCTCTAGTTCGCTAGGGTTCGCGTCGTCCAAAACCACCGCGTCTCGGTCGACTAGGCTCGCGATGACCTCATACTCCTCAGGCCGGCCGGTTTGAGCCCCGACCAAGACCGTGGTGAGGCCCAAAGCCTTAAACTGGCGAATAAGGGAGATGGCCTTAAAACCGCCGCCCACGTAAATAGCCGCTTTTTTGCCCGCCAAACCCGGTAAATAAGGGGAGATATTTTTTTGGGCTTGACTCGACTCCCGGGCGATTAAAGCCTCGGCCTTCGCCCTTTCTTCCTTTGAGCCAACCAGATCCACGGTCTCCCGTAAGGCTTTGGCCGTATCCGCGACCCCAAAAAAACTGGCTTTAATCCACGGGATACCCCATTCCTCTTCCATTTTTTGAGCTAAATAAGTCATGGACCCCGCGCACTGGACCACGTTTAAGCGAGCCAAAGGGGCCTTTAAAAGGTCGTCCACTTGGCTATCCCCGGTAAAAGAGGCCAAAACGGGCAAACCAATCTCTTGGAAATAGTTTTTAACGATCCACGTCTCGCCGGCTAAGTTATAGTCGCCTAAGATATTGATGGCCCGGACTTTAGGCGAAGTTTTGGCTGGTCTAACGAGCTCCATTAAAGCCTCGCCGGCCAAGCGATAACCCAAAGACTTGTGACCGGCGAACCCCGGGGCCTGAACGACAATGACCCGAATCGCGAAGGCCGCCTCCGCTTCCCGCGCCGCGGCCAAAACGTCGTCGCCAATGACCCCCACCACGCAGGTGGCGTAAATAAAAATAACTTTGGGGCGATAAATTTGGGCGATCTCCGCTAAAGCCGCCCGCAGTTTGTTAAGGCCGCCAAAAATCACGTCTTTTTCCCTTAAGTCCGTGCAAAAGCTCTGGCGATATAATTCCGAGCCCGCCGACATGGAGCCGCGGATGTCCCAAGTGTAACTGGCGCAACCAATGGGGCCATGAATCAGATGAAAAGCGTCGGCGATGGGGTTTAAAACCACCCTCGCCCCGCAAAAAACGCAAGCTCTTTGGCTAACCGCCCCGGCTAAGGAGGCTTTCTCGCAAGCGGGCGGGGCTCCTTTAGAAATGGATTTTCGCCGCTCGTCTAAGACGTCGAAAGGCACAAAACTCACCCTATATCGCCCTAATCAGGCGAAAAAAAGAAAAAAAAGTAAAATAAAATGACTATCTTTGGGGCGAGCCTACATGACCACGTCCAGGTCCTCGTCGGCGCAGTCGCGGTCGTAACGGTCCATTAAAGCCCCTAAGGCCAGCTCGGCTAAGCGCCTAGTCCCGGGGTAACCGATTAAGGGGTGATAGGCGTGACCATAGCGGTCTAAGATGGGAAACCCGGCCCTGACCATGGGGACATCCTCGGCTTTGGCGATTTGTTTGCCGTAAGAAGTGCCGATTAAAAGATCCACTGGCTCGTTTTTAATCCACTGGTGCAGCTCAAACAAGTCGGCGCCGGCCTTAATCCTAACGCCGTCCAAAGGCTCGTGGTGGGCGGCGAACAGAGCTTTGGCCTCGACCACGAAGGCTTCCCCAGGGGTGCCAGTGGCCACGTATTTAGGGGTTAAGCCCATCTCTAAGGCCATGGCCACTAAACCCACCACCGTGTCCGGGTCGCCAAAAATAGCCACTTTCTTTTGGTAAAAATACTGATGGCTATCTAAGAGCAGATCGATTAAGCGACCCCGCTCTAACTCTAACTCTGGGGGCACGGGTTGGCTGGAGAGCTCTTTTAACTTCAGCAAAAAAGCGTCCGTCCCGGCCACGCCCATGGGCAAAGGCAAAAGCTCGGTCTCCACTCCGCAGCGGCTTTTTATGGTTAAAGCCGGCTCTTTGGAGGCCAATAAACCCAAAGCCAGGACCTTTTTGACTCCCCCTAAGGCGACGATGTCGGCGATGGGGGTCCCGCCCGGCGGAAACATCTTATAGGTCCCGGTCATGGGCCCGTCTAAGGCGAAACTGGGGTCGGGTAAAATTATGGCCGTAACGTTCATGAGGGCCAAAAGCCTTTTCAGCTCGCGAATGTCCCCCGGATTGACGAACCCGGGAAAGAGCCCGATTTTATCGATTTTGGGCGCGTCTTTTTGGGCCAAATACCGGATAAAACCAGCCACCATCTGGCCAAAACCGGTCACGTGGGAGCCGACGTAACTAGGGGTGTTGCAATGAACGACTATTTTGCCGTCCGGCAGGTCCAGCTCTTGGATAAAGGAGTTTAAGTCGTCGCCAATGGTCTCGGACAAGCAAGTGGTGTGCACCGCGATAACGTCGGGATCGTAGACGTCGAAAATGTTCTTCACCGACTGCTTTAAGTTAGCCCCGCCTCCAAAGACCGAAGCCCCTTCGGTAAAGGAGCTGGAAGAGGCCATGGCTGGCTCTTTAAAGTGCCGGGTCAACAAGGTCCGGTGATAAGAGACGCAACCTTGGCTCCCATGACTATGGGGGAGGCAGCGGCTGACGCCTAAGGCGGCGTACAGGGCCCCCACTGGTTGGCACGTTTTTAAAGGGTTGACGCATAACCCCTCGCGAACGACGATCTCTTTAGGGGTTTGATCAAGCACTTTCCACCTCTCGCCAGGGCGGGGTCACCAGCCGCCAAGCCGGGGCGTAAAGGCCCATGGTCAGATCCCGACCAAAATTAGCCGCCCCCCGGTAACCAGCGTAGGGGCCGCTATAATCGTAACTGTGTAACTGCCGGCAGACGACCCCGGCTTTTTGGGCCACGAACTTGTCTTTAATCCCGGAAAAGAAGAGGTCGGGTTTAAGCAGCCTAATCATTTCCTCGGTCTCGAAATGATTTAGATCGTCGACCACCCAGCCGCCGTCGGCCATAGCCCGAATCAAGCCAGCGTACTCCTCTAAGCCAATGGCCTCTTTTAACTCCAGATAACGCTCGGGGCTTAAAAAGGCCCGGTAACGCCGATCGGGGGACACCGTTAAGTTTTCGATATTTTTGGAGTCCGCGTCTTCTTTAATGTCCGGGATAACCTCCCGACCCTCGTAGTCGTCGCGGTGACCAAACTCGTAGCCGGCTAAAACAGTTTTCACCCCAAAGTCCCGTAACAAGTCCTGATAGTGGTGAGACCGACTGCCGCCCACAAAAATGGCCGCGGTTTTGCCTTGTAAACGCGACTTATAAGCGGCCATTTCCGGGGTCACGGCTTTGACCTCCTCGTCGATAACGGCCTCGGTCCGCTCAATAATCTCGGGATCCCCAAAAAAAGTGGCCATGTCCCTTAGGGATTTGGCGATGGAACTTAAACCAATAAAATTAACCTTTAGCCAGTTAACCCCAAAGGCGGTTTTCATCATCTCGGCCACGTAATTAATGGACCTGTGGCACTGGACAAGGTTTAGATCGGCCCGATGGGAGCGAGCGATATCCGCGGCCGAGCCATCGCCGGTAAAAACGGCGACCACGTGGTAACCGATTTTCTTTAGTAAGCGCTCGGTCTCCCAGCCATCGCCACCAATGTTATACTCGCCCAAAAGGTTAATCGAGCGAGGGCCTAGAAGACCGCCGTCGTCGGTCCCAATGATTTTTTTCATGAGACCATTGTTAGCGATGTGGTGGCCAGCGCTTTGGCTGACTCCCTTATAACCCTCGCAAGAAAACGCGACGCAGGTTATACCGTAGTCCTTTTCGGCTTGACTGGCCACGGCGTGGATGTCGTCGCCAATTAAGCCCACTGGGCAAGTGGAGCAAATCATGATCCTTTTGGGTTTAAAGATGGCCATGACCTCGTCAATGGCTTTTTTTAGCTTTTTTTCCCCGCCAAAGACTATGTCCGGCTCTTGCATGTCCGTGGAAAAGCAGTATTGGATAAAATTATTTCCATCCGCGTCGGGCCTGGCTTTGTTGCGCCTGGTCCCCCAAGAGTAAAACCCGCAGCCAATGGGGCCGTGGGTAATGACGCACGTGTCTTTTAAGGGACCGACGACCACGCCCTTACAGCCAGCGTAGCAGCAACCGCGATTGGTCATAAGGCCAGGCACGGCCCTTGTGTTCGCGTCTATTTTTTGGACCAGGCCTTCCTTAACCTCTAAGATGTGGTCTTTGCGGTTTTTATAAATCCGGGCGTTGTATTTGCCTAAAACGGCTGATTTAAAATCCATTTTCCTTCGCCTTAACTTTTTGGCTATTTTTCGCGAGCTGTTAAATCGCGACTTTTTGGCCTAACCTTACGCTATAGGACTCAACCAAGGGTAAAACGAAAACCCGACCGTCGCCGGGATGGCCAGTGGAATTGACGGCCACGATAACGTCGACCGCGTCGTTTACTCGCTCGTCTTCCACGGCGATTATAAATAGCCTTTTCGGAATCAACCGACTAGCCTCGGTCATAGACTCGCCGGCCGCGGTGAGCGGCAATTCCCCGCTTTCCATGATGAGCTTTAAAACTCCTGGGTCGACAAGCTTTTTGCCCCGGCCTAAACAAGGAATACAAGTAAAACCAGGAAAACCAGCCGCGGCCAAAGCGTTTTTAGTGGGCCCGACTCTCGTGGTCCTAACGATCGCCAAAATCTCCTTCATAAAATCCTCGAAAAACGTTCTCCCAAAGAAAAGTCTAAGGGAGAAATTACCGCTAAAAAAACGGTCAATATTTAGATCGTCTTACAACCCTTTTTGACCCGAGCTAATGGTGTAGGCGGCCTCAACTTTGGAGACGAAGACCCGGCCATCCCCAAAATGGCCCTCGCCGGTCCGGGCGGTTTTCATGATAATGTTAACGATGTCTTCCCGATCCTCGTCGGCCGCGACGATTAAAAGCATTTGTTTGGGCAATTCGTCGTAACGCACGTCGTTTAAGACAATGCCCTTTTGTTTGCCGCGGCCATAAACGTCGATCTTGGTTAACCCTGGGTAACCGGCGTTTAGAAGCTCGGTCACCACGGCGGTCATTTTTTCCGGCCGCACAATGGCTCTTATCAATTCCATCCGCGATTATCCTCCTTAAGCCACTAGGCCATGCTCCATGAGCAAATTTTCTAAACGATCTTGGGTTAAGGGAGTCGGCACCACAAACATATCATTGGCGTCGATCTTCTTGGCCAAAGTCCGATACTCGTCGGCCTGGTCGCAGTTAGGATCGTATTGAATGACGGTCTTTTTGTTGATCTCGGCTCTTTGAACCATATTGTTTCGAGGCACAAAATGGATCATCTGGGTGCCTAACTCTTTGGCCACGCTCGAGACCAGCTCGGCCTCCCCGTCGACGTTTCGACTATTGCAGATAAGCCCGCCTAAACGCACGCCGCCTGAGGCCGCGTATTTCCTGATGCCCTTGGAGATGTTATTGGCCGCGTAAAGGGCCATCATCTCGCCGGAGCAGACAATATAAATTTCTCGGGCTTTGCCTTCGCGGATGGGCATGGCGAACCCCCCGCAGACGACGTCGCCTAAAACGTCGTAAAAGACGTAATCCAGATCCTCGGTGTAAGCCCCTAAACGCTCTAATAACGTGATCGAGGTAATAATGCCGCGGCCCGCGCACCCAACGCCTGGCTCTGGTCCGCCCGACTCCACGCAACGGATGTTAAAAGCTCCGGTTTTTAAAACTTGTTCCAGATCGATGTCGTCGCCTTCCTCCCTTAAGGTGTCTAAAACCGTGTCTTGGGCTAAACCGCCTAAGATAAGCCTGGTCGAATCGGCTTTGGGGTCGCAGCCGACGATCATGATTTTTTTACCCATCTCGCCTAAACCGGCGTTAAGATTTTGGGTGGTCGTCGATTTACCGATGCCGCCCTTGCCGTAAATCGCTACTTGACGCATGTCGTCCTCTTAAGCCCTCATAGGGCTTTAAACGTAATAAACGGTAATTGAAAATTAAAAGCCTTAGCCTCGCCGTCAAACCAAAAACAACCCGTTAACGGCAAAATGATTAGCTAAGGCGTTTTAGCAAGCCTGACCCGCGCCGGCCTGGCCCGGCCCGCGTTAAGAGGGCCAAGCCGGAAATCATAAGGGTCAGTTTAGGAGGCTGATTCAAACCACAAAAGCCTTATAAGCATAAAAAGGGCCAATCGGTTTTTTAAAGATAAGTTGTTGATTTTATTCATAATTTATCTTTGCTTTAATTTCTTTGGCCCTTGTAAGTCCTTTTGGCCCTTTTAAACGCGACCTAAGCTTGCCACTTTAAGCGAGGATATCGACATAAATGTCAGTATTTAATTAAATTAACTTTTTAGACGGCTTTTAACTAGGGTCGCGATATTGGGCGTAAGTGTTTGGCTTTAAGAGGATCTAAGGTTAGGCGATCGACCTATAAGCTAGAGTCTAAAAGGGTTATCGGCTTTTTTAGCTTAAAAATAATATTTTAACTTAAATTTTTACCGAAAAAATGGCCCCTAAACTTATCGACAAAAATGTTAAATTGTTAGGTTCTTAGAGGTATTTGGTATCTGGCCAAAAAGGCGATTTTTTGGTTAAAGCCGTTTTTTAGCGAAAAATATTCTTAAGCTAAAAAAGCTCTCTAGCCTTAAAGTCTAGGGCCTAAAATATTTTTGACCCTGAGATGGATGATTTTAAGGGATTTTAAGGGATTTTGCGGGATAGAGTTGTGAGCGGCTAAGGATTTTTTAGTTTTTTAGGCATTTTTGGGGAGGGGCCTTTGACGCTTTAACGATTTTAGCCAACCATGTTCGGCGGTTTTTTAGCTAAAGGCGGTTGTTAGCTAAAGGCGGTTTTTTTAACCAAAGGCGTTTTTTTAACTAAAAGCGGATTTTAGCTCAAGACGTTTTTTAACCAAAGGCGTTTATTTAGCTAAAGGTTTTTTGGCTAAAGACGTTTTGGCTAACGATTAGCGGGAGCGTTTTTTTTTCAGAGCCATTATAGAGCTATGACCCTCAAAAACTTTTTAGTTAAAGGCGTTGGGTTTGTTAAAATTTGGGCGGTAAAGAGTGGCCGCGGCCAGATCTTGGATAAAGGAGTTTTCCAAACCTAGCTCCCAGGCCAAAGCCACCGCGGCGTCGTATTCTCGGACGCTTAAAGGTCGCGTCAAGCCTGGGAATTCTCGAAATTCCCGGAGATCGTCGCTTCTAACCCGGTGGTTGGGGTGGTATTGGGCCATTAAGCTTATACAGGTCTCGACCCCTAAGTTCTCAGCCACCCATGGCAAGACCAGGGTCGTGCGAGCCAAGTCGTCGGGCAGGACCAAATGGCGGACCAGTAAACCTCTGGTGGCCAGACCTCGGCTATCGAGCGCGAGATGACCCACTTGTCGGAGCATTTCTTTAAGCGCGATTTGATTGACGGTCGCGTAATCGCCCGCCCCAAATAAACGCATGGCCACCGAGTCAGGGTCGCCGGGGGCTAAAAGGGGATTTTGGCCGATCTTGGCGTCGGGGAGATAAACGTCCACCAAGCCATCCATAATGGCTAAAGCCCTTAAGGAATCGTAGCCTCCGGAGTTATAGACGATGGGGATGGTTAGGCCTTGGGATTTGGCCAGGGACAAAGCTAAGGCGATCTCCACCACGTACGGGGTGGGGGAGACCAGATTAACGTTATAAGCGCCAGCCTGTTGGAGATCCAACATGATGTTGGCGAGTTCATTAACCTCAATGTCGACGCCACCGCCTTCGGTTTGCGATATTTGCCAGTTTTGACAAAAAGCGCAAGCTAAGTTACAGCGTGAAAAAAAAATCGCCCCCGAGCCGCCATCGCGAGGCGAAAGGCCCGACAAAGGCGGTTCCTCGCCGTAATGGATGACGGCCTGAGCGAAACCAACGTCCACCCCCGCCCCGCAGCGACCCACTCGACCTTTTCGCCGGTCGACTAAACAGCTGTGGCCGCACAGACGGCAGCCTTTGGCGGCGAGATCTTTCATGGCGTTGGAGCCGTGGCCCCTCGGGGCTGTTTATTGACCCGCCGTCTAGCCCTGGGCGGGGCGATGGTCGTCTGATTTAACTTACGCTTTAAATCTGGAAAGACCACGGCCAACAGTCCGCTGATGTCCTCGACCTCGATAAACTCGACTTTTTTCTTTAAGTCGGGCGGCAACTCGGCTAAATCCTTGTCGTTTTGCCTGGGAATGACAATCCTTTTAATCCCCGCGCGTAAGGCGGCTAAGGCTTTTTCTTTGAGCCCGCCAATGGCCATGACCTGACCCCTTAAGGTGATCTCCCCGGTTAAGGCTAGATTTTTAGGGGCGGGTCGGTCGAGCAAGGCCGACAAGACGGCCGTCATTAAGGCGGTCCCAGCCGAAGGGCCTTCTTTAGGCACCGCCCCGGCTGGCACGTGGATGTGGATGTCTTGGTTTTCAAAAAAATCTCGAGCTAAGCCAAACTCCACGGCGTGGGCTCTGACGTAAGCCAAGACGGTCTGGGCGCTCTCCCGCATCACCTCGCCTAACTGGCCGGTTAAAGACAGGGTGCCCTTCCCCAGCATGGTCCGGACCTCGATATACATAATCTCGCCGCCGCTTTCGGTCCAAGCCAAGCCCGTGGCCACGCCCGACTGGCCTTCTAAACGCTCGGGCTCGGGCAAAATCTCTGGGGGCCCTAAATAACGGGTCAACTGGGATTTGGTGACGCGAAAAGATTTGTCGTGGCCCTCCGCCACTTTGCGGGCCACTTTCCGGCAGATGGTGGCTAGCTTGCGGTCAAGGCCGCGTAAACCCGCCTCTTGGGTATAGCCAGCGATAACCTGGCCAATGGCCGAGTCTTGAATGACCAACCGCCCAGGCTCTAAGCCGTGGTCTTTAACCAAGCGAGGTAAAAGGTGTTTCTTGGCGATAGCCACTTTTTCCTCGCTAGTGTAGCCGGACAGATAAATAACCTCCATCCGATCCTCTAAGGCCTGCGGAATGGAGTCCAAAAAATTGGCGGTCGTGATAAACATCACGTTCGAAAGATCAAAGGGCAAGTTTAAATAGTGATCGGAAAAGTTAGCGTTTTGCTCGGGGTCCAAAACTTCCAAGAGAGCCGAGGCTGGATCCCCGCGAAAGTCCGAGCCGATCTTGTCGACCTCGTCTAACATAAAGACCGGGTTATTGGCGCCGGCCGTTTTTAAGCCTTGGATGATCCGCCCGGGCAAAGCCCCAATATAAGTCCGCCGGTGACCACGAATCTCGGCCTCGTCCTTTAAGCCGCCCAAAGAAAATCGCACAAACTTGCGGCCCATGGCTTTGGCGATGGACTGGCCTAAACTGGTTTTACCCACCCCTGGCGGACCTAAAAAGCAGATAATCGGCCCTTTTTGGCGCCGATTGAGCTTCATGACCGCGAGGTATTCTAAAATTCGGTCTTTAACCTTTTGGAGATTGTAGTGGTCGGCGTCGAGGACTTTTTTGGCCTCCCGTAAATCCAAACGGTCCCGGGTCGTCACCGACCAGGGCAACTCGACGATCCAATCTAAGTACGAACGAATAATGGCCGCTTCAGCCGCGTCCGGGTGCATCCACTCCAAACGAGCCAGCTGCCTCGCGACTTCCGAGGCCACTTTTTTGGGCAGATGGGCGTTTTTAATCCGACTGCGGTACTCCAAAGTCTCTTCGTCGCGGCCACCGTCGTCGCCTAACTCTTTTTTTATGGCCCGCATCTGCTCTCTTAGATAAAACTCTCTTTGGGAGCGATCGATCTCCTCTCGGGTCTCGGAATCGATCTTGGCCTGCATCTGGGCCACTTTTAACTCTTGACCCAAGATCTCGTAGACCTTGGACAAGCGCTCCGCGGGGTCTAAAATCTCCAAGACATTTTGGGCTTCGGCGACCTTTAGCTGGAGATTGGAGACCACTAAATCGGCCAACTGCCCTGGGTCGTCTAAGTTGTCTAAAAGACTGACCGCCTCCTCGGATAAAACTTCCCTTAAGGCGAGGATCTTTTGGCTTTTTTCCTTGACCACCCGCTTTAAAGCCTCCAGCTCCACTGAATCTGGCGGGACGGGCGGGTCTTCTAAAATCTCCAAAGACACCCGGGTATAGGGCGATTGAGTCAAAAACGCGACCACTTTAGCCTTGGCCAAACCTTGGACTAAAATCTTAAGCCGCCCATCAGGCAAGCGGATTTGACGCAAGATCTGAGCCACCGAGCCAACTTTATAAAGATCGTCTGGGGTGGGGTCTTCCTGATGGAGGGTTTTCTGGGCCACGACCAAAAGCCGTTTAGAGCTGGCCAAAGCCGCCTCAACGGCCGCCATGGACGCGTCTCGGCCAATATATAAAGGCAAAATCATGTCGGTGAAGATGACCACGTCCCGAACGGCCAGTAAGGGTAACTCTTCGACTATTTCTGGCTCGTTATGATAAGCGACCATGGAAATAAAAAGACCTCGAAATTTGGTTTTTGGGCCCTCATAAAGAACCTTCGGAGCCTATTTTAACAGATCCGCCCAAAATGTAAAAAAATCCCTATACGGCCCAAAGGCTCGCCGGGAGCCGTCTAAACGTAAAATCAACTAGATTATCGCGCGCTTATGGCTAAATAATAACTTAAAATTTGATTAAAAATTTGTTTATTAAATAAGCAATCAGTGAAAGTTAGTCCTCCCTTGGTCCTAGAGACGGCCTTAAAAAGCCTTAATTGGCCAGCCGCCTAAAGAAGAGGTCGTCGGGTTTAAGTATCCAACTGAGCGCCCCTTGACCGCCTAAAATGACCTCGCCCCTAAATTTAAGGCCGGATTTAAAGGCTCCGTCGCCCGCCCAATGGGCCGGCTATCGACTCTTGGCTAACTTCTTTTTGGCCCTTTCTTTGGCCAAAAACTAAAAAATTAGGAACCAGGAAAAATTTAGGGTCTAGACATCTTAACGCCTCTCGCCAAAGGCGGGTTTAGAAAAATTAGAGCTTAAAAAAAACCGCCCATCTGACTTTTACCTTATATTATAAGTTTGACCATAAGGGCGGCTTAAAGGGGTGGTTTTAGATTTAGGTAAGTTCAACGTTAATTGAGATTCGCGAAAAAACGAGGGGAGACGCGCGAGAAAATCGTAAATATAAATAGCTGAAAAATTTAAATTACGCTAAAATGGGGGAAAATATGGAGAGCTATTTGACTCCCTCGAAGATGGTCTCGTAAAAACCCTGTTTTGAAATTTTTGACGCATGGCTCTACTATAAACGCTAATATAAAGGTATAGCTACCACTATACATTGTGTGTTAACAAGCCCTTAAAAAATTAAAGGGGTTTTTTACCAAGGCGTCCTCGAAAAGGCCTCTTTTTAATTTTTGAGCGCTGGTTTTTATATACAATATATATTGTCGAAATAATTATAAATTAGCTTACGTGGTTGAACCTCGGGCTTAAAATTTCCAAACTAGGGTTTTGACGTGGCCTATGGGTGGAGTTTTTTCTTTAATAACTCCAGCGAGGGGAGTTTTGGGTGCGTCTTAGGTCGGCCAAGTTACCAATCTTTAAGCGTTCGTTTGGGCTATAGAACCGTTTAGGCCTTAAAATCCAAAAACACCGTCAAGACGCTGACCCTTTAGACTTAAAAAATCGCGTGGCTAACCGGCCTTGAGCCTGCTTGTTAAAAAAAATTAAAATTTACTATTTTTATAGTTTTTTAAGAAAAAAACTCATAAATAAAAAAACTATATTGATTAAAAAAGGTTAAAAAAATGAAAACTATAATACTAACAATAATTATTTTTTTCCAGCTAAATAGTTTTTTATTAGCTGAAACAGCACAAAGTCTTGATTATTTCACGCCATTTAACCAGAAACTATTAGATAAACATATAGCTATCGATGGTTTAAGTGATAAAATAACAATCACTAGGGTTCGTTTATTTTTTTTTAGATTTTATACTTGAACCTAGCGTTAGTGATACAATAACAATAGTAAATGAATGTGAATTTATAACTAATAAAACATTAACTTTAACAATTGAAAAGACAGATAAAATAAGGAAAAACATTTCAAAAACAATTTTAGTTTTTGAGATAGACGCTGAAAAAGCATATTTTACTCGAATGATTGTTAATAATGTAGAAATTCCTGTCTATGCAAAAGCTCAATTTTTTACTAAACAAATATGGCCTTACTGGGCCGAATTTGAAAATAAAACGAGAAACAAACCTATTAATGATCTATTAAATAGTGAAAATTTGAAATTTTATTTTACTGATTATCCTTTGTTTATTAAGGCAAATTTGCCAATTTTTTCTATTTTAGATTTAGTAAAATCTTCTATTAATGTATATAGACAAAACAATATTAATCTTCAAGTATATCATAGACATAATATAAATGAAATAAATAAAAAAGGTACTTATATTGAACTGATTTTGAAAGACGACAAGTCTGGCTTCGCTATTCGCGAGGCCAACGCGACTCCGACCAGCGCCGACGATAAAACGAGATTTCTTCTACTCTGCGTCGTCCGGCCAGACGATATACACGAGTCAACTTGTGACGACCCCCAAATTTACCTTGATAACGTTCTCCAAGATAATGATTTTATAGTAAATAATAATAAAATTTTCACTGAATTAATAAGTACTCTTAGTGGTACTTGGATGGACGCGGGCTAAAAAATTTAATTTTTAAATTAAAAAATGGTCGACAAGTTCGATTTGTCCTGTAATAACGTATTATCAAATTCTAGTCTCAGAACTAGAGGGCCAGCCGCTCTTTTCGGAAAGCGTTGGCTTACGGGTGGTGTCTTAAAACCTTCAAAAGGTGGACGCTTGTCGATGACCAAACAAAACCTAATGACATGTTTTTGGGCGGACTTAGGGCTCTAAAAAGATATCGTCATTTGGCTCTCCCGGCCCGTTTAGAGTAAATATAAGATCTATTTTCAAAAAAACCAAAAAGAGTTAAGCTTCTTAGGTCAAGACGCTGGCCCTTCATGAGATATTTTTGGAAATCGTTACTTAAATTTTTTCCCCACCCGTTGACTGTGCCTCACGCGAGACAAAAGATATTGTAGCGAAGAGAAAAAATCAAGAATTACCACCTTTAAAGAAATTCCCTTGACTTTCTTTAAGCTGATTGCTATATTTGCTTGTTAGAAGGTTAGCCCCCTTTAAAGCGGCTTTCGAAACTAAAAATAAATGTTTTAAGCCGTTTTTGGTTAGC
>JAIROO010000096.1 GCA_031257535.1 Deltaproteobacteria bacterium
CCATCAATCGCTTAGCCCACGAGCTGCATCAGCTCAAGGTGCCTTTGATCCCCCGGATGATGACCGAGCACGCTCATAGCCTCACCGGGGTCGACATCCACCCAGGGGCGGCTATTGGCCATCATTTTTTTATTGATCACGGCACGGGCATCGTTATTGGCGAGACCACGGTCATCGGCGATTACGTAAAAATCTATCAAGGCGTAACTTTAGGGGCCTTATCGACCCGAGGCGGCCATCTTTTAGACGGGGTCAAACGGCATCCGACCATTGAAAGCCACGTCACCATTTACGCGGGGGCTTCCATCTTAGGGGGCGGCACGGTGGTGGGCGAGGGGGTGGTCATTGGCTCCAACGCTTTTATCACCAAAAGCATCCCGGCCATGACCAAAGTCAGCGTCAAAAACACCGAGCTGCGTTTTATGGCCGATCCTAGTCCCGAGACCGCGCCTGAAGCCTTGCAAGAGGAGTTTTGGTATTACGTTATCTGAAAAAAAAGATATATTCTTATATTGTTCTAAGTATTTGGTTAAAGATATTAGTAACTGACGGCTTTAATAAATTTTTTGCCCTCAATCTCATACGTTTCACAGCCGACTCTATTTTTGTCTAGATATAAGGCGGCTTGAACGGATCCTAAGGCCGCGGCGTGACAGAGAGCCCGATAATCGCCGGTTTGGTTAAAAAAATCAATGTCATAGGCTATGGCGTATAGTCGATCTCTTTCGTTATCCCGCCGGGCCATCTCCGCGCCTTGGAGAAAAGGCGTAAAAACGTCTGGAGCGTAGGGCACACAGCCAGTCAGAGTTAAAGATATCAATATAACAAACGTAAATAATTTTTTGGACATAAAACGCTCTTTTTTATTAATTTATTGTACATAAGTTATAATTATTAAACAATATCTGTTAAGCTAGAAATGAGCGTTAACCTGCGTTGTTTTTTTGAGGGGTGGCGGCCTTTTCGCTGGCCGGGAAAAAATATAAGCAAACAATAAATCTCGTAGTCCATTTAGATTGTCAATAAGATTTGATTTCTCGCGATTCTTCTGGTAAAGCCAAACAATAGATTACAGACCTTAGTTACCCCTCCTAAAGCCACGAACGATTGTTAGATCCCTTGGTTTAAAGCCAACTTAAAACAACCCTGGCCATCTTATTATTGAGGTATATATGGAATCTCATTCATCAAAATGGTTTAACGTCGCTGGTCCTTGCGCGCCTGAAAAACACTATATGTTGCCAGTCTTACCAAGGCTTCCTGGCGTAGATACGCTGATCGATAAAGAAAACTATTTCATCGTTCACGCTCCTCGTCAGTCTGGGAAGACAACTTTTTTACAGGAGTTGACCAAAAAAATCAATTCTGAAGGTCAGTACTACGCTTTCTATTGTTCGCTTGATTCAACCCAAAATATGGTTGATGACGATAAAGCTATAACAAGAGTAGCGGAGCAAATTAATAGAGCTATAAAAATATCAGATATTTCTGATTTAGTAAAACTAGCTTATCCTGACGATTCTTTGCCTAACCCTGGAACATCAGTTAAAATAAGCAATTTTTTAAACTATTTATGTCTTAATTTAGATAAAAATCTTATTGTTTTTTTTGACGAGGCTGACTGTTTGTCAGGTCCTCCTCTTATAACGTTTCTCCGCCAAATTCGTCAGGGCTACATTGATCGCTCCTACTCCTCCGCGTCCAAATTTCCTCGCTCTTTGGCCTTGGTTGGCCTGCGTGATATTCGTGACTCTATCGCGTCTAACCATCCTGAAGTCGCTGGCGCGGGCTTGGCGAGTCCTTTCAACGTAGCGGCTGAAAGAATGACCTTAGCCAATTTTACCGAAAGAGAAATTGGGGCCTTATATCGACAGCACACTTACGCCACTGGTCAAGTTTTTGAAGAACAAGCCATCGCTAAAGCGTGGTACTGGTCCCAAGGACAACCATGGCTTGTCAACGCGCTGGCGGACATTGTCATCGCTAAACAACTAAATAACGATTACTCAGTCACCATTACCAAAGACCACCTTGATCAAGCGGCTGAGATCCTCATCCAACGTAGAGATACGCATATTGATTATCTTTTGGAGCGATTGAAAGAACAAAGAGTCATCAATGTTATGGAACCTATCTTTATTGGCGACGATTATTGGGACGATAAAGTAACTGACGACGACATTAGTTACGCGATTGATCTGGGACTAATCAAACAAATTAATGAAATATCCTTACCAGCGAATCCGATCTATAGCGAAGCGATCATTAGAACTTTGACTCAACGTCTTCAAAAAAGGTTGCCTTTAGAGCTGGCTAATCGTTGGCTGGATAGTCGCTCCCTTGACGTCACGGGCCTTCTTAAAGGTTTTCAACAGTTTTGGCGGCAAAACGCGGAAATACTTGGATCACCGTATAATTATAAAGAATCTACTCCACATCTAGTTTGTTTCGCGTTTTTACAGCGGGTCTTAAATGGAGCCGTAGAGGCTTTTAACCGCGAATACGCGCTTGGTCGGCGTAGGTTAGATATTGAAGTCAAATACAAAGGCGTTTCTTACCCTATAGAGCTTAAAATCAAACGTAAAGGGTAGTTTTCTGGCAGAAAAGAGCAAGTAGCCTTGGATCAATTATACTCTTATATTGATAAACTTGGCGTTAAAGAATGCTGGTTAGTGACCTTTGATCGAGACTCTAACAAATCTTGGGATGATAAATTATCCTGGAGAATACAAGAATACAAAGAAAAAACTATACATGTTGTCGGTTGTTAACTTTTACTTAATTTTGGGCGCCGTGGCCAGACGTGCTCACCTATTTGGGTGAAATGCTTACCCGGCGACTGGACTACTCCGACCGGTTGGGACCTTAACGTTTAAACATAGCTTTAGTAATTTCAAAGTTGTATTGGGCTTGATTTAGCTATTATTTAAATTTTTATTAAACTCTAACTATTAATTTACCAGTAAGCGATATCCTTCCCAATTTCTATGGATAAAGCTAGTCGACATTACGCTAAACGGACCTTAAAGTTACTTTTGCTGGTCTTGGCTTTTTGGCCTGGAAAAGTAAAGAAATATTTGGCGCCCTGACCTTGATAGTCGACAATCATTTAGACTATCATTAAAAGTTTTAATGTTTACTAAAACATGCTAAAGTACATATAAATATTATTTGTTTATTAGTCTAAAATAATTTGTATATTGAAATAACAATCTCAAGTTTGTCTTATATATTCTAATATTTGTCTTATATAAATAGTCTTTATTTTTTGAAATCTATATATCAAACCTTAAAACAGAATTATTCTGGAAAGAATTTTATATAAAAGTATTTTTCAATGTTATCATCACAAATGAACCGCCTTGGTATGTCGCCAGATGTATCGACAACAATATCGCCTCCCAAGGCCATACTATTGAAGAAGCCTTGGCTTCTCTCAAAGAGGCTTTGGAGTTATATTTTGAAGATACTAGAGAGATACCTAGTTTTATGCCTCCGTCATTACTCACTAGACTTGAAATAACTTTACCGTGAGTTCTAAATTTCCGCTTTTACCGTCGTGTGTAATCGTTACAGTTTTATAACGTGGTTATTTTAAATAAATCTCTTAGAAAGGTAGTCATATCAAACTCAGTTAGGCTAGTAAGGTGGTAATTGTCCCCACGCCTAGTCAGGTGGCGCGTGGCGCTCTTTTCTCCTCCCCTTGGTTAACCGCCCCTTTTTTTTTTCCAGCCCAAGAGGTCAAAAATAACTGAAAAGCGAGGCCAAAAAGCGGATTCGGCTTAGAGTTTCGCCCTGACCCCTTTTTTGGTTTGACTAAAAATGTCGCCTAAAAAAGGGCTAAGGGCCCCCCTCGGAAAAAAGTTTCCCCAGCCAAAATGGCTTTAAGCCAATTTTACGGCCAATCTTAGCCAGCCTTAAAAGTCGATCTTTAAAGGCGGCTCGTCCCCATCTTTTTTGGCCTTGGTCAAGTTTCGGCCCGGACATAAAAGCCTTTGGTAGTGGTTAAAGAGGATTTCCTCATTTAAAACGTTATGTGTTATAATTTTTCGAAAATTTTCCCGGAAAAAGGGCTGGCCAAAGGGAGTTAAATAGGTGGTCCCATAATGAGCAACGACATTTTGGAAGAATTCATTTTCGATTCGCGAGACCACCTAACTACCGCCGGGACCCAGCTTCTGGCTCTGGAAAAAGATCCCCATTCCTTGGCTAACGTCAACGCTTTAATGGGCACCCTCCACACAATTAAGGGCAATAGTGGCTTTGTTAACCTCAAAAACCTCTACAATCTTCTCCACGCCGCTGAATCTCTGCTCCAAACCGTCCGAGAAAAAAACAGCTTATGTCCAACCTCCGTCGTGGAGGAGCTTTTCCAGGTTTTGGACACGGCTGAGGCTATCATGGACCGGCTGGAGAACGGGGAAAACGACGAGGTTGACTGGCTACCGGCCTTAAATCAGGCTTTAAAGGAAACCGAAGACGCGCTAGAAGCGGCCGTCGCCTTGGCCGAAACCCCGTCTAACGAGGCTTACGCGCCCGAGCCCGAGCCCGAGCCGCTCGCCCCGTCCGCCCCGGCCCCGGTCGTCGGTCAGGTCGTGACTTTAGCCAATGGCCAGCTAGCCGAGTGGGGCCAGGCCTTTTTAAGCGGTTGTCAGGCGGCCTTAGATGGCGGCCAGACGACTTTGGCCCTGGATTTAACCAACTTAAGCCAGTTTTCGAGCCAAGAGATTGGGCTTTTGACGGAACTGCGCGAGCTTTACGGCCAGGGTTTAGGTTTGGTCTTGGTTAAGGAGCGGAGTCCTGATTTTTATCGAGTCTTCGAAGTTTTAGACCTGGCGACGACTTTTCGGTTGTTTCCCAGCGTGACGGTCGCTCTCGACTCTTTGGCTAACCCGCCGCTTAAAGCTTAAAGTTTTTAATCTATCGCGACTTAAAAATGTCTAACTTTAGGCCGTTAAAGAAGATTTTCGTGGCTAAAAACGTTTTTCGGCTCTTAAAAGCCTTAAATCGTTTTTGTTTGCCGCTCTAAAGAGGGCTAATCTCCCTTTTTGTCTATTCCTCCCCGACTAATAGCGGTCGTGGGTTAGCCTTTTTAGGTGATCTTTATGACGGAATTAATCCACCGACCACGGGTGGCCGTGATCGGCACTGGTTATTGGGGTCGGAACCTGGTTCGCAATTTTTACCAGCTAGGGGCCTTAAAAACCGTGGCCGACTCGAATAAGGATATTCTGGCCAGCATTAGCCAGGAGTATCCCGGCCTGATTGGGGTGGATAGCTTAGAGACGGTTTTAAAGGATCCGGAGATTAAGGGGGTCGTCTTAGCCACCCCACCCCGGCTCCACGCCGAGCAGACTATCTTGGCCTTAAACGCCGGCCGCGACGTTTTAGTGGAAAAACCCTTAGCCCTAAATCTGGAAGACGGCCGTCAGATGGTCCGCTTAGCCGAGCGGCGGGAGGCTATCCTCATGGTCGACCACATCTTAAATCGGCATCCCGCCGTGATCCGTTTAAAGGAGATCGTCAACACCGGCGAACTGGGCCGCATCTGTCACGTTTACTCGCGGCGGCTTAACTTTGGGCGCATTAGGCGCGAGGGTAAGGCTCTTTGGGATCTGGCCCCCCACGACATTAGCTTAATCATGAATCTCTTAGGCTCCCTACCGGTCTCGGTCCAAGCTTTTGGCGGCAGCTACCTGACCCCCGGCACCCAGGACGTGGCCGACGCGGATCTAGTCTTTCCCATGGGGGTGAAAGCCCATATTTCCGTGTCTTGGCTCAATCCTTTTAAAGAACAGCGCCTGGTTTTGGTGGGTCTGGACAAGATGGCCGTTTTCGAGGACTCGGCCCCCTGGTCGGACAAGCTAATTTTGTATTCTTATCGCTTAAAATGGCGGGGATTGGAGCCAGAAGTGGAAAAAGCCATCCCCGAAAAGGTGGCTTTAACCGAAAAAGAGCCTTTAAAGGAGCAGTGTTTAGCCTTTTTGGCGGCCATGGAGACCAGGATCCCCCCCTCAGACTCCAGTGGGGTGGAGGGGCTGCAGGTCTTAGCCGTTTTAACGGCCATGGATCGCTCCTTGGAAGAGTCTCGGGCTCAACTAATGAAGCTAGACGATCCGGTGGGGGAGTTTCAGACCAAAAAGATCGAGTCCGGGGTTGGCTATTCGGTCCATCCCTCGGCGGTGGTCGACTCGGACGCGGTCATTGGCCCGGGCGTTAGGATCTGGCACTTTTCCCATGTTTTGCAAGGCTCTTTGATTGGCTCGGATTGTAATATTGGCCAGAACGTGGTGATTGGGCCTCGAGTGAAGATTGGCCAGGGTTGCAAAATCCAAAATAACGTCTCTATTTACGAGGGCGTCGAACTTGAGGACGACGTTTTCTGTGGCCCTTCCGTTGTGTTTACCAATGTTTTTAACCCCCGGGCCTTTATCCGCCGCATGAGCGAGATGCGCTCCACCTTAGTTAAAAGGGGAGCCACTATTGGGGCCAACGCCACCATCGTCTGCGGTCACGTCTTGGGCGAGTACAGTTTTGTCGGGGCCGGGGCCGTGGTCACGAGCGACGTGCCAGCTTACGCCCTCATGATGGGCTCGCCGGCGAAACGTCGCGGCTGGATGTGCCGCTGCGGGGAAAAATTAGACCCGGGGTTAACCTGCCATGTCTGTGGCTTAAGCTACCAAGAGGGCGATTTTGGCCTGAAATGCTTAGGCGGGGACGACCATAGTCCGACCGACAAAGACTAAAAAATCATAAAAAGTCTTAAGAAAAGACCAAAAATCCAAAAAAATTAAAAAATCTTTAAATACCAAAGAAACGTTTCTTAATGGTCAAGAATATCGCGGCTTAGCCGAAAAAAAAGCGGCTAAAGAGGGGCCACCGGATTTGACGGTAGACTTTGGCGGTAGACCTTGACGATAGACCGTAACGAAGACTTTGGCTAGCCCAAAAAACGCCATTTTTTTAGTCCTTTTTTTCAAGGGGCGCTCTTGGATATATGGTGGGCGTAAAAAGTTTAATTGGTTTATCTGGTAATGGCGGGCCTAAAAAACTAAAAAAAGGCGAACCCAATGGCTTGGTCCGACCGGACTTTAAGGGTCTAGCCTATCATGATTATACGGGTCAGGCCTATCATTATAATAGTAGTAGTCAGGTAGTAGTAGTCAGGGGACCAAAAGGGCTATAAACTAAAAGAGCCTTTTTGAAGGTCGCCGCGCCTTTTTTTAGGGCCTAAAGCCATATTTTGGCTAAGATAGTCCAGTTTTTCTCTTAAGGGGCTCGCGTTTTTTGGGGCTCCGACCTAATTAATCCGTCTATTAATCCTAAAACGCCGCGAGAGGAGTTACTCGCGAAGGAGTTGGAATGGATGATTTGACACCATTTATTGACCTAAAAAAGCAGTCCGCGGCCTTAAGCCCTGACCTTGAAAAGGCTATTCTCGCGGTGGTCGAAGGGACTCAGTTTATTAACGGCCCTGAGGTCACGCGCTTAGAAGAGGCTTTGGCCGAGTACGTTGGCGTGACCCACGTCGTGACTTGCGCGAACGGCACCGACGCTTTAACTCTGCCTTTGCTCGCTTACGACCTAAAACAAAACGACGCGGTTTTTTGTCCTAGCTTTACCTTTATCGCCACCGCCGAGGTGGTGGCTTTAAGGGGAGCCACCCCGGTCTTCGTGGACGTCGACCTAAAGACGTATAATATCTCCATTGACGACTTAGTCATAAAATTCGACAAAATCAAAAAAGAGGGTCGCTATAGGCCCAGGGCGATTATCCCCGTCGACCTTTTTGGTCTGCCGGCCAATCTGCCGTTCATAAATCAATTCGCGAAAGACAATGACTTGTTGGTGATCGAGGACGCGGCCCAAGGTTTTGGGGGTCGGCTAAATAATCAAAAGGCCGGGTCTTTGGCCCCGATTGGGGCGACCAGTTTTTTCCCGGCCAAACCTTTGGGCGCTTATGGGGACGGCGGGGCTATTTTTACCAACGACGCGGATCTGGCTAAGACCTTTAGGAGCCTTAAAAACCATGGGTCTGGGGTCAGAAGATACGAGCACGAGCGAATTGGGATCAATAGTCGCTTAGACTCCTTGCAAGCGGCCGTCCTTTTAGTTAAGCTCGCCGCTTTCCCTTCTGAGCTAGAAGCCCGGCAAGAAGTGGCCGCCAATTATACTAAGCGTTTGCGAGATATGGTTCAAACGCCCTTTATTCCGCCTGATTACTACTCGTCTTGGGCCCAGTACACCATTCGGGTCCCCGCTCAGAGCCGGGACCAACTCCGCCGCTTTCTTTCTGACCACGGGGTTCCGACTAACGTCTATTATCCTTTAGGCCTCCACCAGCAAGAAGCCTTTACCACCGCCAAAGAGCGACCCCTAAAACTCGCCGCTTGTCCAGTGACCGAGGCTATCTCGGGGGAGGTCTTAAGCCTACCCATGCATCCGTACCTTAACGAGGCCACCATCGACCGGATCTGCTCATTGGTTATCGAAGGATTGGGGCCAGGAAATCACCATGTCTGAGCACGAAACCAAGCTAATGAAAAAAATCGCCGACTACAAGGCCGTGGTCTCTATCGTCGGCTTAGGCTACGTCGGCTTACCCTTGGCCCTGTCCTTCGCGGAAAGTGGATTTCAGGTCTTAGGCCTAGACATTGACGCGGAAAAGGTCAAAAAGATCTCCAAAAGGGAGTCTTATATTGGCCACATTAAGTCGCAGCGCTTAAAAGACGCGGCCAGTTTGTTTTCCGCGGCCACGGACTTTTCCTTAGCCCAAGAGGCGGACGCTATTTTAATTTGCGTGCCCACCCCTTTAACCAAGCACCGGGACCCGGATCTGTCTTACGTGGTTGGGACCCTAAACGAGCTTTTGCCGCATTTAAGGCCTGGTCAGCTCTTGTCTTTGGAAAGCACGACCTACCCCGGGACGACCGAGGAGGTTTTGCGGCCGCCCCTCGAAGCCAAGGGGCTGACCATTGGCCAGGACTTTTTTCTGGTTTACTCGCCTGAGCGGGAGGATCCGGCTAACCCCAATTTTACCACCAAGACCATCCCCAAAGTCTTGGGCGGCTCCACCCCAGCCTGCGCTCGCCTGGGCAAAGAACTCTATGGCCAGGTTATCGAACAGGTGGTAACCGTTAGCTCCACCCAAGCCGCGGAGCTAACTAAGCTTTTGGAGAACATTTATCGGGCCGTTAACATTGGCTTGGTCAATGAGCTAAAGGTCGTGGCCGATAGCATGGGGCTGGACATCCACGAGGTCATTAGGGCCGCGGCCACTAAACCGTTTGGTTTTACCCCCTTTTACCCCGGCCCGGGTTTAGGCGGGCACTGCATTCCCATTGACCCCTTTTACTTAACCTGGAAAGCTAGGGCATATGGCCACCACACCCGTTTTATCGAGCTGGCGGGCGACGTGAACTGTCGGATGCCCGATTACGTGGTGGATAAAATATCCCGGGGCTTAAACCAAAGGGCTAAACCCATTAAGGGCTCGAAGATTCTTTTATTAGGCATGGCTTACAAAAAAAACGTCGAGGACATGCGCGAATCCCCGTCTTTGGAGATCTTGCGTATTTTGCTCGACCAAGGGGCGGCGGTCGAGTATAGCGACCCGCATATTCCGACTCTGCCTAAGACTAGGCGGGCTAGCTTTAATTTAAAATCCTTAGTCTTAAGCCCCGAGGTTTTACAGAGCTTTGACGCGGTGGTTCTTTTAACCGACCACGACGCTTTTAACCATGATCAGATCTTAAAGCACTCGCCTTTACTGGTCGACGCCCGGGGCGTTTTTCAAGCTGGGCCCACGGTCATTAAAGCCTAAAAAGTCGCGAACGTTTTATTTTAGCCCTTTTAGCTATTTTAGAAATTGGTCGAAAAAAATTTTTATGCTTTTTTGGCGCCTAAAACCTTAAGCGGAGCCTAAAGTCCTCTGAGCCTAGCCTAAAGCCTAGAGAGCGTAACCTAAAGCCCAGAGAGCGTAGTCTAAAGCCCAGAGAGCGTAACCTAAAGTCCAGAGCGTAACCTAAAACCCAGAGAGCGTAACCTAAAGTCCTTAAACGTAATATAATAAGGCTAAGGCGACCGTTTTTTTAAGGCTCTTTTTTGGCCTTTTATGGGGGCGCGTTTTTTCTAATTTTTTTAAAGTTTTATCCGCTCTTCTGGTTTTAGGATCAGCCTCTCGTAAGGCGTATAGAGTCTAGCGAAAGCCGCCTTATAGAGTTTCAAAGATTTGACTTTTTTGTTTTAATCAGCGATTTTTAGATAAATGGCTAGCTTTTATGTTTTTTTTGGTGGTTTTATTCGTAAGTAAACCATAGTTAGTCTTTTTTTTAGGGATAACCAGGGACTTTTTAGAGTTTTTTTGGCCTTTGGTTCTTTGACGTTGGTTTTTTTTAGGAGGTAAGGCGCTATGGCCAACCCGATCTACAATCGAAAGGATCGGGCCTCGGTCAATACCTTAAGGTTATTGGCCGTCGACATGGTGGAAACCGCCAAGAGCGGTCACCCGGGGCTGCCTTTAGGGGCTTCGCCCTTATTGTACGTTTTGTGGACCCGTTTCTTACGGCGCGACCCAGGTTGTCCCAACTGGCCCAATCGGGACCGTTTTATTTTGTCGCCTGGTCACGGCTCGGCCCTTTTATACGCTCTTTTATGCGTTTGCGGCTATGGTTTAACCATTAACGACCTCAAAGAGTTTCGTCGGTTAGGCTCTAAAACCCCTGGTCATCCCGAGCGCGACGTGACTCCCGGGGTCGAGGCCACCACGGGTCCTTTAGGTCACGGGTTCGCCATGGGCGTGGGCCTGGCCATGGGCGAGCGAGCTATGGGCGAAAGGTTTAACCGCCCGGATTTTCCTCTTTTTGACCATTTTGTTTATGGTTTGGTCTCCGACGGGGATCTGATGGAAGGGGTCGTGGCCGAGGCGGCTTCTTTGGCCGGGACTTTGGCCTTAGGTAAGCTCATTTATCTCTACGACGACAACCATATGACCATTGAGGGCGCGACGGATCTGGCCTTCGCCGAAGACGTTCGGGCCCGTTTCTTGGCTTACGGATGGCAAGTCATCGTGGTGGCCGACGGCGAGGATCTGGTTAGTCTCCATCTGGCCATAGAAAACGCTAAGGCCAACTTAGAAAAACCATCTTTAATTATCTGCCGCACCATTTTAGGGGCGGGCAGTCCTAAGGCCAATACTCCCAAAGCCCACGGCGAGCCCTTAGGCCCAGAGGCTTTGGCTAAGACCAGGGAGTTTTATGGTTATGGCGACAAACCCCCTTATTTTATCGACGAGCGCGTGGCCAATAATTTTACGGACCGGGTTAAGGCTTTTGAGCCTTATCGCTTAAAGTGGGAAGAGACCTTAAGCCTTTATCAGACGGCTTACCCCGAGGAAGCCCAAGAGTTAAATCGGCGCCTGGCCCAAAAGCTCCCAGACTTAGGCCCCAGCTTAGATTTTCCCGCCGGGGCGATGGCGACGCGGGTGGCTTCGGGTCTGGCCTTAAACGACCTCGCCAAAAAGCTGCCCGAGATTATCGGGGGCAGCGCGGACTTGGGCCCTTCCAATAAAACCGAGCTGACTGGCCTGGGCTCGTTTCTGCCTTTAACCCCCGCGGGGCGAAACGTGCATTTTGGGGTGAGGGAGGAGGCCATGGGGGCCGCGGTTAACGGTTTAGCCCTCTATGGCGGTTTACGGCCTTATGGGGCGACGTTTTTGTCCTTTGTCGATTTTCTGCGCCCGGCCATCCGTCTCGCGGCTTTAATGCGCCTTAAGTCAATTTTTATTTTAACCCACGACAGCTTAGGGGTCGGCGAGGACGGCCCTACCCACCAGCCCGTGGAGCAGCTGGCCTCTTTGCGGATAATCCCCAATCTTACCGTTTTAAGGCCGGCCGACGCGTTTGAGACGGCCGCTTTATGGCCAGTGGCTTTAAAAATAGACGGTCCAGTGGCTTTTATCTTGTCGCGGCAAGATCTACCCGTCTTAAGGCCCGAGGAGTATCCGGCGGTTTTGACCGGTCCCGCCAAAGGCGGTTACGTTCTGGCCGATCCCGAAGCCGAGCCTCAAGCGATAATCATCGCCACTGGCTCGGAGGTGAGCTTGGCCTTAGCCGTCCAAAAGCTTTTAGCTGGCCAAAAAAGGATTCGAGTCGTGTCTTTGCCCTCTTGGGAGATTTTCGCGGCCCAAAGTCAAAGCTATCGCGACGAGGTCTTGCCGCCGGGCCTGACCAAACGCCTGTCGGTGGAAGCGGGTTTAAGCTTTGGCTGGGAGCGTTACGTTGGCCAAAATGGCCAGAGCGTCTCGGTGGAGGAGTTTGGCCGGGCGGGTCAGGCGGCCGCGGTTTTCGCCGAGTTTGGTTTTACGCCCGAAAAAGTGGCGGCCCGACTTTTAGGGCTCTTCGCTTAAGGTAGGGTCTTTTTGGCGCGCGTTTGGTTATAAAAAAACAATAATTTAGGGCAATAGCCAGTTAAAAACTGACCTTTGGCCGCTAAACCTTATCTAAACGGTATTTTTTTGACTACTAAATCCGCAGCTAATGGTCATTTGGCTATGAAATCAGCCTTAAATGGTTCTTTGGCTAGTCAATCAGCCACAAAGAATTCTTTGGCTAGTCAATCAGCCTCAAAGAGTTCTTTGGCTTGTAAAACAGGCCCAAAGAGTTCTTTAGCTATTCAATCAGTCATAAAGAACGCTTTAGCTAGTAAATCAGCACCAAAGAAATCTTTGGCTAGTCAATCAGTCCCCAATGGACCTTCGTCCGCGGATCTTAAGGCGATCTTGGCCTTTTTTCAAAAGACCTATCCCAACGCGAAATGTGGCCTTGACTTTAAAAACCCCTACGAACTCTTGATGGCCACCATTTTGTCGGCCCAGTGTACCGATAAGACGGTCAACGTGGCCACCAAGAAACTTTTCGAAAGGTTTCCTGACATCTATTCATTGGCCGCGGCCGATCTGGCCTTAGTCGAGGACAGCGTCAAGATTTGCGGTTTTTTTCGGCAAAAGGCCTTAAGTTTAGTCGCCTCGGCTCAAGACATAGTCGCCCGTTTTGGCGGAGCGGTCCCGAAGACCTTAGAAGAGTTAGTCACCTTAAAGGGGGTTGGACGGAAAACGGCCAACGTGGTTCTGGGCGAAGCCTTTGGGATCCCGGGTTTAACCATCGACACCCACGTCAAACGAATAAGCTTACGGTTAAAACTCTCCTTAAGCCAGTCGCCAGACCAAATCGAGCTGGATTTGATGGCTCTGATCCCAAAAGAACTGTGGTTAGACTTTTCGCGGCAAGTTATCGCCCATGGCCGGACCTTATGTTTGGCCCGCAAACCCTTGTGCGTCAACTGCTCTTTAATGGTTTGTCCCACGCGAGCCGCGGACTTTAGCCTACCCTCTTTTTGAAAAAAATACTTAATTTATTTGCTCATATTTATTATAATCCATATAAATATATTAGTGAGAGATCGATTAATATTTGATCTAACTAAATTGCAACATTTAATTATTGAAGGATAAAAAAAGTTGACTAAAGATAATAAATCACAGATATTAATATATTTCGATATTACTAATATTAATGATAATTATCGACAATTATTGACTCTTTAATATTTGAAGAGACACTTAAAATTGCTGGTTGGTATATTTTTATTCAGTAATACTACTAATAATTATGAAAAAGCTAATAAAATTTATCGACACAAGGATTCTGTTATAAAAATAGTTTAATTATGAATATAAATAATTTATTTGAAAAACTACACAATATATTTGATGATGTAAAATATAATAAACTTGTTGTTTTGCCGTTATGCATAATTTCAATATCCTGGGTATAGCGATCACGGGAGTAAATATTTTTTTCAAACATTTTTTAGCGATCACGGGAGTAAGCTTATATTAAATAAAAGTTTCCCAATCTGCCGGACTATAGAAAACCTCTGAAATTATTTGATTCGCCCCCCTAAAGGTCGGTGATCTTTTTTTTCGTGTGAATTTTAGCGGTTATAACAGAAGACACCGTCGTTTTGGGCGTTTCGCTCTCTAGATCTTTCCAAATTGCCATAAAAAAACTCTTGATATATAGTCCTATTTTTTTTATAATGGACTATATAAAGGGGGTTGATTTATGGCCGTTCCTGAAAACGTTCGCATTGTCAAAAGACCAGTTAATACAATAGTCGACGACAACGGCAGAGATGGGCCATATCGGTATGCGGTTCGCGAGAGAGCCGGCACTAAATATGTCACGGGCGGGAACCCGCAACCGAGCAACGGCCGCGTCATCGGACATATCATCGGGGACCAGTTCGTTCCGAAAGTCGAAAAGACTGCCATCAGCGGCCCCGAGATGCTATCCTACGGTTCCGCCGCGTTGGTCAGGTCGGTGACACGGGACATTTTCTCCGACCTTCTCGACATCTACCCCGCTCAGGACGCCTACGCGATCATGTCGATCGCTACGCTGCGGGTCATCAGGCCGTCAATCACGGCTGGGCGCATGTCCACCCACTACAAGCGCACATTCGTTTGTGTGGACTATCCGGGAACTGC
>JAIROO010000117.1 GCA_031257535.1 Deltaproteobacteria bacterium
CCCCACCTCTCGGTGACGCAGTTACGTTCAGTTACTGGGCTGCTGACTCGCCCAGGAGCGGACTTACACCGCTCTGATTAGGCACCTTCATGGGCGCACATACAATGAAATCTCATATGAGATCAACCATCTGTTTTAAAAGTTCGGGGAAGAAGACTATAAAAATAAGAAAAACTTCTAACCCTGAATTATGGCATTTAAGGATTTATAATGCCTTGTGATTAAATCCGAAAGTTAGTAAAACTACCAAAAAATTAGAATAACACAATTAATTAGGTTTGAGGCCGGTACCATAATCTTTTTTCTTTAAGGTAATCCCTTGATAATTCATTGTTTTCAAAAATCCTTGTTAGAGATCGGCTAAGGGAAATAACTGATAATAATTTAAATTGATAATAAATAAGTTTAGACGCTCTAGCTTAATCATAGCCAAAAAGTCGCGTTTTTTTACCTTATTCTCGCTTATATTCAGTTTTTAGTCTGATTCAGATTTGTGATAGCTATCAAATAACATTTTTTTATTCTAATAAAATTTAATTATAACTCAATTAGATGGCTTTTGGCGACGAGTTTTCTTTACACGGCGAAAACGCTTTTCGCGTCTAAAAAGGCGGGCGGCCTAAGTTTAGCCTTTAGCTCTTTAAGGGGGGTGAGAAGCGCGCTGACCGGAGCGTCTCTGTTTATAGGCTAACGCTCCAAAACTTCCCGCTAAAAACTGGTCGCTTTTAGTTTTTTTAATTTGACTTTTTTTGGCCCCAAGTTTTTAACGCCTTTAGCGCCTTTGATAAAAAAGTAAAACTTAATTGACGCCGCAATCTATAAGTCGAGCGTTTTATTTCCATTTGATTAGCCGAAATCATAGCCTAGACATAAGACGTTTTCCGGCTAAACGCGAGCGATTTTGCCAAAACGCCTTAAGGACCAAAAACCGCCCGGCTAGTCAAAACTCCCGCCCCACCCTCAAAAAAACAGCCTTTGGCGGTCTATTATGGTTCAAAATTTCAGAGGAAAATATTGACAAATTAATAAATTACCATTAAAATTGTCGAATTACTGGCCCTAAATGGCCTTGATTTTTTTTAAAAGCCCTTCTGCCTCTAAAAGGGCTAACGCGTCCTTTTTCGCGGAAATCGAGCGCTAAACTTGACTCCTTAATAAAAAAACCCCCATATAACTTTTTTAGGCCACTTATTTTCAGTCTACCGTGGCCACAAAAATATCGCTTAGCTTATACTGTAGTGGAGCCAAAAGGGCTATAATTTTAGGGCCCTTTTGGCTCCCCCCACGTTAATTATTTACTGGCTCTTAAGCGAGAAAAACCTCGCGCCAAAAACCTTAAAGAGTCAAATGTTTTACCCGTCTATCGTTTTTCGTTCTTTAGGCGGCCTATTTTTTGGTTGGCGATTTTTAGGATTTATTTCATGTTCCCCGCCTTTCTTATAGTAGTAGCCAGTCAAGCGGCCAGCGTCGCCGTCTCGGAAACCAACCTCGCGGGAGCCGGCGTGGAGTCGGAAATCTTGACCATGATTTTTAAGGCTGGCCCCATGGTCAAGTCCATCATGGGCATTTTACTCTTGGCTTCGCTCATCTCCTGGGCCATCTCCTTCTTTAAGTTTTTCCAGCTAGCCCGGGCCAACCGCCAGTCCGACCACTTTCTTAACAGTTTTTATAAGACCCGGTCTTTAGCCAATCTTTTTTCCGAGGCCACCGACTACCACGACTCGCCCATCTCCCGAATCTTCCGGGTGGGTTATCAGGAGTTAGGTCGGGCCCACAAAGCCCGGCTCGAGACCCGCGCGGCCATGGAAAACGTCCAAAGGGCCTTACGCCGAGCGGCATCGGCCGAAAGCGTTCGGTTGTACCGCTATCTGCCTTTTTTGGCTAGTTGCGGCAACGCCACCCCTTTTATCGGGCTCTTTGGCACGGTCTGGGGCATTATGGGCTCTTTTCACGAAATTGGCTTAAAAGGCACGGCTAACCTCGCTAACGTGGCCCCAGGCATCTCTGAGGCTTTGGTCGCCACGGCCGCGGGTCTAGCCACCGCCATTCCCGCGGTCATATTTTTTAATTATTTTAACAGCCGCGTGCGGATCGTCGAGTCGGAGATGAGTAACTTTATGGCCGACTTCGTTAACTATTTAGAACGGGACTTTTTAAAACGGTCCCAAGGCCAGCAGGAGAGCTAAAATGGCCATGGGCTCCTTTGAGCCGGGTGGCGACCGGCCGGGTTTACTTAGCGACATCAACGTTACCCCCATGGTCGACGTCATGCTGGTCCTCTTAATTATATTTATGGTGGCCGCCCCTATGATGACCCAAGGGTTAGAGGTGGATCTCCCTAAAGTCGACGCCAAAGCCATGCGGACCGACCAAAACTTAGTCGTCTTAACGGTCAAAGCCGACGGCCGGGTTCTTTTGGACGAGACTCCCCTTTCCACCATCGACAACTTAGACGCCCAGGTGCGCGAGGTCATGCGAGCCAAGGGCACGGAGAGCCTTTTTTTAAAAGCCGACCAAGCCGTGCCTTATGGTCGAGTGGCGGCCATAATGGGGGCTTTAAGGGAAGCCGGGGTCACTAACGTCGGTTTAGTCACGGAGCCAGCCGACCGCTCGACAACCTTGTAAAGGGGTCGCCGTCAAAGCCAAGGGACCGCGATTATATTGAACGCGATTATATTTAACGCAATTATATTTAACGCGATTATATTTAACGTGATTATATTTAAATAGATTTGTCTTTTGGCTAAAAGACATTTTTTAGTTTTTGTTAAAGGCTAAAACGACCCTTACTCTCTTCGCTAAAGAAATGATCTTTACTCTTTAGACTTTTAGACTTTAACATTTAGCTTTTAGCTAATTTAACTATCTTAACTAAAAAATTATAACAAAATTATGACAAAAATAATTAACAATCTTAACAATAAAAGCCTAAAAATTTAATTAAAAATTATGGCTAAACCTAATAATAAGACCAAACGCGTCTTTAAACTTGATTTTATCTCCAATGGCTTAGAACTTGTCGGCCTTAATTTAAGGAGAAGTTATGGCCAGAACCCAATATTTTAACCGCTACGCGCCCGAGGCCACGGCCGAGCGCTTAGGCTTTGTCTTACTCCTCTCCTTAGGCTTTCACGTCCTTTTTTTTGGCTGGTTGATTTTAGCTCCCCAGTTTTTGGACTTTGGCGGGCCCAAGGAATTACCTTTTGAGGCCTTAACCGTGGAATTGGTTGGCGGGTTGGAAGCCCCCGCTCCAGCCGCCCCGCCCGCCCCAGTAGACGAAAAGCTCGACCTCCCAGACGTCATAGATCTGCCCTCGGCTGACCCCATCTTGCCCCAGCCGACTCCTTTGGAAAAGATGATCACCCCGCCGACCCCCACCGAGGTCATTCCCATCGGACAAAGGCCACCCGAGGCTCCGGCTCCCCCAACTAAACGCCAAGATCCGCCGCCCAAAGTCCAAATCCCGGAAAAACCTCCGGAGCCTAAGCCAGTTAAGAAAGAGCCGGCTGTGGTTAACCCAAAGAAAACCACCCAAAGCGCGGTGGAAAACTTAAGACGCAAAACCGAAGCCGAAAAGGCTGAGCGCGAGATGCAATCTAGTGTGGCTAACCTGGCCAAAGCTAGGGGCCAAGGCGACGGAAACTCTAGCGACAACTCGACTGGCCGGACCGACGGCGTCCAGATCGATCCCGTAAAAGCCTATTACTACAGCCAAGTCAAAGAGATCGTCCGCTCCAACTGGGTGGCCCCCATTAGCGCCTTTGGGGCGAGCGCCAATTTAGGGGCCGTGTACGTGGTCGTCATCGAGCCCAATGGTCGGGTCTCCGGCCGTAACCTCAGGCGCTACAGTGGCGACCCTGAGTTTGACGCTTCGATCGAGCAGGCCATTTTACGCTCCAACTTTCCCCCTTTACCGCCGGTTTTTGAGGACAAGGCCGATAACCCAGCTCTGCGATTTGAGCTATCTTACCTAAACCGAAACGGCTAAAAATCGCTTTTTCGCGGTCTTTTGGCTCTAAAGTTTTTCGCCTAAGACTTTTCGTTTTTTGGCTTTTTCGCCTAAGACTTTTCGCCTTAAACTTTTTTTAGCCCGGAGTTTTTTTTGGAGTTCTTATGTACCTCGGGGTCGACGTGGGCGGAACCCACACGGACGCGGTTTTAGTAGGCCCGGATTTTACGACGCTCAAAACCGCTAAAGCCGTCACTAAACCCGAAACCATCGAAAGTCTTCGGGCGGTTTTAAGCCAGCTTTTAGCCGACCGCGACCCAAAAAGCCTGACCCGTTTAACGGTCTCGACCACCTTAGGCTTAAATAGCGTTTTAACGGGCTCGGCCCCGCCCGTGGGGATCTTAACCACTAGCGGGCCTGGTCTTGACTTAAATCCCGCCGACTTTGGCCCTTTGTTTCGAGCCGTGCCCGGTTCCCAAGACCACCGGGGCCAAGTCATCGCCCCTTTAGACTTAGATAAAACCAAAGCCGCGGCTAAAGAGCTAGCCCAAAAAGCTAAAACCATAGTCGTCGCCGCGAAGTTTGGCCCCAAAAACCCCGAGTTAGAGTTAGCCATGGCCGAGGTGGCCCAAGAAGCCTTAGGCCCAGACGGGGTGGTCTTAGCCGCTTCCCGCCTTTTTGGTCGACTAAACTTCGCCCGTCGCTTAGGGGGCGCGATTTTAAACGGCCAAGTCTTAAAGCTCTACGCCGACTTTTTAGGCTCTTTAAAAAACGCTCTAAAAGAGTTTAATCTATCTTGCCCGGTCTTTGTCTTAAAAGCCGACGGCGGGGTCATGAGCGTGGACGAGGCTTTAAGCCGGCCAGTCTTGGCGCTGGCCGCGGGACCCGCGGCCAGCGCCTTAGGTCTTTGGGCTTTAGCCAGCGCCGCCGGCGACCAGAAGGCCGAGGACGTCCTGATGCTAGACTTGGGCGGGACCAGTTTAGATTTGGCCGTCTTTAGTCGCGGCCAACCTCTTTTAACGCCCGAGGGTCTGACCTTAGCCGGTCGTCCCACCCTAGTCCGCGGGCTCCTCACCCACTCTTTAGCCTTAGGCGGGGACACGGATTTAGAGTTTATTAACGGGGAGATGGTCCCTTTACCGCGGCGCCAAGGACCAGCCCTGGCTCTGGACCCGGAGCGGGTGGACTTAAGACCGCCGACCTTAACCGACGCCTTAAACGTCTTGGGTCAGTGCGAAGTGGGCGACGTTAGTCTCTCCAAAAAAGCCTTTAACCGCCTGGCCCCTGGCCAGGCGGAACCTTTAGCCGCTAAAGCCGTGGCCGCGTTCTTAGCCAAACTGAAAGAAGCGGCCACGACTTTTATCGCCGCGGTCAATAGCCAGCCCGCTTACACGGTGAGCGAGTTTTTAATCGACTACGCTTTAAAACCGACTAAAGCCGTGGTCTTAGGCGGCCCCGCCGCGACCGTGGCTCCTTTAGTGGCCGAGGCCCTAGGGGCCCCGGCCACGGCTCCGAAAGAAGCGGCCACGGCCAACGCTCTCGGCGCGGCCTTAGCTCGCCCCACTACCGAAGCCGAACTCTACGCCGACACGGCCACGGGGACCTTGTCCATTCCGACTTTGGGGATCCAAAAGAAAATTGGCGCCCGCTTTGACTTAGAGCAAGCCAAAGCCACCCTTTTGGCCGCCTTAGGGCCTAACTCCCAGATCGTGGCCGCGGAGATCTTTAACCAGGTTAGCGACTACGGCGACTCTGGCCGGGTCATGCGCGCCCGAGCCCAGACCGCTCCAGGCTTAATTAGCCAATAAGTCCAATTTTTTAACGCTATTATGGTTCTCCTGGAAAAACAGCCGCCGAAGGAGCAGGCCACCTGGGACGGAAAATCCGTCGCCTCGGCCCTCGGAATTTCGGACGACGCCGTTTGGCGGATCCTCCGAGAGCGGGGGTTCCGCCTTCAAAGACAGAAAAAATGACGCGCGAGCGCGGATTCCCACTTCGCTGAAAATGGCGGCCGAAGTCATAGGGCACTATCTCAACCCGCCTGAAAACGCGATAGGGATCTCGGTCGAGGAGAAGACAAGCGCAAAGAACCTTGAAAAGGCCAAAAACGGCTACGTCCGTTAACGAAGTTGGGGACAAGGTCTTTGAAAAGACGCCTATTTATAATGAAGCTTTAGCTACCAAGATCTTTTTTGACGTAAAAGAGCCACCCCGTTGGCTTTTGTTCATGAGCGTTAGCGAGATAGTCCTTTTAGACCGTTTAAAATGGGGTCAAAAAAGCTATTTGAGCTTTGACCTTTAAACCTTCTTCCAACGCCCCTTGACGCAATCCACCTTTGACGCCTTAGCCGTTTTACTCCCTGACGATAGTCTTGGCCCGGTCGAAGGTCGGAGCTTATAAGTCGAGTTAGACGAAAACTCGCGCCGTCACGCTATTGGTGGGGCGACTAAGTATTTAAAATACGCTCTAAGGGAAAGCGTTGAGCTTTTAGGCGACTTAATCCTCCAAAGTCGCCTTTTGCGCGGTAGTAATCGCGAAATGTTAAGGTCGTCGCTACTAATAATCTCATCCAGGCCTTAGAAATCTCAATCATTATAGGTTATATTGATTGAGATTAAGGCTCATGAAGGAGATTTTCGTGAAAATATTTGATTACGCCGAACTACCCAAGACCTTGCTCACGCCGGATATTGTCTTTATGTTGACGAGTATTCACGAACACAAAGGCAAGCAGGAATTGTACATTGAAGCCCACGCCGACGCGCTGACGACACTTTTTGAAATCGCGAAAGTAGAAAGCGTGGGCGCGTCCAACCGCATTGAGGGTATAAGCGCCACCGACAAACGGCTGACAGAACTCGTCCTCGACAATTCCGCGCCACGTAACCGCGCGGAGCAAGAAATCGCCGGCTATCGCGACGTTCTCGCGACGATTAATGAGAGCTACGACTATATCCAGCCGCGCCCTAATATTATCCTGCAATTGCACAGGCGACTGTACGTGTTTACGCGTTCTTCTATTGGCGGCGTCTATAAACAATCCGACAATTACATCGCCGAAACGGACGAACAAGGCGAGAAGAAAATTATCTTCCGGCCTACGCCAGCTTTTTTGACTCCCGAGGCCATGGATAGGCTTTGCGCGGCGTTTGACGAAAGTCTACGTCAAGACGAACTCGACCCACTTCTCTTGATACCGATGTTCGTTCTGGATTTCCTCCGCGTCCATCCGTTTACTGACGGTAACGGACGTCTGAGCCGCCTTTTGACGCTCCTGCTCCTGTACCGCGCTGGGTATATCGTCGGTAAGTTTGTCAGCCTAGAAAAACTGATTGAGAACGACAAGGACGCCTATTACCAAGCCTT
This sequence comes from Deltaproteobacteria bacterium, assembly GCA_031257535.1. GTDB lineage: Bacteria > Desulfobacterota > Desulfarculia > Adiutricales > Adiutricaceae > JAIROO01. The sequence goes on from JAIROO010000117.1 coordinate 7,317, forward strand.
GCGGGAGAGTTCCGCGAATTGGCGTGACAACGCGAGCGACTATATCCCGTTTACGCGATATTTTCTCGGCGCGCTGCTGAAAGCCGGCGACGCGTTTGAGGAACGGGTCGAGTATCTCGGCTCCAAAGGAATGAGCGAGCCCGAT
>JAIROO010000289.1 GCA_031257535.1 Deltaproteobacteria bacterium
GGTCGGAATCCCCTGACTTTAGTCAGGGGAGGAAGTCAAGGCCTTTATCCTCTATCGACTTTAGGTCATGGCTCCCGTCCTTTATGGAGCTTAAAGACGTTTGGCTCGTCTTTTAACAAGCTTAAAAGACGTTTGGTCCGTCTTTAAGCGAACTTAAAGACGTTTGACCAATCTTTTAACAAACTTAAAAAACGTTTAGCCAGTTTTTTAGCGAACTCAAAAGACGTTAGACCAGTTTTTAAACTAACTTAAAGACGTTTAGCTCGTCTTTAAACAAGCTTAAAAGACGTTTGAGCCGTCCTTTTAACGAGCTTAAAAGACGTTTGGGCCGTCCTTTTTAACGAGCTTAAAAGACGTTTGGGCCGTCTTTTAACAAGCTTAAAAGACGTTTAGTCCGTTTTTAAGCGAACTTAAAGACGTTTGACCAATCTTTTAACAAACTTAAAAAACGTTTAGCCAGTCTTTTAGCGAACTTAAAAGACGTTTGACCAGTTTTTTAACTAACTTAAAGACGTTCAGCTCGTCTTTAAACAAGCTTAAAAGACGTTTAACCAGTCTTTTAGCGAGCTTAAAAGACGTTTGGCCCGTCCTTTTAACGAGCTTAAAAGACGTTTGAGCCGCTATTAAACGAACTTAAAAGACGTTTGAGCCGCTATTAAACGAACTTAAAAGACGTTGAGCTCGCTTTTTGGCGAACTTAAAGACGTTTGGCTCATCCTTTAGGGAGTAAAGACGTTTGGCCATTAGGGGCGACAAGGGTAATTTAGCTATCGGCCGGGACTTTCGACCAAACCGTTAAAATCAAAACCAAGACCAAAGATAAAGCCCCGACCTGATTGTTACCCACAAACGCTATACCCAAAGGGTCGTAATAGCCCATGGCCCCGGTGGCGGCCAAGACGCCTAAAAGCAAGTTCGCGGTCAAAAGGCAGCTTAAACAAAAAAACGCCACCCGCGGCCAGGAAAGCCTTATTTTTTGGGAGCCAAAAGATAAAGCGCTGTAAAAGACCGCCTGGAGAGCTAGATACAGGCTGGCCCCATGGGCTCCTAGCCAGACCGTTAAATAAGGCAAGGCGTAAGCGGCGATGGGACCAGGCCGAAAAAGATCGAGCTTATCAAAATAAGAAAGGCCTAAACCCCAGTCGCCGCTCGCGTAAATCGCGGCCTGACTTAAAAAGACGTCGTAAGCCACGCTCAACTGGTCGGCTTGGGGATCAGGCCAGGGCCACTTTAAATTTTGGTAGAAGGTCGAGCTCAAAACCAAAGACTCGCTCCCCCAAATCAAGATAACGAAAGCCAAAATCCAGAGCTTTAACTTTAAGCGACCCGGCGCGAAAAGGACTAAAGCCCCCCAAATCGCGGCCTGAAAGCGGGCCAGAAAAATGTCTTTGCTTAACCACAAAAGGAACTGGTGCGCGACTAGGACGACGACCACGAAAAAGACTAAGTGGATTGGTAAAGGTTTACAGTTTATAAAATGGGCCACCGTGAGAGAAATCAAGACCACGCTTAAAAAGGAAGGGTTTAAAGCCTCAAGATAGGGAGCCGCGGGTGGGCCAAAATAGCCCTGGCCAATAGCCAACCGTAGAAGATCTAAAGTTAAGACCACGAACAAACCCCGCGCAAGAAACAGGTTCACCTTAGCCAAAGGCGCGTTAGCTAAATCGGCCAAAAACTGAAAAATGGGTTTTCGCCGCCATAAATGGAGAAACACCATAACCGTTAAAAAAATCTCAATTAAGGACCAAGACTTGCGCGCCCAAGTCGAGCCTGGAACCATAAAGTCCAAGGTCAAACCGGGAATTAAAAGAGCCAAAACCGTCACGGAGAAAAATATTTTCCAACCCAGACCCACGCGGTCGACTCCTTACGCCTCTAAACCTTTTGGCGGAAAAATCCCCCAGCGGGCCAAGGCTGTCTTTATTAAACGTAGCCTATCATAACACAAACTACTCTTTTAAAGCGGGGATAAGGACTTTTAGCCTTTGGTGATTAAGGCCTGATTTAAGGTTAGATTTATAACCCTTAAGACCCTTAACTTCCCTATTCGTAAACAAAGAAGTAGCTTAATAATGAGTTTAATACCTAATATAATAATGAGCTTAATAACGAGCATAAAAATGAATTTAATGTTAGTATTTACTACAGAATAAGTATTAAATACTATTCAAATTATTGCCGTTATACTTATTTCTAAATATATCTAATTTTTCATTTTAAATCATAAAAATATAATTATATAGTAAATTTAGATAGTTAAATTTCTATATTAGTTTAATATAATAAATTTTAGATTAATATCTAAAAACTTGTTTAAGTTCTTCAGAAGTTAATTAGTTAATATAATCAGTAAATAACACAAAAGGACTAGTAACTATCGTATTTTTTGTTGATTATATTTTAAATATGATATTGTTTAAGGGAGTATTTTGCGGTCCAGGGGATTGAGCCATAAAATAGGTGGCCAAAGGCGACAGAGGTCTTTTTTGGCCAGCAAAAATAGGCCAGCCAATAAAAAACGAGGGGCCATCGTCCCTTTTTTAAGGCCTTCGTCGTCAACCAAAAAACTTAAGTAGTTGATTTTAGGCCGCTTTATTTTTCAATGATTTGATCTTGGTCTTTTGATTAGAGCTTAAAAATATTTTTCCGACCATTTTTAGCGACTACGCGTCTTTTAGTTAATTTTAATATAGCATATTTAAAATCAATAAGCTTATATAGATTTTTTAAAGTTATTTTATTTTAAATTACCTATCTTAGAGCTAGTTTGTTTAGTGCCTAAAACCGTCCTCGCCGTGGATAATGAGGGACTTACCGCTCCTTTTGATCCGGCCGGACTCTTTTAGCCTTTTCATGGTCCGAGTCACGCTCACCCGATGGGCTCCCACCAAAAACCCTAAGTCCTCGTGGGTTAAGGGGATCTCAAGAACGTAGCGACCCTCTTCTTTTTGGCCATGCTCCCGGGCCACGTTTAATAAGACCCCGTAGATTTTTTCGTCCAAGTGGAGCTGAGCCATCGCCTCTAAGCGGTCGGACAAGGAGGCGATGCGGCCAGCCATGTTTTTGATAACTTTTAGGCCTATAGCTGGATAAGCTAAGACCAGCTCCTCAAAAATTGGCCGGGTAAAACCGCAGGTGACCACTTCTTCTAAGCACCAGGCGCTGACCGGGTAGTAGTAAGCTTGGTCTAGATCGTTTAAGAGGTACTCCCCTAAAAAATCCCCGGGTTTGCGGATGTCTAAGGTGATCTCGGCCCCATTGTCCATGGCTCGAGCCAAACGAATGCGCCCGCTTTTAATGAGAAAAAGGCTGCGGGCCCGATCGCCTTGCGTAAAGACGGCTTGACCAGGTCGATACCGCGCCCGGTTGGCTTGGCTAGCCAAAGCTGTTAGTTCCTGGGAGTTTAAGCCGTTAAAAAGCCACAGATGGCCGACGCACGCCTCGGACCAGTCAGAGGTCGGGGCTAAAGAATCGCAGGGACAGGGCATGGTCGCTCCAAAAATCTCGCCGGCCGCCCCAAAAGGCTTAAACCTAAAAAGGAGCGGCCGGTTTTTTTAGGCTATAAGTTTTTAGGCTATTTTCCGACCAGCCAAAGGACCGGGAGCCAGGTTATAAATCTCGGTGACTTTCATCCGGACGAGATAGGCGGGCTTAGGAAGGCCAGGCGCGGCTTCGCTGAGCTTTTTGACTAGGGCCTCATAGTCCGGGCCATAGTCGATCATCTCGGCCTGGCCTTTAAACTGATACCCATTAGGCGGGGAGGACTCAACCACGGCCACGGCTATATGGGGGTTGACCGTCAGATTAGTCCGACTTTTTAAAGAAAAAAGGTCGGCGAAGACAATGGTCTCGTCGTCGACGATCTCTAAAGTGCCTTTGGGGGCGAGATTGGGGAGGCCCGAGGAATTGGCCGTCGCCACCCAGGCCAACTTACCCGCGACGAAATCCCGAATTTCTTGACTAATTTTAGCCATTTACGCGTCTCCTTAAAAGGTTTAAGTAAGGTAATAAAGGCGATATAGGCGTAACCCCAAAAAGGGGCGTCGATAATGGTAGTTAAAGTTTAAGCGCTTTAAGGGCGATATTTTACCCAAACGCTTGTAGATTGCCGTAACCGTAGTTACATATTTGGGAAGGGATGGGCCAGAAAAAGAGAGTTAGAAGGCTGAAGAAAAAAACGTTAGAAGAAAAATGGGGCCCAAAAAAACGAGTTAAAGGGGAGAAAAGCCCAAAAAACGGCTCCTCAAATCTTTTGGAGGATCTGGCTTAAGTAGGTGGAATCGGTTAAACGGTCAACGGCTTTTCGCTTTGAGCGGGATCTTAAACGTAGATTTAACTTAGTTAAACGCCGGAAATACTCGGCCTCTTCCGGGGCCGCGGCCAAAAGAGAGCCGAACGTCCCGGCTTGGGCGGAATTGGGGTCGACGTAGCCAGCGTTTTTTATAATAATATAGGAAAGGCGAAGATCTTCGGGGATCCCGGTCAAATCTTCGAGGTTTTGAGGTTGGCCCTCGCCAGGCAGGTTGTCGAACTGACCCTCGGCCATGGCTTCTTGGATCTTCCTTTCCGCGACGACGGCGATTATGGACTCGGAAAACTCTAGGGCCATGGCCAACTCCAAGGGGGTGGGGTTTATGGCGAAAACAAAAATAAGCCAAAAACGCGCCAAAAACGCCCATAAACCTTCGCGACCGGGGATAAGCTCCGATCCCGAAAAGTTTCGCTTGGACTAATTATAGCGAGTCAGAGCCTTCTGGATCAAGCCCTTGAAAAGCTTGGCTAATAATTTTTGTAATAATGTTAAAATATTAGCTATTAATAACAAGCCGTAAATAACCTGTTAACATAAACATTTATATTTTACTTAAAATTTATCAATTATTATTTTTTAACGACGCTTATCTCTAGCGTTTAAGGAATATAGGCGGTTATAATGGCGAAGATGAAAGATCTTATTAACAAGGCCCTAAAACTCCATCAGCTCTGGGTCACGTCCAAAGGCGAACAAGGCGAGCGCCTGGTTTTTGACGGCCTGGACTTGTCGCGGGCGAGTTTTAAGCTCGCCAAACTTGAGGCGGTTGACCTTTCGGGGGCTTACCTCGCTTTCGCGGACTTAAATC
>JAIROO010000240.1 GCA_031257535.1 Deltaproteobacteria bacterium
CGCCGACGATGAAAATGTTGCCGTGGTGCCCCGCCAAAAGACGGGCTAGCTGATACTGGCGGGCGGAGACGTCTTGGAACTCGTCGACCATCACGTACTGAAGGCGCTCTTGCCATTTTAGGCGAATATCTGGAAAACGCTCCAAAATGTAGACGGTAAAAGCGATAAGATCGTTAAAATCGCAGCCATAGATCTTTTTCTGGGCGTAAAGATAACGTAAAAAGATGGCGTCGTCCCGAAAGGAGGGCATCTCAAACTCCTTTTTTATGACCTCGTTGTCGAGTTGGTAAAAGTAGTCGATATAGGTGACCGCGTTCAGCTTGCGGGCCTCTAAAATCTTGTCTAAGGCCGTTTTAATGGTTAGCTCCCGAAGGCCAATGTTTAGGTCGGCGAAGATCTGGTTTAAGATCTGTTTTTGGTCTTCGGTGTCTAAGATAAGGTAATTTTGGGGAAAATTAAGGACGTGGATCTCTTCGCGTAAGAATTGGACGCAAAAAGAGTGAAAAGTGCAGATATAGCCCGCGTCCAGATCGCCCAAGTAGTCGCGAACCCGCCGCCGCATTTCTTTGGCCGCTTTGTTGGTGAAGGTCGAGGTCAGAATTTGACCGGGGGCGACCCCAATGGCGTCGACTAAGTAACAGTAGCGACTGGTCAAAGCCTTGGTTTTCCCGGCGCCTGGCCCGGCCACGACCCGCACCGCCCCTTCGGTCGTTTGAACCGCGAGAAGTTGGCTTTCGTTTAAGTCTTTTAAGTAATCCATGCCCTTATAGGCTCCAAAAAAACCTTAAAACCCCTAAATTTTAGAAATTTGGCTTGGTCTTGTCTTGGACGTATTCTTGCCCCAGTTCCAAAGCTCGCCAGGCTCTTTCCAGTTGGCCGCCTAAGTACAAAGCGTGGCCAATATCGGCGATAGCCAGACGATTACAAAGGATTTGACTTAGTTCGGTCGCGGTCCGGCCTCGGTACTCGGCCACCATCTCGTCTTCATGGTTAAAAAGAAAGGCCACGATTTCCTTTTTTTCCGGGTCAATAGCTAGTTTAAAATATCCATTAGGATCTTTAGTCATCTTATAGGGTCGTGTTTCGTAATTTAAAAGGCGCTCTTCCACCTCAGTCAATTCCGAAGGGTCCAAAGAAATTGAATGGGAGATGACGATTAATTGCCCTGGGCTTAAGTCGTTAGGCTCGGTTCGGTCGGGGTCGGCGTTGGCTTTTTGGCAAACGTGGCGGTTTAAGCCATAAAGGCCAAAACAGTTGACCGGCCAGGCTCGAGCCCCGTTGTGGGAGCGAAAAGTGGCCGTTAAGTGGACGCTGGCCCCTATTTTTCGAAAAAAAAGGGTGACTAAGCAGGGCGCGTCGGAGCCAAAGGGGTCGTTAAGGTTGTCCCACAAAGTCACGTAGGCGTGCCGGGAGTCCAGATTTTGGGCTAGATCGCGGGCGACTCCCGCCAATAAGTTTAAGCCAAAATAAGCTCCTAAGCGGTGGCCGTAAGTGTAGCTACTCCCGCCGGGCTCTAACTCGCTTTTTAAGAGATCCTCTTGGTAGGCCAGGATCAAAGACTCCGGGAGGTTTCTTTGGGCCAAATCCGTAGACGAGTACTGGCCGGGATTTTTCACTACCACTTTAACGTTTAAAAGCTCGCGTCTTTCTTTGCCGTTTCTTAGGCGGATTAAGGGCCCAAACCGGTATAAACGGTATAAAAGCTCGTCCCAGCCCTCTAAAATGGAGTCGGTGACGATGACTTGGCCGGCTAGCTCCGAAGGAAAGGTCTTGGTTAAAGGCTTGGGTAAGGGGATGGGGTCTGGTCGCGACAAAGGGGCTGGTTGATGAGGGGCGTAACCAGCCAAAAAGTCCAGGAGTTTTTGGGGGGCGACGTTATCGGGGTCTTTAGTCCAGTCGATAATTTGGGGCGGCCGGGAGAAAAGCTCGGGTTGGATCAGCTCGTCTAAGCTATAGAAGGTCTCAGCCCCGGGGATGAGAAGTTTTTCCAACTCGACTTTTCGCCCGTCGTTAAAAGCGTACCACTGTTTTTGACCGGTTTTTATGGTTTCGCCCTGAAAAAAATTGACTAAATGCTCCACCGCCCCGGAAAAGTCTTTGCCTAAGAGGATCACCGTGTCGATTTGGGGGTTATGGTGGAGGTTCCGGAGCATGATTTTTAGCCCCCCGCCGTATAACCCCCCCACCAGGCTTAAGGGGGAGGTGGGCTCTAAAAGCGAAGGGGCCTTTTCGCGCCAGTTTTTTTCCAAGTGGCTAACCGGGGTCCACAGGCAGCAGATGGCCACCGTCCCTAGGGGGTTTATGAGTCTGACCTTACTCGCCTCGACCGCCCATTGGAATTTTAGCATGGCGTAGCTATCCTCATATTCCTCATTGTTTTAGGGCTTTAGGCCGACGGTAGCAGCCGCTCGGAGGTGACGTTCATTAGAGAGCTCGCGATTTTGTCCAAAGCCGAGCCAGTTAAGGAGATTCGCTCAAAGACCTCAAAAGAGTCTTGGGCTAACTTAAGCCATTGTAAGTCCCGCTCGCGATTAACCGACTCATAGGCTAACTCAAAATAGACCTTTTTGACCCCCGCCGCGGCTAACCGCTCCGTGCAGCGGACGCACGGGGCTAAGGTAGTGTAAAGGGTACTGCCCACTAAAAGGCGCGTTAAGTTAAAACGCTCGGCGATGGCCACTGCGTTTTCCTCAGCGTGGACGCTGGGGCAAATATTTTGTTTGTCCTCGTCCGAGGCCAAAACAGCCCGCCGCGCGCAGAAGATCTCCCCGTTTTGGCCCCGCTCCGTGCAGTGGGGGGCTCCAGATGGGGCCCCGTTATAGCCGGTCACCAAGATCCGGTTTTCCCGAACGATGACGCAGCCCACTGGTCGCGAGGAGCAGGTGGACCGGCAGCTGACGACTTTAGCCATGGCCAAAAAGTACTCATCCCAATTTGGTCGTTTGATGAGCCTTTCGGATTTTAGATCGAGAATCGGGCGATCTAAAGACATAAGGTCAAGCTATTAACCCTGGCCTCTGGGGCCGCCCACGTTTTGGAAAGCCGAGTTAAAGTCCCGGTAGAGGCGCTTATTGTCCTCTATCCGATGCCACTTTTTGACGAGATTGGTCGGAATGGTCTCGCCCTCGACTAAGACCATTGACTCCCAGGGTCGCTCGTCGGGGATGGGATAGGCGTAATAAGGATACTGGGCCGGCAGATCCCGGACTAAGACAATTTTAGGCCGCCGCCACTCTAAACGGGCCACGTATAACCGGTGAGCCCCGTCGTTAACCACGTTAATCAATGAGCCATCGGCTTCGTTGATGGTCTCCACGATGGGGGGCAAAACGTCGACGGGAAAAACGCTTTGGTCGGTCAGAATGGTTAGGTAACCCTCGAGGTTAAAAAGATCGATCCCGCGCTCGGCTAGTTCCCACTCTAAATGGTGGATTTTAGCCAAGCCGTCGGCTAAGACATAGCGCTGGGCGGGCCGGATCTCCGACCAAGGCAAGGTCGTCACCGCAAGGGTGGCCGTTTTATAAGGGTAGGCGGTCCGGTCTTTGAGCATGACGACTTGGCGGAGCTTGGCCAAGAGTTCCTCTTGAGGGTGGACGTCCACGTTGACGATTTTAAAGGGAGTAAAGCTCATTAGATTTTCCGTCTGGATTACTCGGTAGCCAAAAAAAACTTTCAGGCTCAACAAATTTTAGCCGCCTTTTAAGCCTAAGCGCGCTAATTAAAATTTTTCTCACCCTAAGAAATGGGCCTCGGCCGTTAGACTTTTTGGCTTAACGATAATGATCGGTTTTTTTAGGGAGGCGGCTTAAATTTTGTTTCAAGTCATAATAGCACGTTGATTTATTAAAAACACCTTTTTTTAATCGAGCTAAAAGATTATTTTTTGGAAGATATAATTGGCGTTAAGTGGATATTGTTTAGATATTGTCTAAAAATATATTTTAAATTGGCTATAAATAATATTATAGATAAAAATAAGTATTTAAAATGATAAATATTAATAATAGACTATGAGTATAATGTTTTTAACCCTTTTCCGTTACTTAAAATCTATAGGTCAGCCTATTGTTGGTCGGTTAAAGAACGGGGTCAACGCGTCCGATAGCCAAAAAACGAGCTAAATAGCGAGAAAGACTAGTCAGACCGCTAAGGCTAAAAATTAGATATTTAAATGCGTTATATATATTATAAAATAATACCATCATCAATGTCTATTCCAAAAGCCTTAAAAATTTCATTTTGTTCATTTGTGATAGTGTTATAAATTATATCATCATTTATAATTCGTTTTTTAAAACTTTTTAAAGTGTTAAGTAGCGTTGCAATAGAATATTTTTTATATAAATCTGTATTAAACATAACTTGATGAATTTTACAAACCAATATTAGAGATATAAAAGAAATAAAAAATATATTATCAATTGTATTTTGACTTTTTGATCTGTTTGTATCTAATTGATGATTTCTTTTTAAATTTAAACAACATTTTTCTATAATATATTTATGCCTATAAATATTAATAGCATCTAAAAAACTTATATCATCATTTGTGATTAAAGTAAGCCAACCAGAAAATTGTGATAATTGTAAAATTTTTTCATTTGACATGGTGACTTCAATTAAATTAGTCTCATTATCTTTTTTAAAATCTAAATATTTACAATAATCCATGTTATTTATATATTTAATAGGAATAATACTGGCTTTATTAAATAGTTCAAGAGCGTTATTGTAATTTTGAAGACGAGAAGTTGAATTTTTACTTAAATTATAATAATTAAAAATATTAATATTATTATTTAAATCCCAAAGATATGACTCAGATTTAGAAAATAGAGCTGTTTCGTTATGTTGAAATACATTTTTCGGTGAAACGATATTGTCTTTATATTTAAGAAGTTGTTCATTGGCTAAACTAGATGTAAAAGGCAATGAAATTATAAATTTTACCTTTGGGTAATATTTTAATAAAAAGTTAATATTTTCTTCGTAGTAAAACTCTTTATCTAATATTAACGATAATTCATTAGTATTAGTGATTGAAGATAAATTTTTAATTGTTTTATCAAGAACGTTAACATCATTAGAACTTTTTGGATAGTTAACAATAGATATAGGCAGCAAACTAGAGTGGTCCATTAATATACAAATATTATCTTTAGTTAATTGATTATTGCATATATTGTCATCATATTCGGTATTATCAATTAGTTCTAAATAAGATGATTTTGAAGCAATACATATAGCTAAATATTTTTCATTTAAGTTATATTCAGCCCATTTATCATAAAAAGATGATCTTTGATCTTTTGTAATTTGGCTGAGTAAATGACTAATATGTTGAGAGGACATATCTCCAACATTAAAGCCGTCAGTAGCGTTAATCCAGTCGGAACAATGTTGAAAAGGGTCATTTGTAGAAAGTAAAAAAAATGATAACATAATTACTTTTTGCCATAAAAAAGGCAAAACACTTGATAAACAATCAACAAGACCTATATTATTAGCAATTTCTTTCAATAAATAAAAACAACCAAGTTCTTTATCGTTAGAAAGACTAATATCTCTTTTAGAATATAATTTTACAAAATCATTTTTATTGGCAATGCTATATCCTTCAGGAACTTTAATATCTAATTCACCATTTACAATATGCTTTTCTAAATATTCATTATTAAAATATGCTATTTTTTCGATAGGATCATAATGTCCAACATTTTTTTTAGAGTTTGTCGTGCCAGATGAGGTTCTAAAGGCAGTACACTCCCAGATATAATGGTATGTTATACCCTTAGCGTTAGTTATTTTTCCAAAATAAAGAAAAGCCATAAGTCTCCCCTTGTGTGATTAAAACTAATTTACGCCACATTCTCTGGATTTGTCAATACCTATTTTTTCATTTTAAAACCATATTTTTTGTCATTTACGCAAAAAGGCGGAAACCTTTAAGTTCACGAAGGGTCGTGATAATTTTGGGCCGGATTTTAGGCGTCTACTAGCGCTTAAGGGAGTAAATAGATGACCTAAAAAAACGCTGGCCCTAAGACGCGAGCCAACCGAAAGTTAGCTACGGGAGCCCTTTGTTATCAATATGGCCGCGTCGCCCCTTTAGTTCTTAGGCGAACGGGGCTAAAGGAGCTTAAAAATCTTTAAAAAAAACTCTTTAAGGTAAAAATGGCTCAAATTGGGGAGGGTGGCCAGCCCGATTTTTTTTGGCGGCGAAAGTTTCTTTCACTAGTTCTAGACGGCCGTGATTGGCTGGATCTTCGGGGTCCACTTCAAAGCCGAGGCAGTAAATGAAGAGCTGGAAAACTAGCCGGTAGAAGAAGTCGCCTGGCCGAGGCGGCCGGAAAGTTAAGCGGGCCACGGCTAGAGCGAAGGCTTCTTCCCAATCGACTTGGTCGTGGCTGGCCAGCGACTTTTGGATCTTGAATTGGGTGTGTTCGATTTCCTCGATCGTGGTTAGGTTGAACAAAGTTTCTAAAATCGCCACCCTAAAGCCGAGGCTAATTTCCAGGTTCGGGGGTTTGAAGCCGTAGCTCATGAGGCCATGGCTTAAGCTCACCTCTTTTAAGGTCAAGTAACCAGTCTGAAAAAGAAGGGGGCCCATGGGTGGGTTTTCCGCGTGGCACAAGGCGAGTTTAGAGTAGCTGGAAAAGTCGTCGCCAATAAACCTTTCGGGTTTTTGGGCGATGACTCCCTTTAAAAAGTCGTCGTTTTGGGCGTAGAGCCAGTAGAGGTCAAAAGTTTGTTTCGCGAAAAAGCTTAAAATCGAATAAGGACACATGACCCGGGTAATTTTGTCCTTAGTTTTGTCGTCAAAGATCGTCGAGCCATCGAAAATAAAGCCATCGTACCAGGTGGCGATTAAATCTTTTAAATCAGCCATGGTTTGGCCGGGCTTAAACTGGTTCCTCATGGTCAGAGCCGGGGCTAAACTTGGGAATTGGTCGGCGATTAATTGGTCAGTCTCAGCCTGGGTAAAACCACAAAGCCCCGCGTATTTGGCCTGATAAGAAATATCGGACGCGTAGCTTAAGCCGACCCCGTCGCAACAAGAGCCTAAGTTGGTTTGGCCGGTTAAGAGGATGAAACGGCAGTACTTTTCCAGATTTTGGAAAGAACGATATAGGCTAAAGAGATTTTTTTGGATCGAGAAAGCCTTAGCCGGTTCGGCTAAGAGATTTAAGATCGGGGCGTCGTAATCGTCGATTAAAACGACCACTTTGACTCCCCCGGGGTCGCCATTTGGCTCTTCGCCCTCGGTTTTTGGGTCGCGAGGATTATATTTGCGATAAAGGTTAAAGATCAGATCTTCGAAAGGGAGGTGCGGGTTTAAGTGGACAATGGGGAGGCCTTCGCTTTTGGCGACGTTTTGGAGGACGTTAACAATCTGGGTCCAGAGTTCTTCCGAGTTTAGGGGTTCCGCGAAACCTAAGTTTAAGCGAATTATAGGGTGCTTAATAAACTGGTAATCCGAGGAATCGATCCACAGACCCGCGAATAATTCCCGCTGGCCATTAAAGAGTTCTTCTAAGGTATCAATTAAAAGGGTTTTGCCAAAGCCAAAGGGCCGGCAAAGAAGTTTAGGCTGAGAGTCGCTAACAAGATTATATATATATTCAGTTTTATCAGCGTAGAAAAGATTATCGGACCTAATCTTTTTAAATGAAGGACATTGAACGAGTATTTTGTGGGTCATTATTTTTCTCTATTAAAAATAGTTAAGAAAATTAGAAAATTTCCTAACTATTTAGGTGATAATGATTAATCCCGAACTCCATAATTTGCTAAGTCCAAAACCTTGTTAGTCAGAAAATTTCCAGCCAAAGATTCTCTCGTTTTTAGTCCTAACTTAGTCAGGGAAACTTCCATAGCCTTCAGAGAATTACTGGCTGAATAGGACATTTCTTGCGATTGTCACATAAAAAACTAGACAAGTAAAGAAAAAAAAAGATCATATCAATCATTGTTAAAGTTATGATATCGTCAGCGATAGGCCCTAAAATACGGCTCTTAGATATTGCTGTAAGTTTGGGTGCCTGAAAAAAAACAGTTCCGCTGGGATTATTGTGATAGTCTGGAATGGATAATTATCATTCATTCCATAAATTTTAATTATCTTTGGCCGCTACGCGCGCTTAGGGATTTTAGGGGGTAAAAGGGGAGTTAGTCTTTGCCGGTTTTTGGCTAAAAGGATTTTGGCCAAAGAGAAATAACCAAAATGGCTAAATTATGACTAAAGAGAAATGGGCCAAACTGGCGGGCTTTGGCCGCAGAGAAATGGGCCAAAATGGCTAAATTATTGTGGCCAAAGAGAAATAGGCCAAAATGGCGGGCTTTGGCCACAGAGAAATGGGCCAAAATGGCGGGCTTTGGTCACAGAGAAATGAGCCCGGTTTGTAATGGTCAGCCAAAATGGGGAGGTTAGCCAGCCAAAAGGGAGCCTCTAGCCAATAAAAATTGTACTATTATTTAGATTATTTAATTTAATACGCAAGTTATAGAATATAAAATTAACATATTGTAGGCGAATAGGTATAATAGAAGGGGAAATAGGACGTGACGAACGGTTAATATCTCTCTTAGGAGTGAATAATTGTTTTTTTGCGGATTTTATATTTGAAAGTATTTATATATATAATAAAATACAAGTATAGTATATTAAAATTAAGACAATTTTTAAATGCCTAAGATGGCATTATTATCTAATTTGTTGCCAATAGTAAAGTGTACGATTTTTTCTACCATAAAATCTTTTGTGTCTTTACTTTTAAATAGAATATTAAAACGTTGACCTATGGCAGATATATCATTTTTAGTTAATTTATGTTTTTTAAATATTTCAAAAGACTCTTCGCGAGAGTTTGAGTTGTTTAATTGATCAAATATTTGATCTAAATTAATAGAACTAGTTGTTAATGGCTTCTTTGGAACCTTTATATCAGTAGTTTTACTTGGAAAAACTATGTTAAATTGTCCTTGTTCGATTAAAGACAAATCTTCGTCTGATAATTTTTTAAGCTTAGCGGCTAGCTTTATTAAAATTGCTGATATATCCATAATAAATTATCATTAACTATAGGGTTGATATTAGTTATTTGGTGGTTGAGTTGTCGTTGTTTGGTTGGTGGTGGCAGATGTTTTTGTTAAGCTTGGAGCGGAAGTCGAATTTATTTTGGTTAAAAAATCTTCGGTTAATTGATTTAATTCAGTTGTAATTGATCTATGTGATTTATCAGTATAATTACTACAAGAAACCGGGATCCCTTTTTCGGAAGCGTCAGCGAATATTGTGTAATTTGTTCTTATTAAATTATCAAAAACAGGTATTACCCTGGCGTCTTTGACAAAATTAATATATCTAAGTTGTGTGTTTATTGGCTTATTATTAATATATTGAACCATAGTAAAGATTATACCTAAAAAATTGACATTAAAAGGTATTACTATTTTTTCTTCCTTAAGGATTTGGTTGAACTCTTTATAGAGTTTGTTATAATGTCTTACTAGAAAATTTATACCTGTTATTGATATATGGTCCGGTTTAACAGGTATTAAACAATAATTTGACGCGATAATAGCGTTTTTAGTTATTATATCAAAATTAGGAGGACAATCAATAAATACATAATCGAAATTATTGACGATTTTATCTAGCTCATCCGTCAATAAAGTATACATTTTTATATGTTTACGACGAATTTGTGGTATGCTAATGCCATTTAGATTAGCGGTTAATTCGCTACAAGTAAGTAGTAAATCTAAATGTGAAGGAATTAAGGCTAGCTCGCCAGTTTTGTTGTTTTTTAAAAGGTGTTTTTTAAAAGGATCAGGATAGAACACTAAATCTTGTAAAGAAACTTGAGGCCCCCCGTTGGCCGCGTCAAAGAAATTCCGAATAGTTAGGTTTTTGGCGAGATTTTTTACCCAATAATCAGGGGAGACGAAAGAAAAGGTGAGGCTGGTTTGGGGGTCAACGTCAACAATTAGAACTTTATGGCCGAGCCATGCCAGGTTAGCCGCGAGATTGGCGGTAAGAGTAGTTTTACCCACCCCGCCTTTGTAATTCATGACCGCAATAACTGGCATAAAAAAAGAATGAGGCTTTAAGAATAAATTAAAAAGAATATTTGGTTTTTTAGAAAAATTATAAACCAAAAATAAATATAATTGGTAGCGGGGCTCGGATTTGAACCGAGGGCCTTCGGGTTATGAGCCCGACGAGCTACCAGACTGCTCCACCCCGCAACAATTTATTTTTTTCCCAAAAATTAAGCTTTCTTCACAAGCTCAATTTCCGCGAAAACATGTTTATAACTTTTTTCTGAGCGCGTGTCAAGAAAAATTTAAAGTTTTTGGGGCCTTTTTTTTGTTTTTTTTCATAAGGCTTACGGCTGGCTTTAAGGATTTTTTGGGTCGCCAAGGCGGCCTCGCTTTTCTTGGGGCGGTCATGAGCCTATTTTTAAGGCCTTGGTTTTATTATATTGAGGCCTAATTAGAGATATTAACCATAATATCAAGCCCCAAAAAAGCTCATATTTACGATTGGCCAAAAAAGAGGCCTTCATAAAAACTTTCATATTGTTAAAGGCTGTTTTATATACAATATATAGCGTAAGTTTGATTTTTAATTAGCTTATATAGTAAAGTCACGCGCATAAAATTTCAAAAAAGGGTTTTGAAGAGGCCATCAAGAAAAACAATGAGTCAAATAATTAAGCCAAAAATAGAGCTTTAGGCCTTAAAGGATCGTCTGGCTTTTTGAACCATAAAGGTTAAGCGGTGGACGTAAGTATGCGCCATTAATACTTTTTCTCGGGCCGCGTGCCCGATTTCTTGGCGTAACTTTGGGCGATCAAGGTAATATTCGATCTTATCTGGCAACTCCAAAGGGTCTTCGACCGTCACCACTTCCTCGGCCGAAAAAAGCGAGGGCAAAAGGGGTCTTGGGTCAACTAGCTGGAAAGCCCCGCTCGCGGCTAGCTCAAAGGTTCTGGGGTTAACGAAGGCCGACTCTTTGTGAAAGCCCAGTTCATGGGCGGAGTGGATATTAAGGTTAACCTCGGTCCCGGCGTAGATTAAGGACGATTCCTCGGGGCTTATACGGCGGCCCTCTTGAAAAAGCCGGGCTCTGACTTCTTCAGGGCAATCCGTCCAGCCAGAGCCAAAAATTTTAAAGCCATTTATGGGCCTTTTGGATTTTAGCCAGTAATTGGATAAAAGGTTGGCCATAAGCTCACGCCGATTGGGGTAACCCGCTCCCATAAAGGAAACTAAAGCCCGGAATTCAGGCGGAATCCCTTTTTGGGGTCGAAAAAAGTCGGGGTCCGCCGCGGGCGGCAGATAATAGGCCCGGTTTAAACCCCAAGCCTTGGCCACCTCGTCCATTAAGGGGCCTTGGATGTGGAAAAAAAGATCGTACGCGGGGGCCACCTCAGTCACGTAGTTAAAGAGACGGTAATCCTCAACAAACCACAAAGCCCAAAGAGCCGGGCTTATTGTTTTGAACTCAAGAATAGTCTCGACGTTTAAAGGGGCCTGGGCTAAGGCGATTACCAGGTCCGGCTTAAATAACTCTAGGGCCCTTAAGATCTCGGTCCGGGCTCTCGTAAATAAAAAGCTGGTGGCCGCGAAGTCTGGTTGAAGGGCCGATTGGGCTAATCTTAGGGTCTCTTCCTCCCATTGAACCAGCCGCGTAGGCCAACCTAAAGCGGACCCGGCTCTTAGTAAGGCCGGACCCATGGAGACGGGCCCCCCAGAAAGAGGCCCGATTACCAAAATCTTGGGAATTAGGGTTTCGGAGAGAGTTATTAGGTCGCGGTCGATGTTTTTTGTAAAATCATTATAGCGAGAAAAGTGGGCTTTTAAGGCTCTCTCCGAGGGCTTATGGACGATAAAGGCAAGAAGCCGTTTGATCTTTTTTTGTCTTTTAAAGTCGGAGGGGGTCAGGAAAACTAGCTGGCCTTTAGCGATGGCCTGGCTAAAGTCATAGGCTTCTAAGGCTTTATTGACCACGGTCGCCCGGGGTTCCAAAAGCATAACTTTGTTAGCCTTTTGGAGACAGACGCTTAAAAGGTAAGGACTCCCAAAGCCAAATACCCATAACGTGGAGTATTTGGGGGGAACAGCTGGGAAGTTTTTAAAATTCTCGTTGGCGGTATTGACTGGTGAGCGGGGCGAGTCCTGGGACTGGCCATTAACCGTTAAGATAAGGTGGCCGTCTTTAGCTGAGACTATGTCGACGTTGACGTTTTCGTTTTTAGAGGCCGTGTTTAACCACTCTAAGTACTTAGGGTTACTTTTTTTCAGGGCCGACCGGTTTACCGAGGCGAAGTTTTTAGTTAGGCTGGTCATTTAAAACTCGAAGAATGGCCGTTAGATCAAGATGTTTTTCTAAAGAGTCGGCTAAAAGATCAATACTCCCTTCCCTTAAGCTCCAGTAGTCCAAAAGAGGGGGCTCGGTCAGACCCGCCCACTTTAGTAAGGCCTGACAGCCCGCGGGGTTTTCGAAGATTCCGTGTAAATAACAGCCCGCGACCTGGTCGTCTAAGCTAA
Organism: Deltaproteobacteria bacterium; assembly: GCA_031257535.1. GTDB lineage: Bacteria > Desulfobacterota > Desulfarculia > Adiutricales > Adiutricaceae > JAIROO01. Next base: position 12,559 of record JAIROO010000240.1, read on the forward strand.
TGGCTCCGTCGGGTCGGCCGTCGGCGCGGGTAATTAAGGGCCGCTTAAGATCCGGGCCAGTGGTGACCCCAGCGTGGATCTCGTAACCTTTAACTAAAGGTTTTGAGTCTAAATTTAGCTGACCTTGGACGTTAATTAACTGCTTTTCTGGCTCTAAGGTCGTCTCCAAATCCAAAAAGCCTAAGCCTAAAGTGGACCCTGGCTGGGACTCTAAACCGCGCGGATCGTGGACGGCTTGACCTAACATCTGATAACCCCCGCACAGGCCTAAGATCTTGCCGCCGTAACGCAGGTGGCGTTTGAGGATCTGGTCCCAACCTTGGGCCTCCAAAAACGCCAGATCCGAGCGGACGCTTTTGGAACCGGCCAAGATAATCAGATCCGCGGGCGGAAACTTCTGACCCGGCCTCGCGAAATTTACCTCCACCTTGGGATTGAGCCGTAAGGGATCAAAGTCAGTGTGGTTGGAGATCCGGGGCGTAATCGGCACGGTCACCTTAAAGGGATCGACTTTGGGGGCTTGGCGACCGTCGACCGCGTCCTCGGCTTCTAAATGAAACCCTAACAGATACGGCAGAACCCCAAATACGGGTTTAGCGGTAAAGTCGGTTAACCAGGTTAAGCCCGGGCGCAAGATCGAGACGTCCCCGCGGAAGCGGTTAACGACAAAACCCTTAATCCGGTTTTTTTCGCTCTCGGCTAAGACCATTAAAGTCCCCGCCAGATGGGCGAAGACCCCGCCTTTTTCTATGTCGGCCACTAAAATGACCGGACAGTCCACGGCCTCGGCGAAGCCCATATTGGCGATGTCCCCCGCCCTTAAATTGACCTCGGCCGGCGAGCCCGCGCCCTCAACTATTATATATGGATATAAGCTGGCTAAGCGGTAGTAAGACTCTAAAACGGCTTTTTGGGCGATGGGCTTATAAGCGTGAAAGGTTTTAGCCTCCATTTCGCCAATGGCCCGGCCTTGGACAATGATTTGGGCCCCGGTTTCCGAGTTGGGTTTTAAAAGAATCGGGTTCATGTCGGAGGTCGGCTCTAAACCCGCGGCTTGGGCTTGGACGGCTTGAGCCCGGCCTATTTCGCCGCCATCTTGGGTCACGGCGCTGTTTAAGGCCATGTTCTGGGGTTTAAAGGGCGCCACGGCCAAACCCTGACGCTTGAGCCAGCGACATAAGCCAGTGGCTAAAACGCTTTTTCCGGCGTCCGAAGTGGCCCCTTGGATCATTAACGTAGGCATAAGACCCCGAAAAAAGAGAAAAAAAGCTTAAAAGAAAAAATAACGTGAGCTAAAAAAACGAAAAAAACTAAGGGCCAAAAATAGTCGTCTGTAAATAGACTAAAAAAGTTAAAATAAATAAACAAAAATAGTAATGCGTTAAAAAATATCTCTTATAACGGCCTTTTGGACCATAAAAGTATTTATTCTGAGCGAGACTTAAAATTTAACGGGGACTATCAGCGTCGTTTTTGGGCTTTTCTTCCTCGGTTGGGGTTTTCTTGTCGTCTTCTTTAACGGCGGAGCGAAAATTAGACAGGCCTTTACCTAAATAACGGCCCAGTTCCGGTAAGCGGCGGCCGCCAAAAATCACGGCTACCAAGATGACGATAATTAAAATTTCCCAGGTTCCCAAACGCCCCATGGCTTTATCCTTTCGCGAAAAAAAGGGGTCAGTAAAGGCCCACCGGCGTATTTGGGTAGAATTCAGCCAGAAGGCGGCTTGATTATAGCAAAAAAAAGGCCTTAGGGCCAAAAGTTTTAGCTTGGCTTTTGGTTAGCTTTTCAAGAGTTTTGACTTAGCTAAAAAGGGCGAAAAAAAAGGTTTTGGCGGGAAAAAAATATTGTTTTTAAGGAGTTAGCTTTTTAGTTAAAAAAATTAAGCGGGTCAAAAAGCTTTTTTGGCCTTTAGCCAAATCCAAGATTTTTGACCCGCCAAAAAGAAATGGCCCTTAATCCTCTAAACTATCGTCGTCGATAATTTCAATGGTGTTGTCGGGCTCTTCGTTGGGGGAGGGCTCGTAATCTTTAACGTTTTTGCCCGTAATTAGGCCTTCGGCGATTTCCCGTAAAGACAGGACGACTTCTTTGTTGTTACGGACCGACAGCGGCCGGGCCCCTTTTTTTAGCTGCCGGGCTCTTTCCGCGGCCAAGTGGACCAGGACGAACCTGTTTTCCACCATCTTCAAACAATCTTCTATCGTAACTCTGGCCATAGTCGCTCCGACTGGTCGCTTTTTTAGGCCTTATTAGACCTTAAAAGCGGATAATTATTTGTCGTTAAGCCGTTTTTTTAAGCAGGGGGCGCATTTAAACTTAACGGTGTTGGTGGCGGGAATGTTGATGATTTCCTTGGTCCTGGGGTTAACGCCGGACCGCGCCGCCCGGGTAACCTTAGAGAAAGTTCCCAGGCCATAGAGGGTCTGCGAGCCATTTTCGGCGATTTCTTGCGACAAAACTTCGATGAGACAGTTGATTGTCTTCGCCGCTTGGGCCTGGGAAAGGTTGTTTTCCGTGGCGATTTTCGCCACTAATTCGGCTTTAGTCATAAAATTCCTTTCTAGGAAAATAAACGTTTAGTCATAACAGGTCGGCCCGGCCCGGCTAACCGTCGCTTTGGGACTAAACGCGAGCGGCCGAGAAGTAAAAAATATAGCTTAAAAGCTCGAATAAATAAAATTTAAGGCGGTATTGTTTTACCAGACTCCGAAAAAAAACTACGCTATCATAAAAATACTTAAAAAAAAAGACTAAAAGAGAAAAAAAACCTGAAAAAATTTTCGTCCGTCGTCCCCCGCCTAGCCGGGTGGGCCTTTTTTTAAAAAACTTTTTTATAATGCCTTTTTCCCCGCCCACGGTCAAGACTTTCTTAGGCATAATGGCCATTTTTTGATAAGGCCAAAACATAAAGCCTTAAGGCGCCTTAAGGTTTCTCGGTTAAGGGCCCTAACTTTTGGTCGCCAAAAAAGCTCGATGGGCGGCGAATGGGCCTAATAAAGAGGCTCAAAAAATTTCCACCTGTGCAATTGGGTTTAACCAAGCCAGTCTCCTGAAGAGTCTATCACCTGATTTGGAAACCCGGAAACTTCACCGAGGTGACAACAAGTAATATTGATGTCATCGA
>JAIROO010000262.1 GCA_031257535.1 Deltaproteobacteria bacterium
ATGGGGACCAACACCATCACTATAAACCCCGGAACTGGCTTTGGGGATCGCCGGAGCGGTCGGATTCGGACCCTGACCGTGGCCGACGCCGAGATGCTGGCCGAACAAAACTATATCGACAGCGCGACTCCTAGCGGCTCGACCAACGGGATATTGGTGAGAGCCAATCTAGCCTTAAACGCCCAGCTGTCGGGCGTGGGCGAGCAATATTTTGATGTCCGGGGCTTAACCATGGCCCTGGGACGGCCTTTGACGACTTTGGACGTCAAAGAGGTGGCCTCGGTGGTCGTTTTGGACGACGTCGCCTACAAAGAGCTTTTTCCCGAAGGCCAGGACCCCATCGGCCAGGTCGTCATCTTCCATAGGCAGCCGCTGATTGTCGTGGGCGTGACCAACCCTTTGGAAAGCGCCATTGGTCCCCGCAATAACCTTAATCTCTGGTCGCCCTACACCACGGTCATGAACAAAATTACCGGGGATAAGTTTATTAACTCCATCATCGTTAAGGTCAGCGATCAGGTCAACACCCAGGTCGCCGAAAAGAATATAACCGCCCTTCTGACCGTCAGGCACAACGGTCGACAGGATTTTTTTACTCAGAATACCGACACCATCCGGCAGACCATTGAAAGCGCGACGGCCACGATGACGATTTTGATCTCGTCCATCGCCCTTATTTCGCTCATAGTCGGCGGGATTGGGGTCATGAACATAATGCTGGTCTCAGTCACCGAAAGAACCAAGGAGATTGGGGTGCGCATGGCTATTGGGGCCAAACGCTTCAATATCTTGGAGCAGTTTCTGATTGAGGCGGTCTTGTTGTGCGTTTTTGGCGGACTCGCGGGGATCGCTTTATCTGGGCTAGTGGGTTTAATTTTTAACAATTTTACCCGGGACTTCTACATGTCCTTCGCCACGAGCTCTATTTTTCTGGCTTTGAGTTGCTCCAGCGGCATAGGGGTCTTGTTTGGTTTTTTGCCAGCGAGAAACGCCTCAAGACTTAATCCCATTGACGCTTTGGCCTATGAGTAGGCGACGGCGAAGTTTTTTTCGGGCTTATAGGGGTAACCTCGCCTTTTTTTGGTTTGAGGCGGGCGTTTAAGGCGACAACTGTAATTTTTCTTTTAAAGGCTCCATTTTTAGCTATTTATTAGCCGTAAGTTACCTTATATAAGACGATGACATGACTTACATGTTTAAGTTCTTAATTAAGTTTGGTTATTTAACAAAAATTGTTATTATTCATTTTTTCGGTATTTTATAAAAGATTGATATATAATTTAACCAAATGTTTATGTAAAAGGATTTTTAGCTTTTTTCTTAAGTTTAAACGCTTAATTACACCAAATTTTTTACGGAAAAGATTTATTTTTTTTAGCTCTCTTACCTTTTTTTCTTCTTTTTACTGGCTATGGCCAAAGATTTATTTTTAGCGAAGGTCTTAATGACAAGCCGTACTTTTCGATCTAACGACGTAAACCGCTCTTGGCCGCGACTGGCTAAGTTTAAAGTGGCGGGTTTATGGCCGGTTTAGCCCTAAATCTTTGGCGGCTTTCGGCTATTTCCTCTGGCCGCTTAAGCCCTAATGGTCATCGTTTCCTTCTGGTTTGGGTCGGAAAGCTCATTTGGCTCGCCGTCTTCTTAACTCTCGCCCTAACTAGCGGGTGCGCCCATGTTCAATTGCCGGAGCGAGATTTGGCGGCGAGGCTAGATTACGATAAGGAAGCCGCCGCCCGTTATCGCTTGGATCCTAACTGGTGGCGAGCTTATAACGACCAGCGTCTGAATGAAATTGTGGCCCTGGCCGAAAGCGCGAACCTGGATCTGGCCAAGATAGCCGTTAATCTTAGCCGCTCCCTAATTCAGCTGGGCCTTTCGAAAGCCGATCTTTTTCCGACGTTTAGTGGCTCCGCTTCGGCCTCAAGTCGGCGGGAACTAGAGCGGAGTTCTCCCTCCACTCGGAGTTTTGGGGGCAATTTTGGCTTAAGTTACGAGGTGGATCTGTGGCGGAAAATCTCCGGGGCCGTGGACGTGGCCAAATGGGAGTACCAAGCCAGCCTTGAGGATTTAGAGGCGGCTCGCTTGACCTTGATTAACCAGGTTATCAACGCTTACTACAATATAGCCTATTTAAACGACGCTATAGTTGAAAACGAGCGGAATCTCAAAAATCTCTTAGCCGTGGAAAAAATCGTCCTCGTTAAACACGAAAGCGGCCAAGCCGCGGCCGTCGAGCCCCTCCAGGCGGCTCAATCTATTTTAGGGGCTAAAGACGACGTTTTGAACGTTAAACAGCGAATGGAGGAAGCGAGACAAACGCTAAAAAATCTTCTGAACTTAAGGCCGGCCGACGAATTTGAGACTAAAGACCTGACTTTAAAGGGGGTGACTCCCCCAGGGCTTGATTTAAGCGTGCCCTTAACCGTTTTAGCCAATCGACCTGATTTAAAGGCCGCGGAGTTTCGTTTGTTTAAAGCCTATAAAAGCGCCAAAAACTCGGAAAAAGCCTGGCTGCCCTCTATAAGCTTAAGTTCCGCCATCGCCTCTAGCGCGGAAAGTTTTAGCGAGACTTTAAATTACCCCCAAGGGAGCGTGGGCTTATCTTTGAGCTTACCGTTTCTAGATTTTTATCGGGTTTATAAAAACGTTCAAATTTCCGAGTTGGAGTTTGAGACGGCCCGACTCAACTTTGAGTCATTACTTTCGACCGCCTTAAATGAAGTGGATTATTATTATAAAAATTATAAAACTTTACGGGAAATTTTGAGTCATTCTGGGGCAAGGTTACGCTTAAACCAAGGCATAAGCGCGTATTACCGCGAGCGTTATCAGGCTGGGGCCGCGGAATTGTCGGACTGGCTAAACGCGGTTAATTCCGCGAACTCTTCTAGCCTGGCCCTTTTACAGGCGACTTATCAGTTGATTATGGCGGAAAATCAGACTTTTCAGGCTATGGGCGGGCGGTACGTGGACCTTAATTCAGGTAACCAAAATCTAGATAGCCAAAATTTAGGTAATCAAAATTCGAACGAACAAAATCCAATTAACCCTGGGTCTTAAGGCGGCGGAAGTGGCGGCTACTTTTAGGCCGCGCTAAAAAGCTTTCGGGCTCCCGTTTACGGGGCGATAGCCGCTGGCTAGTGGCTTTGGAACGGGGCCGCCAGTTTATGGCCACGGCTAGCCAGACGACTTTTGGCCCCCAAGGCGTCGGCCACCGAGATCCTTTAGGCCAGAGTTTGACCAAAGCGCTTAGGCGCGACGCCCCAAAATTAGCGGGTTACGACCTTATGGCCTTAACGTTTTCTTGGCCAAAGGGGCCGTCCTTAAGGCGAGAAAAAGCTCCTTTAGAGGGGACTTTAAATAAGGCGTGGCGCGTAACTTCTAGCCAATAGCCGTTAAAAAAAACGCTTTTTTTTAAAGCCCCCTTGTTTTTAAGTCTCTAAAGATCTAAGCCGCGCCTTTTTTTTATCTTAAAAGCGCTTCGCTGTTGAAAAAAGTCCCTATTCCATCTGTCTAACAAAATAAACGTTAAATTTATACTAAAAATATATGTTAAATTTATATATCAAATAGCAAACCATCAATCATTAATTATTTAAAACTAATAAAGACAAGTATTTGGGGATTTAAAAAGTCGAAAAATGTTGCCTGCGTCGAGGCGTTGGGGAGGGGCCCAATCATGAGATGTTTATGATAAAACAAACGAAAATACGTGTATGCTTTTTATTATAAAATGGTAATTTAAATATGTCAATGGTCTAAAAATATTATGTTATTATATGACAAGAATAATGAGGCTGATTTTAGAAAAAAAAGTAAAATGATTAAGTTAACTATTATCTATTTGGAACTTCATTTTTAAAAAACCAAGCTAGCAGTTAACAACCAACAACATGTATAGTTTTTCCGTTATATTCTTGTGTTCTCCAATAAATTTTCTTAGCCCAAGACTTTTTTTTATCCCTATCAAAAATAACCAACCAACCTTCAGATTCGGAAGTTTTATCTAGGTAACCAGCTATTTGTTCTAAACTTTTAGGTAAG
>JAIROO010000324.1 GCA_031257535.1 Deltaproteobacteria bacterium
ACTTCGGTCTCAAAAGAAGCGTCGTCGGACAGGATGACCCACAGTAATGGGGCCCCGTTGGCTTTAAGATATTCCCGAAAGACCGGAACGAAGAGGGTCTTGGTTACTTCTAGATATTGGGGTTTGTTTACGGGATATCCCAAAGAAGTGAGATAGTGATTGGCTAAGTTTTGGACAAACTCAAGCTTTTGTTCGGGCGTGGTAAGAAAGCTTTCGACTAGCCCATAACCTTGAAGGAAAAGCTTCGCGCAATCGCGAAATTTAGCCCAAGGAGTCTGGCCTTTAAACTCAGTGGCTTTTAAGCGCCAGTTGGCGATTGTCTCAGCGGCGTTCTCCTCGAAAATTGTGGCGAAGTAGTGCTTGGAGTAATACTCGTTGTGGCTGTCCACCCCGGTCAGATCCATGGCCATGACTTTAAACTCCCACAAAGGCCACGACTATCCGCAGATATGGGTTTATTTCAAGTTCCATGGAATCGTGAATAAATTGCGCGAATGATTCAAACGTGTCGGAAATATCTCTTGAACTTTGTTGATTTTTAGGGCTAGCGTCCCGGCTTAGAGCGATCTTTTTCTTCTTTTCCAGCTCGCCTAATTTGTTCAATTCCGCGTCTATTAAAGGTTCAACGCGCTCTGTATATTCCGCGGCGCGCTTGTCCATAATAGCCTTGGCCTTCTCCACCGCCAGGGGGATTAGGTCTTGGATTTTGGCCCTATCGGCTTCAGTTAAAACCTGTTGATTAGGTCGACTCTTATCGTTATACCCGCAAAGTTGAAAAACTCGCTCCACGGGCAGTTCTTTTTCGAATTGACCATTAAGGAAATTAAGGCCGAACCAGGAGTCCACGACCGGCGAGGCTTTGCGATTGGAAATGAGGCCCATCATGACAAAAATGACCTCAGATTTGGTAAGGCCCGTGGTGGCGACTAGGGGAGCCTCGTTTCGGCGGTACAATAAACCAGCCCGATCGCTTAGCCAATCTATTACTGGGTGAAGCCGCCAAAGATACTGAACGGTTGGCCAGGCGGACTCGGAAAGGTTGTTTTGGAGGCTGCGCTTCATCTCCTCAAGGCAATAAGACTTGTCCGGGCTAAGACGTAACCAACCGTCTTCGGGTTTAACCTCATCGGGCAAGATCGCGTCTAAACGCCTAGCCATATCCGGCCCGGGCTGGATTATTAACCCTTCAACCGAGTCCATTTTGCGATAAGTTAGGCTCGCGGGTTCGCCAAAGTACTCTAAAGCCGTTTCCAGATAGTCTATGTCCTTAAAAAGGGTCTCCTTTTCTTTAAGCTCTAAGGCCACGGACTTAGGGGTCGCGGCGTTAATCAAGAGTTCTAAAGGATCAAACTCTTTGAGCTTTTGGTCCAATTCGTTAGCGAAGGCTTCTGGACTTTGGTCATTTTCCATGGCCGTGGCCGTGGTTAATACCTCTTCCTCGACGCTGAAGAGGCCCATCAGTAAAGTAGGATCGCCAATGTTCTTATAAGCTTGATCCTCTTTCTTAACCAAGATTTCTAAGATCCGGCCATCGCCTTTAATCTTGTGGTTAAAGCTGTCGACGCGCAAATAGCGAATGTCCGGCCTTTTAGTCTGGCCATAGCGGTCAACGCGTCCGTTTCGTTGCTGAAAAACCATGAGCGACCAAGGAATGTCGAAATGGATTAGGCGGTGGGAGAGATAATGAAGGTTGATCCCCTCAGAGCCTACGTCGGTCGAGACAAGAACGCGGATCGGCGAGTTTTCCCGGCCAAAATCCTCAATGATTTTCTGCTGCTCTATATCCGAGAGCTCGCCATATAAAACCTTGACGGCGTCTTGGCTAAGGCCAGCGTCCTTAGGCAGATTGTCGCCCAAAAACTTTAAGGTTTCGACGCGTTCGGTGAAAATGACGAGCCGGTCGTCGGTTAACTTGGTCCAACCGTAATCTTGGTCCCGCAAAAGCTTAAGAAGAGTCTGATAGCGGGAAAAGGAGCTAGAGTCGATTTTCTCCAAGAGGACCCGGAAGAGATTTAATTTCTTAATGTCGCCGAACTCTTTGTCCTCGAATTTCTTGTCGAGCTTTTTTAGCCTTTCGTCAACGCTCTTAAGGCAAGCGAAGGGGCTAGAAAAAAGGGCTTTTTCTAGGCTCGTCTTAAAAAGCGTCCCGTTAAACCGCCGGCGCCGGGGATTGTCGTCCATCTCCAGCCGTAAATTGGCCAAAAACTCAAAGGCCACTTCCTCCTCATTCGTGGCCTGACAGTCCTCAATCCGAACGTCCCGGTCTTGAAAAGCCCCGGTGATTTGCTCCCGAACGTCTTTTTTGAAGCGCCGAACGCACAAGCCACTGATTTCTTCTTTAACGTAATCATGGACGTTGGCGATGGCGGTCGGGTCGAGCATGTTCATCAGCGAGGCGAAACTTTCCGCCCGGCCGTCGTGAGGGGTGGCCGAGAGCATAATCAGCGTGTCGGAGCGCTTGGACAATAGCTTGGCCAGCTCAGCTCTTTGGGCTTGATGGATTCCGCGCTCGGCGACGTTGTGAGCTTCGTCGATGACGATAATATCCCAATAGGCTTTCTCCAGGTGAGAACGGTAATCAAGCTTTCGCTTTAAAGTGTCAATAGACACGATTGTTTTGTCGAAATGGAAGAAAGGGTTGTGATTATCTGGTAGTCGCAGCCATGTTTTGTAAATCAAGGCTGAATCCAGACGAATTAGCGGTATAGAGAACCGATTCCACAACTCTTTCTGGAATTGGAGCATCATGCTCTTAACGGTAACGACCAAGATTCGTCGACCTTTGCCCCGGGCGATTAACTCGGAAATGAGAATCCCCGCCTCCAAGGTTTTGCCAAGACCCACGCCATCGGCGATGAGGATCCGGCGCCTTAGATTTCTCAAGGCGAGTTGAGCCGGCTCCAGCTGAAATTTCAGCAAATCCATGGCCCCTTTGTCGCCAACGTAAAGGCCCGAGTCCGTGGGAACTTGGCGGCGCCACAAGCTTTCCACGAAAAGGCGGGAGCGCCTAAAAAAAGGCGTGTCGTCGATTACGAGGTTGATTTGGGTAGGTTCTAAGGGGACGACTTCCTCAACGTCGACGAGATAAATGCCCTCATTGTCTTTAATCAGGGGCGAGAGGCCTAAGCAATGAATCACTTCCTGTTTTAACAAAGTGTTCTTCGTCACTTTTTTGATTAGCCATTCTTCGTCGCGGACGACGACCCTCATTCCAGGAACGTAACTCATGTCAAGGGGTCCTTTCGTCTCAAAAAATCCTTCAGGTTAAAATTGCCCAAAGAAAGACATAAGACAAAATTTTTTCTTACCAAAAGGACAAAAAAAAGTCGTCTTGACCTTTGTCAATAAACTTAATAAATTAAATATATAACACTTTATATTGTAACATAAAGCGTCAAAAAAGGTCAATGACTTTTTTTATTTTCCTTGACGACCCTAGAAGTAATCCCGGCTCGCCGTTAAGAGTTAAATCGCCCTTTTTGGTCGCGCCTAAGGCTAGCCAAATTATCCGATAGAGCCAGTAACGTCTCATGATGGGCGGCCGTCATCGCCGCGACGGATGAAACAATTTTTTTGACTAGTTTTTAATCGCTAATATCTTTTTTTAAAGACTTATTTTATGTTTAGTTATTATTAAAATTATGTAATTACATAAAAAGTATACTTATGATATATTTAAATCTATAATAAACATTTAAACTAAGACATATAATTGGTATTTTAAAGTTAAAAGTCCAATAATATATGTTTGGAGACTGCCAAAAGCGGACTATTTTAACGATAGGCCAATTGGCCCCGATAATCGCCTGGCTTAAGGCTGACTTTGAAAAATCCCTTGACAGAATCGCCCATTTTCCTTAGTCTTATCCAATTGACGCGGGTCAGACCCTCTTTGCGGTTCTTCGACTTCAAAGTCATTTTACCTGTTCTAAGACTTATTATTATAAAAAATCAAAAATTTTTTATAATTTTGTTTATAACTAAAAGCCTATATTGATTATTGTTTTAGCTGATCAAAATTTATTGAAGGCTTAAGACTTTTGTCTTAAGCCTTTTTTTATTTATTGACCTTTTATTTATCATTTTTGGCCATTTTCCGGGCTTGGTTATAGGCCCTAAACGCTTTTGGCCACTCAAAACCGCCGGGGCCCAGAGCGAGCCAGAGGTCGACTTCGGCGCGGTTTATTTAACATCCTAACGGAGAATCTTTCATGTCCAAAGTGGTCAAGTCCGCCCCCAAGGCGAAAGCCATAAAACAGATCGCCATTTACGGCAAGGGAGGCATCGGCAAATCCACCACCACCTCCAACCTTTCCGCCGCCCTAGTCGACATGGGCTACAAGGTGATGCAGTTCGGCTGTGACCCAAAAGCCGACTCCACCAATACCTTAAGGGACGGCACTTATATCCCGACCATCTTGGAGCTTTTAAAGGACAAGGGAAAGGTTAACGCCCGGGAAGCCATTTACGAAGGCTATCGCGGCGTTTACTGCGTGGAAGCTGGCGGGCCCTCCCCGGGGGTTGGTTGCGCGGGCCGAGGCATCATCACCGCGGTCCAGCTGCTTAAACAGCAGAAGATCTTTGAGGAACTGGCTTTGGACTACGTTATTTACGACGTTTTAGGCGACGTGGTCTGCGGTGGCTTCGCCGTGCCCATCCGCGAAGGCATCGCCCAGCACGTTTTTACGGTTACCTCCTCGGACTTTATGGCCATTTACGCGGCCAATAACCTTTTTAAAGGTATCCAGAAATACTCTAACTCCGGGGGAGCCCTTTTAGGTGGGGTTATCGCCAACTCGGTCAGTTCGGGTTACCAAAAATCCATCGTCGACGACTTCGTGGCCCGGACTAACACCCAGGTTCTCCAGTACGTGCCTCGCTCTATTACGGTGACCCAAAGCGAGCTAGCCGGTAAAACCACCATCGAGGCCGCTCCCGACTCCGAGCAAGCCGGCGTTTACCGCGAACTCGCCAAAAGGGTGGAGGCCCACGAAAAGTCAGCCACCCCTAGCCCCTTAGACGCCCAGGAGCTGCGAGCTTGGGCCACGGCCTGGTCAGATCAGATTCTGGCCGTGGAGCGGGGCGAGGTTCGTTCGGCCGGAGCCCAGATCTAAGTTTTCTTTTTTTGGTTAAGGGAGGGGCGACCTTCCTTAACCGACCTTAACCATTTTTAACTAACCTCCCCCGCCTCGCCCTCGGCCCGACAAAGAAACTCTTTAAAACTTTTAGGGGGGCTAAAAGGGGCCGCGGTTTTAAATCTAGCCCAGTCCCAAGCGTAAAGACCTGGACAAGCCGCCTTAGCTTCCGTAAAAACAGCCTCGTCTTTTAATAACCCATAAAAAAAAGGCCAAGCCTGACACATTAAGGGTTTAGCCCCTTGAATTCGGCAACCATTAACCCACAAGCGGCAGTAACCGGTCGATCCCATCTGAACCGACCACAGTTTGCGCTCGTGCTCTAAAAATAAATCGCTAAAAGCCTTTGGGGTTAAGCCTAAAAAGGCGGCCGCTTTTAAACGATCGTTTTCCGTTAACCAGATCCCACCCTGGCCCCGACAGCACTCGCCGCACCTTAAGCACGCAAACTTAACGCTTAAAGGCGCCTTTGGGGTCACTTATGGCTCCGACCGCGGGGGATCATCGCGGAGCGACGACCGTTATAGCGGGAGGGGTCATAGAGCTGGTCCACGTTAACCACGTACAGCTTTTCTATGGCCTTTTTTAAGGGCACCGAGGTAATTTGGCCATCGCGAAAGGCCACCATGCGGCCAAAATCTTCCTCTAAGATAAGATCTACGGCCGCTATGCCGTAATAACGACCCATTAAACGGTCGCGGGCCGAGGGTTGGCCGCCTCTTTGGATGTGGGACAGACAAACGTGACGAGTCTCAAAGCCGGTCAGCTCCTCAAGCCTTTTAGCCAAAGTCTCGCCAATGCCGCCTAAAACTTTATGGCCAAAACTATCGACTTTTTCCGAGAGATAGATCTCTTCTTGACCCTTAATCTTAGCCCCTTCGGAGACGACCACGATATCGTAGCGCACCCCGGCCCGCCGTCTTTTTTCCAAGAGCTCGGCGACTTTTTCCACCTCAAAGTCGTGCTCGGGAATGAGGATAACGTGAGCCCCAGCCGCCTGACCGCCTTCTAGGGCCAACCACCCGGCGTGACGACCCATGACCTCCACCACAAACAGGCGGTTGTGGCTACCGGCCGTGGTTCGTAAACGGTCGACTTCCTCGACTATGACGTTTAAAGCCGTGTCGTAACCTAAGGTATAGTCAGTGGCCGAGAGATCTCGATCAATGGTTTTGGGGATGCCCACCACCTTTTGTCCTAAGTTGTAAAGCTTGTGGGCCACGGACAAGGTATCCTCCCCGCCAATAGCCACCAAGGCTCCTATGCCTAAGTCGCGGATATTAGCGACGCACAACTCGCCCTTGTCAATTTTGGGGCTAAAGGGATTGGTCCGGGAAGAGCCTAAAATAGTGCCCCCGTGGCGATCCCAAGTGCGCACCACTAACTCGTCTAAAGGAGTTGTCCACTTAGCCACGGACTCGGGATTGGCCGGATCGACGTCGATTAAGCCTTTCCAACCCTCCCTAATCCCCACGACTTCTAAGGATTCGCCGCGGTGAGTGGCTAAATTTGGGTCTATCGCGGTTTTAACGACCCATTTCACGGCGCTATTCAAGCCAGCGCAATCTCCTCCCCCGGTCAAAACCCCAATTTTAAGAGTCATCTACCTACCTCCAAGTTGTAACCGCGGACTAGACGCCGCGAAAGGATTAAGGAGCGAAAAACCAGCCAAGGTCGCGAAAAACCTCCCTTATTGGCCTAGAATACCATAGATTTGGCCGGTCTTCATTAACGTTATGGCCAGTCTTAAGCTCATTAAACTTTAAACGCGGGCGCCGAGGACAATCCAATAAAAAATCTAAAAAAACGATAAAACTCCTATAACGGTCTTTAAGTAGAGTAGCCAACTGGCGCGGTAGCTTTCACCCCGTTTCCAGTCGGCCCTCAACAAACCGGACATGCGGCTTTCCCGCATCCGGCTTCTCAACCATGCCTTCGTGACTTTGCTCACGAGTATTTGGGTAAATGTTCCATCAGGTTGACTAACCCGGACTCCTTATACAGCACTTCGTCTGTATATCTCTTATTTCCTTTGGTCTTCCATCTATGTTTTCTACCCATCCATTGGCGAAACCGGCCTATGATGTACTTACTAGCCGTTTTGTAAGCCTTTGTTACCGAACCAACACTATAATAGTTATACCAAGCCCAGAAAATATTTTTAATTTTAGCTGTCACGAAGAAGGAAGCTTTTACGGTCTTTGACACAATGTATTTTACCATTTGCAAAGACAACCAAAAGCGTTTTCTATAT
>JAIROO010000326.1 GCA_031257535.1 Deltaproteobacteria bacterium
ATTGACTGAACTACAAAAAGCGGCAAATTGAGGAAACCGTTTAAATATCATGTTACTTGCGTGATCGCTAAAAGTTGTCGGAAAAATATTTTTACTTGCGTGATCGCTATACCCATATTCTGTTAATTCGATTATCATCTGCCTAAACACCTATATGGTCTATTAAAATTGATTTTTTGGTGTTTTTAGTTCCCATTAATTATTCCCAGTTAAAATATCAATATAAAGTGACTTTTTTAAGTATATATCTATAAATATATAAATGTTTAAATATCCAAAATTGTTAATTTTATTTATTAATAATTTTTAATGTATCTATTATGATTTAACGACTTATTATATAAATCTTTAATCCAATAATTATTTTTTAATTTTCTATTCAAATGTTTAAATATAAAATAACTACCTTTTTTTTAGTAATCGCGTTTTTTTAATTTTTTTAATTTTTTGGCCCCAAACGGCTGATTTTTTGGCCCCCCGCCACCAAGAAAACAGCCCAAAAGGCTACTTGGCCACGATATTGCATCACCATTATGGCTGTAATTGTTTTAGGTATTTTCATTTTTTTATTGCCTAATTGGGAGATTTTCGAATGTGGCTAACGCCTAAATTTAACCGCGAAAAGCGTGGTTTCACTTTAATTGAGCTATTGGTCGTCGTGGCTATTATCGGCGTCTTAGCCGCTATCGCCATCCCCCAATACGCAAGGTACCGATTGGCCGCCTTAAACAACGCAGCCCAATCGGCTTATCACGCCGTAGCCATCGCCCAAGAAGGCTATTTCATCACCAAAAACAATTACACCACCAATTACAACGCCCTCATCCAAGACGCGGGTTTAACTATAGACTACTCAGTTTTGTATGGCCCTATAACTTTGGTTCTTTCCACAGACCCCCCTTCATTTAGTTTTTTCGTCAATCACGTCTCCGCCGCGAGCGCGACTTACTATTATAATAACGATGGCGGGGAGGTGGTTCAGACTTTTCTCCCGCCCACTCCGAACCGGGTTTTGGTTAACGACCCCACGATTCCGCCTCAGCCTTAAGGAGCTAAAAACGCGCTTTTTATGGCCTTTTGGCTTTTGTAAGTTCGGACTTCGCGTGGCCTATTTAGATTTCCAAAGCCATCTTAAAATTTTTAGCTTTTTCTTCCTCAAAAGGTTTTTAGCTTTAATAAACTTTTGGGCCAGATTAATAGTTAGTTATGGTGAACCAAAAATCCATAAAAACCTTAAAGGGACCAGGTATATTCTGGCCCAAAACCTCTTTTTAAAAACCTCTAGGCGAAGAGGCGGTAGGACGATTATTTTCCCAAATACCCAAATTAAGCCGACTCCTACGCCAAAAAGTCATTTTGGCTTAAAACCCGCTAAAACTTAAAAATACCCCTGATTAAGCCAAGAAACTTTAAAAAAATCCTTAAGGCGGCCTTTTCCTTAGCCAAAACTCCCAGCAAATCTAATTTTGGGTTTACTCGCCTACAAGGAGTTGTATACCGCCATAAAAAAACAAATAGACTTTAATAAAAGCGACAAATTAATTAATTTGCGCCTGGATTGAACAGCTAACTCTAGCGTATAACAGGTAGGTATTGAAGCTTAAGGAAAAGATATTTTTTATCTTGGTTTAGAAATTGATCTATCAGGTACATAATTTAAACAATCCACTCGCGAGGCCATAATTATGGTAGCGAGGAGAAGTCAAAATTAGAATTTTGTTTTGGCCGCGTAGCTCTTGCCTTCCCGCGTCAAAAAAAGGTAAAATTTAGCGTTTTACTTTCAACGCGCGATTTTATTAAATTTTTATGGCTTTGTTTCTCGGACCGGGCTTAAAAAAGGAAAGTCATGGAGGAACCCCGCATCTTCGCGGTCGGCGACATTCACGGCTGTCGCTTAAAGCTTGACCGGCTGCTGGCCAAGATTGACTGGCGACCGGAAAATCAAGAGCTTTTAGTCTTTTTGGGCGACTATATTGACCGCGGCCCGGACAGCTTTGGGGTAGTTGAGACGGTCTTGGGCCTAAAAAATCTCCACCCCAATGAGGTGATCCTTTTAAAGGGCAACCACGAGCAGATGTTCGTTAATTTCATTACTGGCCAGGAGGAACTCTTGCTCACCGCCAATGGGGTGGCCTGGACCATGCGAAGTTACAACGCGAACACCCCTTTTCCTCTGACCCACTTCCAGTTTTATCAAGATTTAGTTTTATACTTTGAGACTAAAAACCATATATTCGTGCACGCTGGCCTCCGCCCGGGAGTCCCCGTCGCCGAGCAAACCGAGCTGGACTGCCTGTGGATCCGTGAGGAGTTTTTAGAGTCGGATTTTGATTTTGGCAAGACCGTGGTTTTTGGCCACACCCCTTTCCGGCAGCCTTACATCTGCCCTGGTCGCGCGGGCTTAGACACCGGGGCGGTTTTTGGCGGGCCTCTAACTTGCTTAGAAGTTAGCCGGGGAGAGCTTTACTGTGCGTAAACCAAGCTTTTGGCGACCTAAGCGGGGGTTTTTGGCTTTTTCGCTTAGGGCCCCTAGCTTTTTTGACCCCGGGGTTTATGGCTTTAACTTTTCTAAGTCAAGTTTTTCCAAACCGTTTTTTTTTACCCGAGTTTTTATCGCCCTCGCTAAGATGTCCCAAGCTTATCTAACCAGCGCTTATATCGCCCGCGTTTTTATAATTTTAATAGTTTTGGGCCTTTTAATTGATCCGTTAGGCTTAAACGTGAGCCAAGCCGCCGAGAGTTTAACCCTCCCCGGCCCAGTTCGACGGGACTTAATCGCCTTGGCCAAAGAGCCCTTAGCCGCGGCCGTGGCCAATCGTCCAGTCCGGACTCCCACCTCGCGACCAGCCCTAAGCGTGGCTTTGCCTTTAGTCGTGTCCCTTTATCTAAACGGTCAGCTCACTTCCCGGACTTGGATCTTAGAGTCCCCTTCGCCTATAGAGCAATCGGCCTTAGTTTTAGGGGCTAAAGTTTTAGTCGATCCGGACTTGGGCCGGATCTTAACCCCCGAAGAGCTACCTTTCGCTACTTTGGGCGTAGCCGTTTTAAGCGACCTAAAAAAAGTTAACGACGACCGGGATATCGCTCCCAATGGGGCGGCCATTGTCTTTAACGGTTTGGGTCAGTCGGTGGGCCTACCCTCGGACGCCCCGCCGCCAAAAACGGCCAAAGACCTCTTAGACTTGACCTGCGCGTTGGCCGGTTGGCGGCCTGGGGCTTGGCTGACCGGCCAGAGCGTCATTCTCACGGGCCAAGTGGCGGAGGTTCTGGAAAAATAGCATGCTCGCCTTGGATTCTTTGGCCTCTCCCAATCGTTACTTCGCCGACCTTCATCTCCACTCCCGTTACTCACGGGCCACTTCCAAGACTATTGACCCAGAGTCTTTAGCCTACTGGGCCAACCGCAAAGGTTTAGCCTTAATTGGCACCGGCGACCTGACCCATCCCGACTGGTTAGACGAGCTGACGGCCAAGCTGACCCTTGGCGACGACGGTTTTTACGTTTTAAAAAACGCCTTAAACGGCGTTAAGTTCGTCCCCACCGGGGAGGTCAGCGCCATTTACAAGCAAGACGGCCAGACCCGGAAGATCCATCTCGTGATTGTGGCCCCGGACCTACCCGCCGCTCGCCGCGTTAGCGAGGCTTTAGCTAGCCGGGGAAACGTCAAGTCCGACGGTCGCCCCATTATGGGTCTGTCGGCTCGGAACATTTTAGAGATCGTCTTAACGGCCGACCCTTTTTGTCAGGTGATTCCGGCCCACGTCTGGACTCCCTGGTTCTCTCTTTTTGGGCATATGAGCGGGTTTGACCGGTTAGAGGACTGCTTCTTAGATCTCTCTAGCCACATTACGGCTTTAGAGACGGGTTTATCGAGCGATCCAGCCATGAATCGCTTGATCTCAGCTTTAGACCGCTACCACTTAGTCTCCTCCTCCGACGCCCACAGCGCCGACAAGTTAGGTCGCGAGGCCACGGTCATCGCCGGCCCCCCCACCCGGGAAGGTCTGTGGGCGGCTTTAACCAAAGGTCAGGGCCTTTTGGGGACGGTGGAGTTTTTTCCCGAAGAGGGCAAATATCACTTAGACGGCCACGCCCACTGCGGCCCAGCTCTGACCCCGGCCGAGACTTTAGCCACCAAAGGCCTGTGTCCAGTCTGCGGACGGCCCTTAACCATTGGCGTGTTAAGTCGGGTCTTAGAGTTAGCCGACCGGGAGGAACCCGGGCCACGGTTACCGGACTGGCACGTTCTGCCTTTGCCGGAGCTTTTAAGTCAGGCCTTAGGAGTCAATCCTAAGTCAGCGGCCGTCAGAGACACTTACGACCGACTCTTACGGGTCTGGCCGAGCGAGCTTAATCTACTCATGGACGCTCCTTTAGACGAGATCCGGGCCGAGGCTGGGCCTCTCATCGCTTTAGGGGTAGAAAGAATGCGGGCCGGGGAGGTCGAGGCCAAGGGAGGTTACGATGGCCAATTTGGGACGATTGAAGTGTTAAACGAAAGAGATCGAGACGAGGCTCAAGGACAAAACTTTTTATTTCCCGCGGCTCCGAAAAAACGGGGTCGCCCAGTTGGTCAAGGTCGTTCGGCTCTGGCGCCGGATGGTTTGGCCGCCACGGCCAAACCCCCGGCGCCCAATCCTTCGGTGGTGCGGCGGAAGAAAGAGCCCTTAGGGGTCTTAGCCGAGCTAAGTCCCGAGCAGAAAGCCGCGGCCACTTCCGAAAGCCGGACCTTAGCCGTGATCGCTGGCCCGGGCTCCGGCAAAACCTTAACCTTAATCCGGCGGGCCGCTTATCAGGCCAGGCGCTTAAACCTCGCCCCAGAACGGATCCTTTTAACCACTTACACCAAAAAAGCCGCGGAAACTTTAGCCGAGCGTCTTTTGGATCCCATCTTGGGTTTAAGCCAGCCCGAGCGGATTACCGCCCAAACTCTCCACGCTTTAGCCTACTCTTTGGCTAAACAAGTTAAACCTAATTTTACCGTGGCCCCAGTGGACTATCTGGACAGCCTTTTAAAAGCCCAGAGCTCGTCCGTGGATCTTAGCCCTAAACGGTTAGGCTTGGCCTTTAGCTTAAAAAAGAATCAAGGTCAATGGCCGCGAGCTTTAGAGGACAAACCGGAACTTACGGAGAGTTTTTTAGGCTACCAAGCGGCTTTAAACGAGCGCGGCTACTGGGACTTTGACGACTTGATCGTGGAGGCTTTAAAGGGCCAGCCTTTAGACTATAGCCTGGTTTTAGCCGACGAGTTTCAGGACTTTACGGCCTTACAGCTAGAATTTCTCCTGTTCGTGGCCAAAAACGCCTCTTTAACGGTCATCGGCGACCCTGACCAGAGCGTCTACGGGTTTAGGGGAGCCAAACCCGAGGCGTTTTTAGACTTGGCCGCCTTAAGGCCGGATCTAACCACCTTGGAACTGACCGCCAACTTTCGCTCCAATAGCCACATCTGCCAGATAGCTGAGGCGGCCAGGCCCAGTCAAGGCCTGACCCCTAAACCGAGACGCTGCTCCTTCGCTGGCCCCTCCCGCAAGATCGCCCGTTTAACGACCCGCGACCCGTTTGAGGAGGCCCGGTTTGTGGCCAAACGCCTAAAGGACTGCTTAGGGGTCATGGATCTGGGCTCTGAGGGTCGGAGTAGCTGGGAACGTGGGGCTATCCCGAACTTAACCTTGGGCGAGACGGCCGTAATTTTTCGCTGGCGCTCGCAAGCCGAGGCTATTGGCAAAGCCTTAGACGAGGTGGGTTTAGCCTGGCAGCTAGCTGGGGAAGAGGAGACGACCGCGACCGATGGCTTAGACTTTAAAGCCGATAAAGTCAATCTTTTAACCATTCACGCGGCCAAGGGCTTAGAATTTCGGCTGGTCTTCGTGATTGGCTTAGAGGAAGGGCTATTTCCCGAGATCCGCTCCCCTGAGAGCGAGCCTTTGGATTTAGCCGAAGAAGCCCGGCTCTTTTACGTCGCCTTAACCCGGGCTCGCGAAAGGCTATATTTAACTCGGGCCGTCACCAGGCGACATTACGGCAAGATCCTCTCGGGTCAGCCCTCGCCTTTTTGGTCGCTTTTAGATCGCTTCTGCTTAGATCGAAGGCCGACTATTGCTAAGGAAAAACAGGAGAGCCTTTTTTAGAGCCTGAATTTTTTTGACGGACTTAGACTTTTGTTAGTTGGGCCTAGACTTTTAATAGAAGCCCTTAGACTTTTGTTAGTTGGGCCTAGACTCTTAATAGAAGCCCTTAGACTTTTGTTAGTCGGGCCTAGACTTTTAATAGAAGCCCTTAGACTTTTGTTAGTCGGGCTTAGACTTTTAATAGAAGCCCTTAGACTTTCGTTAGTCGGGCCTAGGCTTTTTTTTGTTCGACTTTAGACTTTTTTAACCAGACCTAGACTTTTTTCACTTACGGCTTATAACTAAATTTTTTTCTTAGCGATAATCTTTTAACCATGGACCAGCCGCGCCGCTACCTTGCCCTTCTTTTGGCCTTAGCCATTTTAACTGGCTGCCTTTATCGGGGACCGAAAGCTAGACCCTTTGACTCGCCCGTTGACCGACGGCTGATCGAAGGAGTGCCCTTTTATCCAGACGACTCTTACTTGTGTGGCCCCGCCTCTTTAGCCGCGGTTTTGACGTTTCAAGGCCGACCCACGACCGTCGCCGAAGCCTCTACTCCTTTGATCCGGGTTAATTTACGGGGATCTTTGGCCCCGGATTTAGCTATCTGGGCTCGCGACTTAGGTTATAAAGCCCGCTTTTGGGCGGCTAAACCTGAAGAGATTGTTTTACTTATTCAAAAAAATAAACCCGTTATCCTCCAGATCGACTCTGGCCTAGCCTTAAAAACCGGTCACTTTGTCGTGGCCTTAGGCTATGGCCCTGAAGGCCTAGTCGTCAACTCGGCGACGGTCCAGCAGCTTATCATCCCCTGGGCCGAGTTCTTAACGCGCTGGCTAAAGTTTCAAAACCTGGCCCTTTTGGTGGAATCGCCGACTGAGCCCATAGCGACGACTCCCGAGCCTCTCGCGCCGCCCGCCCCGGTCTTGACCCTGGATAAACCCGTGACCTAAAACTCGCGGCAAGCCGCGATTGAGGACGCGACGGGGAGCGGCCTTAAGATTTTTAGCTAAGGGGAGCGGCCTTAAGAATTTTAGCCAAGGGGAGCGTTATAAAGGTTTTAGCTACGAAGGGGAGCGACTTAAAGGCTTTGGTTACGAAGGAGAGCGACTTAAAGGTTTTAACTACGAAGAAAAGCGAATTAAAGGCTTTGGTTACGAAGGAGAGCGACTTAAAGGCTTTAACTACGAAGGAGAGCGACTTAAAGGCTTTGGTTAAGGAGAGTTTCAAAAAGGCTTTAGTTAAGAGGAGCCTCTTAGTCTTGGCCCTAGCCTTAGTCTTGGGCGGCTGCGGTTATTTTCCCAAACTTACTATTATAAAAGATCCTTTAACCACCCAAGAGCATTACGACTTGGGCGTGACCTACGAAGCCAGCGGTCAAATGGATCTTGCTGAGCGAGAGTATCGGGCCTCTTTGCCTTTAGCCCTAGGCTACCTGGCTTTAGGCAATCTTTTTTTTAACTTAAGCCAAGACTCTACTCTTCCGCCTAAAGAAGTCAAAGCCCACCGGACTAAGGCCGCGGTCTTTTACCGCCAAGCTTTGGTCTTAGGCCCAGCTCCGGCCGCGGCCAATAACTTGGCTTGGCTGTACTTAGAGGAAGGGCGCTTACTCAAGACCGCGGAAAACTTGGCCCTCCGAGCCATTGTCGAGGGCGTGACCGCTAATCTGGATCCCCAAACTATCGCGACTTTTAAGGACACCTTATATAAGATTCGCTCAGCCCAATTAGCCTTAACCAAAAATGAGCCAACGCCTTAAAGATTTGGGCGGTTAACTAAAGGCCAGCGAGCGGCGAAACTTGAAAACCGCTTAGATTTTTTTCTTTTGCGGGCTTTTTGAAAAACTTTGAGAGGGTTTCCTTATTGGTTATTTTGGCTTTAAACGAAGCAGCAATTCTAATTTTGGATTTTTCTTTCTACAGCAGCTATGGTGTCGCTTGGAAAGGTGATCAACTGCTTGGGAAGAAATTTTTAAATCACGGTTTTCCCTCAATTATTTTTGGG
>JAIROO010000159.1 GCA_031257535.1 Deltaproteobacteria bacterium
CAATTTAACACAAGCGAGGTAGTCTCACTGTAGACCTCACCAATCGGAGAGCCGTGTGCGGGAGAACCGCCAGCACGGTTCGGAGGGAGGGGAGGGGCGACCCTTCCCTACCCCTATTACAGTTAAAATATTTAATTTGCTAAAACAGTCAACCTCTTTAGCGCCATGACCACTTTAGGTCGCGGCTGGAGTAGTTAGGCTCCCCCTCCAGGCGGACATTTCAGTCCAGTATATAAGGCGCGCCGTTTGACGGCGCGCCAGAAATAGCAAAAAAAAGAATTTAGGATAAAACGCGAGGAAAAAAAGGTTATTTTGTTGAAGAAGGCGGGATGCCGCTGGTATAAACCCTCGTCGGAAAGTTGAGAGCCGAACAAAGCTATAGTAGTGTTAGCAAAAATTTTTGCACAAAATAATATAATATACTTGCTCCGACAGCGATAGAAATCAAGAATAAAAATTTTTTACAAGTGTTTAGTGTTTGTTGGGTATCAGCAAATGAAGATGAAATTTTAGTGAATTCAACTTTAACAACGTCAATTTTAGAGTTAACAGCACTGATTTCTAGAGTTAAATCATCTTTAACAGCACTGATTTCTAGAGTTAAATCATCTTTAACAGCACTGATTTTGTTAGTTAAATCATCTTTAACAGCACTGATTTTGTTAGTTAAATCATCTTTAACAGCACTGATTTTGTTAGTTAATTCAACTTTAAAAGCACTGATTTCGCGAGTTAATTCAACATTAACACCGTCAATTTTAGAGTTAACACCGTTGATTATAGAGGTAAGGGTTTCGACTTTAGATCTAATAGCATCGATTTGAGAGATAATAGCTTCGTATTTAGAAGTAAGAACGTCAATTTTGCCAGATAATTCAACATTAAATTCGACTATTTTAGTATCAATATCGCCGATTTCACGAGAAAAACCCACAATAATACCAAAATTAGTGGTAACATCGCCAAACTTAACATTAAAAACATCGATTTTAGCATTAACATCTGTGATTAAGCGAGAAAGCTGATCTTTAATATCGCTAATTTGTTGCGAAAAATTGTCATCATTGTCTTTAGTAGGCAATTCAAGCTTACTCAGCTTCTCATGGAAAGCAGGGCCTTGAACGCCATTGGTCGACTCAGGATCAAATTGTTTTTTATCGTTCATCGCGAGATTCCCGGTTGTCATAATTACGTTATCCCCGTTTAAATAGCAAGAAAAAAAGTAGCGCAAAAAAAAGTAAGTTTTTTTACTTCCCTTTAAGTATAAGAACCTAAGATCGAAAAGTCAAGAAAAAAATTATAGCAGATTAAGTCGATTGATTTGTTAAGATTTAGACTAACCGGTTATCCACTTTTTAATTTGTGACTACAAAGTTGTGACCAAAAATTGGTTCTACTATTTTAGGGGAAATTTAAACGGGATAGCTGTTTACAATATTTTCGTATTTTTCGTAGGGTGGTTAGGTGACCCGCAGTTTCTTAAAAGATAAAGGCTTATAAGATTTTACTATAAAACTGAAATTAATTAAAGCAATTTTTTGAAATAAAAAATCCCCATTTAATGTAGCCGGGCTAAGACCGGACCCGCCCACAAAGTCTTCAGGATAAAAATTTTTTAAAGATAGACCCCAATTTCATAACCCTTAAAAAAGTCAGGGCCGAGGTTAATGATAGAAGCCGCCAAATACGGCCATATTTTTTAGCCATCTGGACTTTTTTAGCGAAATTTAGCCTTTCGTCATTAAACTGGCCTAAAAAAGTTTTTTGTGGTCAACCCCCATTGTGTTTAAGCGACTTTCCACTCAAAGACTTTCGGTTGGACTATCAAAGATAATGGGTAAGCGCTATCGCCTAAAAACACGGCCACGGCCGTGAAGTCGTGTTAAGCCGTTTTCGACAGCGTCCGGCTTCTTTATGCGCTTTGGGTATTATAACCTTAAAATTCCGTCTTACAGTTGAGCTAGAGTACTCGTTTAAGGACTTTTTGGCCTTTAGATTTTTAAAATTCAAAAAAACGCCTTTGACCGGAACTTCCAAGGTCGCCAAGCCTCTTCTAAAAGTCGTCGATGATTGATCCTTTCTCTATTAAAAAATAATTTTTCCATTTTGTTGAATTCACCGGTATCTCATCAAAGACTACTAAAAGTTTTAGGGGAGTTTCGTTGGCGTTGAACGCCTCAGTTTGACAATTCAGTCCACTAGATAAGGCGCGCCGATTGACGGCGCGCCAGAAATACCAAAAAATTAAGAAATTAGAGAAAACGCGAGAAATAAAGGCAATTTTGTTGAAGAAGTCGGGATGTCGCTAGTCGAGACACTCGTCAGAAAGTTGAGAGTTGATCGAAACTATGGTGTTGGAAGTACATGTTTCACTATTTTATACACCATAGACGTATAAAAGACAGTTGCAATGATAAAAGTCGCTATTAATAATCGAGTAAAAAAAAGATCTTGTTTATAAAGTCTGTCTGATAAAAGTATATTATTATCAGTTTCAGAGATGCTATTGGCTATGTAACTAGATAATTAAAAGTTAACATCGTAGATTTTGTGGAACAATTGGACATTATCACTGCCTATTCATGTATTGACTTTGGTGATTTGGCGATATAATTCGATCTTACCATCGACGATTCTAGTATTAACGTTGTCGATTTGGCGATATAATGCGCAATTACCATCGACGATTCTAGCATTAACGTTGTCGATTTGACGATATAATGCGCAATTACCATCGACGATTCTAGTATTAACGTTGTCGATTTGACGATATAATGCGCAATTACCATCGAAGATTCTAGTATTAACGTTGTCGATTTGGCGATATAATGCGCAATTACCATCGACGATTCTAGTATCAACTTTGGTGATTTGGCGAGATAATGCGCAATTACCATCGACTATTCTAGTATTAACGTTGTCGATTTAGCGAGCTAATACAATATTATCCTTGGCGATTCTAGTATTAACATCGTCGATTCTAGTTTTAATAACGTCGATTTTGCTAGATAACTCGACTTTAACATTGCGGATCATAGAATTAGTATCGACAATTTGCTTAGATGAATTAGTAATATATTCGGTAAATTGTCGAATTAATATTTTGATATTGGTGGCTAAATCATTGAATTGTTTCAGCCTATCATCATAGGTTTTAGTAAGAGATTCAAGCTTACTCAGTCTCTCATCGAGCGCAAAGTCTTGAAAGCTATTGGTCAGCTTAGGATCTGATTGTTTAGTTTCATCCATCGTGAGATCACCGTTTCGTTATAATTAGGTTTTTCCAGATTTAAAAGCAAAAAAAATGTCGGCGCAAAAAAACGCTATCGTCAAATCCTCCTTTTTAATTTTTGATGGTTCATTAATATGCAGTATATTGTGGTTTCAATAATTTTAAATTAGCGTATATAGTGTAGCAAGTCTCTAAAAATTTAACGTCAAGTTTTTTATGAAGCCATCAAAAAAGTAATTTTTTTTAATTACCTTTTAACGATAAGAATCTTAGATCGAAAAGTCAAGAAAAAAATTATAGCGGCTTAAGACGATTGAATTGTCAAGATTTCTAGTCTAACCGTTTTTCCTCTCTCTATTTGTGACCACAAAGTTGTGACCACAAAAAAGGGGATTTACGCCTTTAACGCCGGCCGCTTTAACGCCGGCCGCTTTAGCGCCGGCTCTTTTTCGGATGGCCGAATGTTTCCACCATCTTTAAGGCTTCGGCTAAGGATGAGACCACGGCCGTTAAAGCCACGCCTAGCATGAGGTTTACCGGGTAACCAAAGTCCTCGACCAAGGTCTGGTCGGGGAGGCGACCTTGATTGGGACCTAAGGCAAGGGGTTTGAGCTTTTCGATTAAGGGTCTAGGGTCGTCTTGGTAGCCAATGATCCATTTGCCCAAGCTATAACCGTAGCCTAACTCAAAGACGGTTCCAGAGTCGGGTTCTTGACCGCGGAAGGGATTAAGGTTAGCCACGATCCCGTCAGCCCTTTGGATAGCTTGAATATTTTTCTGGAAAATTAGCTTCGGGTCGGAGATGATTTCCTCGCCCGGGATCAAGGGCCAAAAACCATAGTTCTCGCACTGGTTTTTAATTAGGGCGATCGTCTCATTATAGTTGGGGTAAAAAACGTCGGGCCCGGCGAAGTAAATAACCTGGTTAGGGAAAGTTTCAAGACAGAATTCTGTCCCAGTAGACCGCTTGTTGTTGGGAGTCAAAACAAAAAATCCCTTTTTTTGGGGTAATAACACGTAATTATGGTAACATATTGGCAGGGTCCAATATTTAATAAATGACCATTTATTAGTTAAGGCTTTTATAATTTAAAAAAGTCTCTAATTATAGCTAATCTCGCGGAATAGCCAGCATCCTAGTGACGGCCTTTAAAGCCGGAACCCGGATCTCCTCGGGGACCTTAATGACTGGCTCTAAGGTTGTTAGGGCCGAGACCACGTCTTCTAGCCGATTTTTTTTCATATTGGGGCAGACCATGGGGGTCTTGGGCTCATAAAACTTTTTGTCCGGGTTTTTTTGGCGTAATGGATAAAGAACCCCGGACTCGGTTAAAACAATAAACTCTAAGCGATCACTTTGGTTGCAGTAATTAATGATCCCACTAGTAGAACCAACAAAGTCAGCTTCGGCCAAGATCTTGGGTTGACACTCGGGGTGGGCTAAGACTAAGGCCTTGGGGTGGGCCTTTTTTAGTTCCAAGATCTCCGTTAAGTTTAGGCGGTGGTGGGTGGGGCAAAAACCAGGCCACAAGATAACATCCTTCTCTGGAACCAAGCTCTGGGCGTAAAGGGCCAGATTTCGATCTGGGGTCATAAGGACTTGACGCGAGTCTAAGGAGCGTAAAACGGCCGTCACGTTGGCCGAGGTGCAGCAAACGTCGCTTAAGGCTTTGACCGCGGCCGAAGAGTTAACGTAAGTCAGGACCGGGACATTGGGTAAAGTCGCCTTTTTTTCGGCCAAATCCTTGGGATCGACCATGTCGGCCATGGGACAGCCGGCTAAAGGGTTGGCGATAAGGACGGTTTTTTCCGGACAAAGGATACTGGCCGTCTCGGCCATAAAATGAACGCCGCAGAAGACGATGGTCTGGGCGGGACTTTTGGCGGCCGTTTGGGATAAACCCAAAGAATCGCCCACGAAATCGGCGATATCGTGGATCTCGGGTAAGCAGTAATAATGGGCCAAGATGACGGCGTCGCGCTCTTTGGCTAAGCGGGCGATCTCTTGGGATAAAGAGGCTGGGGTAGACATAAAAACTCTTAATAGCCAAAAGGATTACGTTTAACCCTTATTTGGCGGTTTCCTCAACGACTCGAACTCCTTTGGGGATCACAAAGTCGAATAATTGAGTCTCTATGGGCGCGGTTTGGACTTCAGTCAAAAAGAAACTGGTCTTCTCGCCAGTAACCGCGACCAGGTCAAAGCCAGTCAACTGGAAAACCTCGTCGCAATAGGCCACGATCCGGCCGGTGGCGGCGTCCTTCCTCTTGGGGTCGAGAATAAGGCCTAACTGGCCAGCTCGACTCTTCGTGGCTGGGGCTTTTTTTATCCGAAAGTTTTTTTTCAGCTCGTTAAGATTAGTTAAAAAAGACAGTAACGGGGCCATTTCCCCAGCTAAATCCAGGCGCCGGTAGACGTGGACTAGCTTTTCGGCGGGCAGATACCAATAGACCGTGGACCCGTCCGTGGTTAGGACTTCATTGGCCGGGGTCGCTTGGTCTAGCCTTAGGTAGGCGGGTTTACGCCAAGCTAAGCGCCCGGCGGCCGCAGGACCGCCGGGATTTTGGAAAACGTCTTGGGCTAAGGGGGTCTCGGTCTGGCGAGAATAAGCCGCGGACAGACCGCTTAAACCTTGGTAACGAGTGGACAAACCCTTTAAGATCGTCTCGGCTCCTGGGTTTTGCGCCCCAAAACAGTCGCCAAAAGAAAGAAAGACGACAAGACAAACTAAGGCAAAGGTTAATAAAGAACTAAGCCCAACGTCCCCGCCTAGGGTCTTTTGTCGTGATAAGGCGCGCTCGTGGCGAGTTAAAGACGATTTTGAGATCATTGATATCACTTTTTGGGAAAATAGCTTTCAGGTAAAAAACTTCCCTTTAATAATATAGGCCGTTAATTAATTGACTAAATTATATACCAAGAATCGAAAGAATTTACCAATTTAAGCCGCTAAATTTTTACCGTTGGGGTTGACAAATGTTGTTTTGTTTATGCGCTCTAAATTGTCAAAAAACTGAAATTGTTCTGAAATAAGACTATTAATTTCTTTTGCATACTTATTATCTATGTTATTTATTATAGAATCTATTTTATCACAAAATTCTG
>JAIROO010000180.1 GCA_031257535.1 Deltaproteobacteria bacterium
ATTTGAGTTATTTTTCTGGGTCCCTTGATTTTCAAGAGTTTTGCCATGTTACTCGCCATAATCCTGGACTTAACATAAGCGAGAAATTTGCTTGGCCGGTTTGTAGAGAGGGAACTGGAAGCGGAGTATTAATTCACCATCGCGCCAGTTCTCTACTCTACTATATGTATTATTATGTCTTAAACATCATAAAAATACATCTTTTCCTTAGGGCTTCGACGCCTGCCTGTCATACGTTGGAATTAGCTGGTCAATCTAGGCGGCAAATTAATTAATTTGCCGCTCTTTACTCGAGTCTCTTTGTTTTTTTTATTGCGTTACACAACTTCTTGTAGGCGGGTAACCCCAAAATTAGAATCGCCGCTATAAAAAACAAGCTACCTTCTTGGCCGCCGGGGCAAAAAGCGCTAAAATAGGCATAGCGTTTATTTGTCCTTAAAAAACGCCTCAGGATGGAGCGGTTCTCATCGTCTTGACGTATGAAACATTTTTTTCGACATTTTTATAATACTAAGCGCCTGGTTTTAAAGTCCATCTTTAGACAAACGTCCTAACTGTTCGTCAAAAATAGGCGAGTTAACCATCATCAACAAATATTAGCACACTACTTAAACACGCTATATAGACGCGATTCGCTAGTCTTTAAAGCGTTTAACGTCTTTTGGCCTTTCAAAGTTATTTATGTTTCGTCCGCTGGCGCGATTTTAGCGTCCCATAGTAAGGTCGTAACCAAAAAATCGTTAACGCCCTTTTAGCCTCTGGCTCTTACCCTTAAATTGGGGCTATCCTTTTTTTGGCCCTTTTGGCCCCCTTAAGGCGACCATGACTTTTTTCCCTCGCCTCCTATCTATAATAGTTGTTGGGCTCGCCATTTTGACTAGCCAAGCCTTGGCTCAGACGCCGCCGGCCTCGCCCATCGCCGACGTCGTGGAGAGGGGTTATCTCGCCCATCGCCGCGGGGACTATGACGAGGCCATTGAGATCTTCACCTCTATAATCCGCCGCCGGGGTTTGACCATTAAAGAAAGAGCGGTTAGCTATTTGTTAAGGGGCGAAGCCAAAAAGGGCAAAGGCCAGCTAGACGAGGCTATCCACGATTTTACCCGAGCCATCAACCAGTGGCCAAATTATCCCCAGGCCATCTTTTTTCGAGGGCAGACCTTAGCTAGCCTCAACCGCTACGACGAGGCCTTAGCCGATCTGGCCCGAGCCGTGGAGCTAGATCCTAATCGCGAGTCTTACAAAACGACTTTAGAGCTTTTAAAGGTCAAGATGGAAAAAGCCGGCCTTGATCCTAATCCAAAAGTCAAAATCGATCTGAAGGCTCCAGTGGAAGAGTAAGCTCTCCACCCTCCCCTCGCCCCTTCTTTACGGCGTCGCCAACAAGACTCCTAAAATCGTCAGACTAAAGACAATGGCCATTAAAACCGCGGCCGAGCCTTTGTCTTTGGCGTCGCGGATTTTTTCGTTATAATCCGGGGAAACCAAGTCGCAAACGTCTTCGATGGCCGAATTGACGAGTTCGGTTAAAGGAATTACGAAAAAAGCGGCGACTAAGGCCAGCTTTTTCCAAAAAGGCCAGGTCACGAGGCCTAAAACTAGGAGGAGAATCAAAAGGCTAATAAACTCCAGCTTAATAGCCTCCTCTTTCCGAAAAGCCACCGCCAAGCCGCGGCAGGAATAACCCATGGCCTTTTTAGCTCTTCGGGGGATATTTTTTAGGGCGTTAAACATAATAGCCTCAAGGGAACGACCCTAATTAATCAAAGAGCCGCCCGAACGCATAATATCAACAAAA
Source organism: Deltaproteobacteria bacterium (assembly GCA_031257535.1). GTDB lineage: Bacteria > Desulfobacterota > Desulfarculia > Adiutricales > Adiutricaceae > JAIROO01. Next base: position 1,799 of record JAIROO010000180.1, read on the forward strand.
AACGGCCCGCGTCGCTTAAACGGACGAGTCCCTTAAAAGGCCGGGCTAACAGAAAACCGTTTTGAACTAAACGGGTTAAAGTAGCCTTATCTACCCCTTTTAGCTCGCTTAAAGGCCACCAACCGTCTTTTTTTAAGGCTAACGCCTCTAAAAAAGTTAGATCGACCATAGAAACGTTAAAATGGCCTAATATAGCCACTGGCGCCGCCGCTTTAGAGAAAAAATCGTCTAAAATATCCAGGCTAACCCGATTGGCCGCCCGACTTTTTAAGGCCCTGTAAAAAAGCCTGAAATCCCAAAAACTAACTTTGGTCATGACCGCTCGTCTCCAAGGCTATAGTCTCGCGGGCCGGAATTGATCTTAGCTAAGACAGTTAACGCTAAAAAGGCCCTTAAGCTTATCTCGTCGCCATTTTGACTTTAAGCTCAGCGCGTCTGTCGCCTTTTTAGCCTTAAGCAAAGCGCGCTGTCGCCCTTTTGGCTTTAAGCTAAGCTAAGCTAAGCTAAGCTAAGCTTTGCTTGTCATCTTTTGGCATTTAGCTAAGTTTAGCTCGTCGCCTTTTGCCTTTAAGCTTAGCTTATCTCGTCGTCTTTTAGCTTTAAGCTAAGCTTATCTCGTCGTCCTTTGGCTTTAAGTTAAGCGTAGACAAATATTTGTTCATCGCCTTTTTGGCTTTAAGCTAAGTTAGCTGGTTGTCTTTTGACTTTAAGCTAAGCTTGGCGCATCGCCTTTTTGGCCTTAAGCTAAGCTTATCTCGTCGTCTCTCGTCGCCTTTTGGCTTTAAGATAAGTTTAGTTAATCGCTTTTTGGCTTTAAGCTAAGTTTAGTTCGTCGCCTTTTGGCTTTAAGCTAAGTTTAGCTCGTCGCCTTTTGGCTGTAAGATAAGTTTAGCTCATCGTCTTTTGGCTTTAAGCTAAGTTTAGATCGTCGTCTTTTGATATTAAACTAAGCTTATCTCATCGCCTTTTAGCTGGCCAAAACTTTCCTTCGTCCTCGCCCCTTTAACTAAAAGTTAGACGAGGCTAAGGTCCGTAACCACCGGCTCTGACCAGTCTAAACTCGCCAGATCCGGCCCGCGCCAGTCGCTCCACGGCCAGTCTAAAGGCGGCCAGGCCATAAAAGTTAGCCTGTCTTTGGTTATTGGGTGGGTTAGCTCAAGCCGATAAGCCCACAAACCAATGACCGTCGACGGTCCAGCCAAGCCCCCGTAAAGCCAGTCCCCCACTATGGGATAACCTAAGATGGCTAGCTGAGTCCGGATCTGGTGCTTGAAGCCGGTTTTAAGTTTGACGGATAATAAAGCGGCCTTCTCCTTTTGAAAGAGTCCTTGGGCTACAACCTGATAGCTTAACTCGGCGCGAGAGCCTTTTTCTTGGTCTTGGGCCAGCCTCGTTAGACGGCCGTCGCGATAAAGATCGTTAATTAAGCGCCCTGACTCTTTAGGCTCGCCTAAAACTAAGGCCAAATAATATTTACCCACCGTCCGAGTCGCGAACTCTTTATTGATTCTCTGGGCGGCTTTAGAGGTTTTAGCTAAGACCAATAGCCCTCCTACGGCTAGATCGAGGCGATGACACAGGCCCACGTAAGCCCGACCGGGTTTGTGGCCAGTAACTTCTATATAGCTCCTCGCCCAGGCCAACAAGTCTGGCCTTTGGCCGCCATCGGACTGAGCTAACCACAGGGGCGGTTTTTGGACGACTAATAGATGGCGGTCCTCAAAGACGACTAGGGGTTCCACATGGCTCCTTTGACTGACATTCTGGGAGTCACTTTTAATGACCAGGGGCTATTTTTGACTTTAGCTTGGCCCCACTTTTAACCATTAATAAGGCTAAGCGATGTTCTTTAATAGCGAGCGAGCCCTAAGCCTCCTTTTGGCGTTTAATATAGCTGGTTTAACGCTAAATGACCTGGAGTTAAGGCAATTTCTCCGCTTAGACCGCCTTCTTCTAAATAATTTAGAGCGGTTGGATCTGACAAGAACCGCCCCTGAGCGGCTCATAGTCAAGCATTATCTGGATTCGGCCTTAGTCGCCGATTTTATGCCAGACGAAGAAGGGATCATTTTGGATTTAGGCGCGGGAGCGGGCTTTCCTGGACTGCCCTTAGCTATCCGTCGACCCCACTGGTCGCTCCTTTTAGCCGAGCCGCGGTTAAAACGCTTAACCTTTATCGAGGAGGCCATTTTTCTGTTGGCTTTAGAGGGGGTCAAGATCTATCCCCACAAGGTCGGCGATAACTTTAATCAGCCCATAAAAGCGATTGTGGCCCGGGACTTTGGCCAGGTGGGGACTATTTTGGATCTCGCCGCTAAGATTCTGCCCAAAGACGGCCGGGTCTATTTATTAAAAGGCGCGAACCCCGAGCCGGAGATGGCCTTAGCCAAAAGCGGGGAGGCTAGTCGCCATTTTACCCCTTTAGCCGTCAAGTACTACCAGGTGGGGCCTTATAAACGTTCTTTTTTAACTTACCAAAAAAAAACCGCCCCTTCTACGCCCAAGCTAACCCCAAGCTCCACGGAGATCGCGAGCCCCCACAACCCCAGGTATCGGAGCTGGCTAAAACTTTTAGAAGGCCACAAACAAAGACGGGCCGGCGAGACCATCGCTATGGGCAAAAAAATCGTCCGCGAACTTTTGACTTGCCAGGTGGATCTAATTTTAGGGGTAATCGTCACCCACCCTCGCGATCTAGAGGGTTTTCCCCTAAAAAACCAGACCCCAGTCTTTTTTGTTCGGCCCGAGATCTTCGGGGACCTAGACGTTTTAGGCGCTGGTCCGCCTCTGCTTTGGTTAAAAACCCCGCCTTTACCGCCATTTGATCCCACCCAGACCTTCGCCGAGCCTTGGTTGTTAACCCCTTTCCAAGACCCTCAAAACGTTGGGGCCGTCATTCGAGCGGCCGCGGCTTTAGGCTCGCCAGTGGTCACCCTAGCCGAGGCGGCTAGTCCCTATCACTTTAAAGCTTTAAGGGTCGCCGGGCCAGCCGTTTTTCAGACTCCCCTCTTTTCGGGTCCCAGTTTTACGGTTCTACCTGATCTCCCCCGCGACGACCTTTACGCCCTTTCCCCTCGAGGTCAGGATATTTACCAAGCCGATCTCCCGGCCGGGGTGGGTCTGGTCTTGGGTCGGGAAGGACCAGGGCTTGACGGTCTGTGGCCAGAAGCTAAAAGACTAGCTATCCCCATGCGACCGCGAGTGGAGTCTCTAAACGGGGCCTTAGCCGCGGCCGTGGCTTTGGCTTTACTTAAAGCTAAGAACCGCTAAGATTAGACGCTTTTTAGAGCTTTTTAGTTAAAAAGACCATTTGGATGACGCTAGTTTCGACAGCCAGCCAAAAAGACCCGAAAAACGGCTCTTTTCCCCCCCAAATATGGCCCCAGAACAAATAACCGGCCGCCAAAAGACCAAAAAACGCCAGCCCCCCTCAAAAAAATAAACAGGGGCCGATAAAAAAACCAAAGGCCTTGATTTTAAAATGGCCATTCAAAATGGTCCATTTGGCCAATCAAAATGGGCCACCTGGCCAATCAAAATGGTCCATTTGGCCAATCAAA
>JAIROO010000156.1 GCA_031257535.1 Deltaproteobacteria bacterium
GGTTAAGGTATGGACGCGGGAAAATTGACTTCGATCTATTAACATAATTCATAAGTTAGCCCCTTGACTCCAGGTTTACTATTGATGATTATAATCAAAATACTTGATCATGTCAAGAAAAAATCCAAATAATTATTTAATTAAACATAAAATATTTTCCAAGGCGACCAGTAATTAACTAATGCCTCCTCTCGTAAGTGGAGGGTATCTAATATTTTGGATGAAATAAAAATCTTCTGTAAACCGTCCCTTTATCTTACAGGGAAGTATTAAAAAATGTTAGTACCCGCCCAGTGGGGGGGTTTTTACATCGTCATCTTATTTGAGAACTAGGAAAAGAGAAAGCCATGGTGGTTTGGCGGGCTTTTGGGGAACAGTTTGGCGGGGGAGGATGGAAAAACCAAACCCAAAATGGAATGGAGTAAAGCGCGCGAACGGCTAACCGAAATTTTCGCGTGAACGGTTACAAAAAGAGAGGTAGGACAAAAACCCTGGTCTAGCCCAGCCGCCGCCAAACGTAAATCTCTAATTACCTTTTTTCGCCTTTTGGCTTTTTTCCCGCCTCTCGCCTTTTCTAAGACCAAAAAGAACCGACGCTCCTAAAGGGCTCTTAACGGTCTTTAGGCTCCTTTTTTTGGGGCTAAAATTTAAGTTTAAAGAACCTAATCAAGGCGCTATAATGATTTGATCGTTTAATGCTACGCTTTGGCTGGGCCTTATTTTTATGACTTTTTTGTTTTCTTTTGGAGTTTAATATGTCCAAATTCTGCGTGAAATGTGGCGTTAACGTTAGTCCTTTAACTGGGGCCATGGAGCAGAATCCGGCCAAACTCGAACAATTAAGAAAATGGAACGTCTTTGTCCCCGAGCCTTTGTGCGTCAGCTGCTTTAGCCACTATCTAGCCCAAGCCGAGGCCCGCTATGGGACGGATTTTGTCTATGAGGAAGACCCACCACCAGAGTTTTTAAAGGAGTTAAAGCTCCAGATTGACCGACTTGAGGTTTTTACTTTTAACCCTTTTAACGAGGAAGGAGCTTATAAAAATCTCGGTTTGGTCTCGGGTTACGCCACCATTGGCACTGGGTTTTTAACCAACTTGGTCTCTTCCGTCGACGACTTTCTGGGCGGGGACTCCGCCATTTATAACGAGAAAATGAAAGAGGCCGAGGCCCTGTGCTTAAATAAGCTTAAAGCCGAGGCCCACGCTAAAGGCGCGACCGCGGTCATCTCCTTGACCGTCTCCTTTACTGAGTTGACCAGCGGGCACGGCATGCTCTTAATTGGCATGAATGGCACCGCCGTGAGTACTAGATAACCGTGACTTCCTGGCTAATGAGCTTGGTATTAGGGCTAATTCAAGGGTTGGGAGAGTTTTTGCCCATCTCCTCGTCGGGGCATCTGGTCTTAGCCCAGAGCCTTTTTGGCCTAAAAGACCTTGAGGTCCTCTATGACCTCATCCTCCACCTCGGCACCTTAATCGCCATTAGCTATTTTTATAGATCCAGCTTAGCTAACCTTTTAAGAGAGCTGACCCTTTTGCCGGCCGCCTTTATTAGCCCCGCCAAGATGAGCACTTATTACCGGATCCGCCCAGACTTTCGCTTAGGGATTTTAATAATTATCGGCTCCATCCCCACGGCTTTGGTGGGCCTAGTGTTTTTTGAGCCCTTAACCGCGCTTTTCCAATCGACCCGGGCCGTGGGTCTGACTCTTTTAACGACCGGGGCTTTTCTTCTGGCCACGCGCTGGGCTCCTTCGCCTAAAGGCGGGACTGAGCGGACTTTAACCATAAAAATCGCTTTAGCCATTGGTTTAATCCAGGGTCTGGCCATTGTCCCCGGTCTATCCCGCAGTGGTTTGACTATTGGTTTAGGTCTATTTTTGGGGTTAGAGCCTCTTTTAGCCGCTCGTTACTCGTTTCTTTTATCTATTCCGGCCATAATTGGCGGTTGTTTGCTCAGTTTATCCAAATCTTTAACCACGGCCTTTACCGGCTGGGAGCTTTTAGCCGGTTTTTTAGTGGCCGGACTGGTTGGTTACGCCGCCCTTTGGCTCTTAGTGCGGGTCATTAAACCCGGTCGCTTGGCTTTTTTCGCCCCGTGGTGCGCTTTGGTGGGCGTTTTGGCCTTTTTTATCTAACGGCGCCTTTTATGAGTTATCGCGACAAAATCCTCACCTTAGACGAAGCTATCGACGACCGAGAAGGCCTTGAAGCCCTCGGCCGGACCTTAGTCATGACCAATGGTTGTTTTGACCTTTTGCACCCAGGGCATCTCCGCTATCTAGATGAGGCGCGCTCTTTAGGGGACTACTTATTGGTGGCCATTAACGACGACGCCTCGGTTAAGCGCTTAAAAGGCCCTTTAAGGCCCATTAGACCCTTAAAGGACCGAATAGAGATGCTGGCCGCTCTCCAAATGGTTAGCGCGGTCGTGAGCTTTACCGAGGATACGCCTTTAAGAATCATTGAGCTTATTAAACCCAACATTTTGGTTAAAGGCGGCGACTTTTCAGTAGAAGACATTGTCGGTGGCCCCGAGACTATAGCTCGCGGCGGCCAGGTTCGGTCCTTAAAATTCGCCAAAGGTTATTCCACCACCTCTCTCATCGCCAAGATTCAGAGCTTGGCCAACTTAAAATTTATCCGCCATGGCCAAAGCCAGTCCTAATTTTTACGCCATTTTAGGGGTATCGCCCAAGGCGAGCCCGGAAGACTTACGGGCGGCTTACACGCGGTTAGCCAAAAAATATCACCCTGACTTAAACCCCGATAAGCCCCAGATAGAGGAGTTATTTAAGAGCGTGACCGAGGCTTACGCGGTCTTACGCGACCCTGAGACCCGAGCTCGCTACGATAGGCTGCGGGCAAAACTCTACGCGAAAAAAACTAGGCCCAGTTCTAGCCAAACCCAATCTAAACCAGCCTCAAGTCCTAAAAGCGGCCCAAAATCTGGGCCAGAAGCCCAAAAAGAGCCGGTCAAAAATCAGGCTGGCCCCCCACCGCCTAAAACACCCCAAACTAAACCGACCGCCGACGCTTCCGCCAATCGTCAAAAAACCTTTAATAAACCCACCTCCGAACCCGACCTGAGCGCCTTTGAGCGGGAAAAAGAAAAAGCGGCGGCCCGAGAAGCGGTCAGTCAAGTCGAAAATTTTGTGGACCAGATCTTAAAGTCGCGGCCAGGTAAAGTCTCTTTGGGCCAGATCCAAGAAGAACTCAATAAAGTGGGTTTAGGGGTCAGCGCCGAACGCTTAAGCCGCCAAGATCCGACGCGAGCCAAAAGCCTCTTTAGCCGAGCTAAACAGATTTTTAATAGTATATTCTTGAAAACCGCGACCGAGACCTCGCCTTACGACATCTCTTATCGGTTAGCTCTCTCCCAAAAGGCGGCGGCCTTAGGCGCCACGGTTTCCATAAATTATTTGCGCGACCACAACCAGACCCAGCGTCTTTCGGTTCACATCCCACCGGGGGTGAAAGACCAGTCTAAGCTGCGTCTTAGTGGACAAGGACATTTAGGACCCAATCAAAAAAGAGGCGATCTAATTTTAACTCTGTCGATCATGGGCTAAAAAAAATTGGCTTCTGACCCTCCCTGTATTGGCCAAGATTATCTTCTAAAAATTCCAAAATAGCCTCGCCCGAAATTTTCCGCTTTAATTTAACCCGTTTTTTAGCTAAAATCTCGCCTAGACTAAAAACAAAATCGACCAGACTAAAAGATTTTTGACTATGACGCGCTTTTTCTGGCTTCGCCCTTTAGCTTTGGTCAGGTGGCCTCACGGCCCGCTTATTTTTTGGCCAAAACAAGGTCCAAAAAAACCGCTCGCCAAGAAGAGTTAAGAGACTCTAAGGCTTTTTGGCCAAAAATCGTCGCCGGCCGCCTTATTTTGGAGTTTTTTTCATGTCTTTCAGTTTGGCCTTAGTTTTAGCTATTGGGGCTCCTTTAACGCTTTTAGGTCTTGGGTTTTTTATTTTATCCCTAAAACTTTATCGCTCCCGGGTTAAAGAATCTCAAATTGAAGATTTAATCTTCCAAGTCAAATCCTTAGAGCAAAACGTCAGAGTTCTAGAAAACAGGGTCGACTTTTTGGAAGATATCCTCTTGACCTCTGAGTCCAAAAATAAGGTCTATAACCAGTAGCATTTTTAGTCAAATTTGACTTTTTTTATTTTAATTTGCTATATTTACAAATTTAGTGACTATCTAGACATAAAAAACGGCCTAAAAAACATTTTAGACCGTTCGCGTATATTTTTACCTGACATTAGCCTTAACTATTAGCTAACCAACCAGCCTGTTTAGCGGCCTATTTATCAGCCTATTAAGCCGGACGAATCAAACTTTTTAGTTATTTAGCCTTTATACCAATTTAGATCTATAAATAAGAATTATAAACCTAAATTAAGTACCTAAAGTTATTTAAAAACCAATAATTATAGCCCAGATTAGATCCCGTCCCCAGACATGCCTTGCAAATCCGAAAAGCGCTCTTTTTGGAGCCGCTCAATCTGGGTTAAACGCCCTTTTTTAAAAACCAGGACGATCTGCCCAAACTCTAGACCTTTTAAAGCCCCTAAAACTCGATCCTTTAAAACCTGAATCTTTAAACTTTCGCTTAAAAGTCCTAAGTTTCGCTCAAGGAGATCCTCGGGGTTGAAATTTTCTTTGCGCTCCACCTGGACCACGCGAAAATTCTGAGTTATAAGAACAATTTGACCATGATAGGTCTTTTTTACCAGATGGATCAAACCGTCCAAGACGGCTGGGTCCAAGCCTGGACTAACGGACTTGTTCATAAAAGCCTTTTCACCGATTATCCGCCATAGACGCGCCATAGACGACGAAAAATATCTCTTTCGCCGGCCTTTTAATTAACGGTGTTATGGACTGGCGCGGGCTGACTAAAATCGCCCCGCTCCACCCTTAAACTGATGCCTGCTAGCATTTCTAAAACCACGTCCGACGGCAAATCGTGACACAGACGGATAACCGAAATGGACAGAAGAACGCTTGGGAACAGCTTTATTCCATTCAGATCGCTGGATTGGCGTAACTCATCCTCGATCCTGTCTAACGCCCAAAAAAGCCGCTTTGAAACGCGTTCCAAGGCTTCCATTTCTTCCAACATAGTACTCCTTTTGCCATAAATAGCAGGCCAAGCTTATAATATATTTAGGGCCTAACCCCTTTATGGCCACCTATATTAGGTTAAAAGCCAAGGCTATTAGCTCCTGGCTTCAATATTATAGCATTTTTCCTGGGGAGAGGTTTCAAAGGTCCACTTCTTCTGATTTGTCTAAATTGGCTTTAACCAAAGCCGGCCTTTGACGGAGTCAATAGCCTTAAGGGGGTTTAAGGCTTTCCTGGCCGTAGACGCCGAACCTAAATTTGTCGACCCCAGTTTTTCCTTAAAAGAGAGGTTCCCATGCCCAATTCTTCTGATTTGTTTAAATTGGCTTTAACCCACATTCCGGGTGGAGTCAATAGTCCAGTTAGGGCCTGTTTAGCCGTAGACGCCCCGCCTATATTTGTCGCCCGCGGTCAAGGACCCTATATCTGGGACGTAGAAGGGAAAAGTTACATTGATATGGTTGGATCTTGGGGGCCTTTGATTTTAGGCCACGCTCATCCCCAAGTCGTCGAAGCTCTGACTCGCGTCGCCCAAATAGGCTCATCTTTTGGGGCTCCCACGGCCGGCGAAACCGAATTAGCCGCTTTAATTAAATCGTGTCTGCCCTCAATTGAAAAGTTAAGGATGGTTAGCTCCGGGACTGAGGCGGTCATGTCAGCCTTAAGAGTGGCCAGGGGGGCTACGGGTCGGGATCTGATCGTTAAGTTCGCCGGCTGTTACCATGGCCACGTCGATGGGCTTTTGGTGGCGGCCGGGAGTGGTCTAGCCACCTTTAGCTTGCCTTCTAGCTTAGGGGTCCCCAAAAGCGTCGCTGAGCTAACTCTAGTCTGTCCTTATAATGACCCAGAGGCCCTAAAAGATATTTTTGAGCGTTATGGGGACAGAATCGCCGCCGTCATCGTGGAGCCAGTGGCTGGCAACATGGGTTTAGTTTGTCCGACCCCCAAATTTATCGAGTCTTTACGGGATCTTCCCCCAAAATATGGATCCTTGTTAATCTTAGACGAGGTTATTACTGGCTTTCGGGTGGGTTTAGATGGAGCGCAAGGATTTTATGGTTTAAAACCCGATTTAACGATTTTAGGTAAAATTATCGGCGGGGGTTTACCTTTAGCCGCTTTTGGCGGTCGAGCCGATCTGATGGACCTTTTAGCTCCCCAAGGGGGCGTTTATCAAGCTGGAACCTTATCGGGTAACCCTTTAGCCGTGGCCGCGGGCCTAGCCACTTTAACGGTTATAACCGAAACCCCTTTCTTCTACCAGCGGCTTTCGAATTTGTCCCGTAGCTGGATCGCTGGTTTGAAAGCCTTATTAAAGTCTAAAGGTCTCCCCTTTAGAATATCCAATTTCGGATCCATGTTCACCGTCTTTTTCACTGAGCGACTGGTAGAAGATTTAACCTCCGCCGAAAGCTGCGATCGAAAGCTTTACGGGGCTTTTTTTCGAGCTGTACGCGATCAGGGCTTGTGGCTCCCGCCTAGCCAGTTTGAGACCGCCTTCCTGTCCTCGGCTTTTACCCAGGACGTGGTCTCGACGGCCTTAGATATGGTGAAAGCCGGGTTAAAAAAAATCTAAAGCCTTCGGGTTAAAAATCGCGAAAGTTTCTTTAGGGTTAAAAATCGCTAACGTATCTTTAGGATAAAAAAACGCTAAATACCCCTTAGAGTTAAAAAATAGCTTAAAGACCCTTACAGTTAAAAAATAGTTAAAGCCGTTGATCTATCTTGCTTAACAAATAATCTCACAACAAAAAAGGGCCGCGAACGGTCCTTTTTTGTTGCGCATAAAAAAGTTTTAGTCCTTTTTATCCCAGTTCATTTCTAAAGTTAGATAAAATGTCCGGGGATTATAGGGCGCGTACCGATAGTCGGCCCCGGGTCTGGTCGGCCAAGTACTAAAGTAATAATATTTTTTGTCCAAAAGATTATTGACATCTAAAGATAGCCGATAATTTTCGTTAAAACGATAACTAAGGCGCATATCCACAAATACTTTGTCTTTATTTTTGGCTACATATGGGGTGGTGGGATTGGGATTACCGTTTTGCAAGACGCTGGGGGCGGACCGAAAATAATTCTCGGCCTCGTAACGGACGTTTAAGCGACCAGATAGACCCTCGGCCGGAGCGTAACCTAATTCGAAGTTAGCGATATGTCGGGGAATATTAGGCATTCTGTAGCCGTCTAACTTTAGTATAGATCCAGCAGAACTTTGTTGAAACGACTTATATTTAGCATCCATTAAAGCGTAATTAGCCTTGAAATACCAGTTGGGGACTGGCGTCACGTTAACTGAGACCTCAAGACCTTGACGGACCGTTTTACCAGCGGGGACGTTGGTGGCCGAGTCCTCGTCCCAAGTCGAGTCGTTTTTCGTAAAAACCTTAAATAAGGCCAGTTCCGCGCTTAGCCAGTCCGTAATTTCCATTCTAGTCCCCAGCTCGTATTGGTCGCGAGTCATAAGATCAAAGGGACTGTCGGAATAAAAACCAGTATTGGCGTCCATGGACAGACCTGGAGTCGAAAAACCCCGCCCAAAATTGGCGTAAAAGTTTAGCCAATCCAAGGGCGTGTATAAAACGCCAACTTTGGGGCTAAAAAATTTATACCGCGGCGAGCTTTGTTTAACGTTAGTCAAATGGTTATGGTAATCGCCTTCCAACATATCGTAGCGTCCGCCAAGACGAATGTTTATTTGTCGCAAAATTTGATAGGTAATCTCCCCAAATATAGTTGGGTTAGACAGGCTATAAGTGTCAAACCGGGTCAGATTGTTTAATCTATGGCCTTGCCCCCAGATCAAGCTGTAGCGCTTGTTCGGATCTTCTCGTTCGTACATATAAGTCAGACCCACGGTGGTCGTCGTGGCCTTCCCGCCTAGCTCGCCCTTAAAGCTATGGGTCACACCCACGCCCCAGGATTTATGGGTGTTTTGTTGTTTAGTTCCAGATCCCCCGGCCGTGGGATAAAGATTTGGATTTATTTGATAACGAAAATGGTCTAAGGTCGTGCCGTAGACATAAAAACTCAGCTGATTTTCATCATTTATAAAATAATTAGCCCAAAGGCGCGCGTCATAACGTTTTCGACCGCCCCCATTGCCTTCGCCGCTCCCGTCGTTGACCCAGTCTTGATCGTTTTTACTTTTTATCTTGCTAATATACCCGGCCGAGTCCCACTCTGACTGGTAAGCTCGTAAATTGACCATCACGGAAAAATCGTCCGTAAATTTGTAAGTCCAGCGACCGGAGAAATTCTTTTTATCCCATTCCGAATGGGCTCGATAGCCATCGGTATGAAACATTTCAAAGGCGTAAACCTGGGCCAATTTCCCTTGTTCGCGGGCGATGAGGCCAGCCGCGTTGACGTCGTTATAACTACCGTACCGAACGTTAAGCCGGGTTAAATTGCCCCCCTTAATAGTCTGGGCGGCCAAAGAGCCCCCAGCGGCGTGCTGCCCATAATACACCGAAGACGGGCCTTTGATAATTTCCAGTTCTTCTAGCTCTAAAGGCATAATCATGCCCGTGTCCAAATAGCCGGTCGTGTGCCCGTTATCATGCATAGGTATGCCATCTAAGTACATGGTCACGTCAGCGGCGGCGTTATGACCCGCCGAAAAACCGCGAATATTAAAAACCGGGGCCACCCCACTTTCGCCGTAATAGGTCACGAAGACTCCGGGGCTTTGCTTAATCATGTCCAAGGGTTGATAATAGATCCGGTTGACGAGATCCTCGTTTTTTAAGACCGTCGCGCTGGTCGTTTGCAGCTCTTCGCGTCGAATTACGCCCTTTATGTCGATCGCTTCCAAAGCCGCGTCCTCTTGGGCCCAAAGCTGACTTGGCGCCAAGGCCAGAACTATGAGATAAAGGAACAAAACTTTTAAGGCCAAAACGTTTTTTTGTCCAATTGTCATCGAACAATTACTCCTAGCTTTATATAATAACTCTTTATTGAGCTATAAAATCATTTTTTATTATTTTATTTTTAATAAGCAAAAAATTATTTATCTGAAAAGATTTTATTATTAACATAAATATATATTATTTTACTTAAGTTCTTCTCGCCGAATTACGCCCATGCCTTTCAAAACAAGATGGCGACGGCCAAAAAACTGCCAAAATTAATTGCCCAATAGCTTTTAACCCGAGGGATTTCTCCTAAATACCCTACCCAATAAAGTGCCTGTTGTGGCTACTTAATTTATAAATATGTGTAATTAATTTTGTATACACTTATTAATAATTTTTACTTACTTTTAAAATTAATTTAAACAATATAAGCATCATTTTAATGATTTTACAAAATAAAAAAGGCCACCTTCCATGCTAAATATGGAAAGGTGGCCTTCAAGACCTTTTATTTTGTTATATAAATGATTTCAATAAATCATTTTAATATATTAATTTAATTATTTATGTTAAAACGCTATATATTTAAATAAATATCAATTCTTTAATATTATTTTCATAATTAATACTGAATTAATATTCTAAGTACCATATGTGAATAAAATTTTAGGGTGGCCCAAAATCAAGGCCAAAAAAATGCCCAGGACTAGAATAAAGTCTGGACTTAAAATTGTATTTAATTATATATTTATTAGAGTTATCTAAACTATTTGTTGTAAGAGAGAGAGAGAGAGAGAGAGAGAGAGAGCAAGAAGCATGCCAACAATAAAGAGGATACTCTCATTGAATTAACCCTTTGGAAAAAGTTAATTCCATTATTGACATTTTGGCGCGGCCTTAAAAACCGCTTTAGACTTAAGCTCATCATCCCAGAAAGTTCAATCGCTAATCGATTTTATCGCTAAAGTAATCTCTCAGAACGCGCCATTTAAGGACTTACCGTTATTTAAAAATTATCACGCTTCCATTCGCCTGTCAAATATTTTTACATTTCCGCGCGTCCATTTTTTAACAATTTTTTCCCCTTAAGGAAATATTTTATTTCGCAGCTAAAGGCTATTAACTTAGATAAATATAAAGCCAAAAGAAGGTTCACGTAAGGGGAAAAAGGAGATGATGGGAGAGAAGACTTCGGCCGACCAGACTATAAGCCAGAGAGGGCCAAATAACTCCCCCCAGAGCGGTATTTTCTAGTTCTAATTGGGACGCTAGTTTAATAATCCTTCGAGAACTTTTGAAAATCCCGAAGACGAGATTCTTTTGTTTAAAGCCGCTAAGAAAACGCCCCTCCCGCCCTATTGGACGACTAGCTTAAACTTTTATCAAATTCTCGGCCTTAAGACCTATAAGGGTCTAAAACCTGTTTTTAAGGCTAAAAAGCCTAATTCTTTAAGGGTCCAACCCCTGGCAAAAAACTACTAATATTAACTTAAAAACCTTATATTTTCAACTAGAAATACAAATAGACGTGTTTTATTCATTGCGCTTTAAGATTTTTTAGCCCAAATAGCAAAAGCAAAGGTTTGGCAATCGTTATTTTATAGCCAAAGGGCTTTAACTTTAAGCCACTTAATAAATAAAAAAACCGGCCCCCATAAGAAGAGACCGGTCTTAAAAAATGAGCTAAATAGACTATTAAATTTCCAGCCAGCTCGCGCTAAAGAGGGAGTGGCCCAAAATGACCTTGGCCGTTTTCACCACGTCAACTTCCTCTTTTTTCATGTCGTTGTAGTCGTATTCCTTGCCGTCCATGACTCCGTAAACCAGATCGACAAACCAAGGGCATTTGCCTTGGGCGATGTCCATAATCTCTTTGTCAAAGGCATCGACGATGGAGCTATACATGCCGCGACGAGCCAGCATGCACATATAGACCTGATTTAAAATCGGCCGTAAGTGGTCCGGGTTACCGTTAGATATATTGGAAAGACCGTTAGTGGACTTGCATTTCCCACCTTCTTCGATCGCGCCCACGATATCCGGCAGCATCTCGAAGAACTCAAGGTTGTTCATCAGCTGGTCTTGCTGAATGTTGACCGGGGTAATAATAGGATCAACCCAGGCTTTCTCCACGGAGATGCCTAAGCCAGCCGCGTGCATCAGAATCTCGGTGGTCAGCTCGGCCCTTTCATTGGCGTCCCGGGCCATGCCGTTGGGTCCCCACATCAGAGCCACGTAATAACAGTCAAACTCCTTGACTAAGGGCAGAAGGACTTCGTAACGCTCTGGCCGCACCATGATAGAGTTAATCAAGGGAGTTTTTTTACAGACTTTAAGGCCCGCGGCGATGGCGTCCATATTGGTGGTGTCCAAAACCACGGGGATATCGGTGACTTGTTGGACCAGGCCCACGACCCAAGGCATGAGTTCGGCGCCGTTTTTCCGGGCGGGTCCAAGATTGATGTCGATCCAGTCCGGCCCGGTGGCGGCTAGTTCCTCGACCATCTTCAAAATAGGAGCCGGGTCTTTAGCCTTAAAAGCCGCCCCGATCTTTCTATTAATAACGTTAAGATTCTCAGCGAGAGTCACCATGTAAGTTTCGGGCATAGATATCTACCTCTCTGACGACCAAAGCAAAGCCGTCAATTAGTTTATTGTCAACAACCAACCGACGGTTAAGCCGTCGCGCCAAACAGAAAAAACCCCAAAAAAGTTAAAATAATACAATTTGATAATAACAATAATAAAATTATTATTGTTATATTTAGAATGGTCGCCGTGATCTCCACTGTAATCAGAAAAAGACTAGATTTTAGGCTTTATTTACAATTGAACAGCCACGTCTTAAAAAAATTATCCTAAGAAGTCTCAAGTTTTGGCGCACGGTTTTTCTAAGAGCCGCCCCGCCAAACAATTTCCGCCCTTAATCTTTGTTAGGATTTGAGCCAGAAATTATAAGAGCGATTTTGCTCATAACCTAAAAGACAAAGATAACAAAAATTGACTTCTTTAAGCCAAACAACCAATATATGTTCATTAATTAAATCAAAATCAAACTTAATAAATACGTAAATAATCAATAAAAGGCTTGATAAACTAGACAAAAAAAACTTTTCTTCAAAATCAGAGCTATTTTAAAGAGCCAACGGGGTTGATTAAATTTGCTATTTTAAATAGATCACTAGATATTGTAGCGTCAATAATATAACCCTAAGTTTGTTTTTTCTTTTATTTTCTGATTTTAAATTTTTCTTTTATTGAAATTTTATATTGAATTTTATACAGATAATAATACCAACTTGACTTCAAAAAGTCAAGTTTTTTTTGCAAAAAAAAAATACGCTCCCCTTAAAAAAATAGCCCTTTAACGTTAACGCTCTTTAAATCCATTTTTTAAGCCAAAAAAAGTTCAAAAGACCTTCTAAAATCCGCTCACCCTTATAACCACGGGTTTTGGGAGCGTCTTGGCTTAAAGGTTAAGGGGATTTTTGGTTCTTGATGTTTTTTGGTTTTTTGGCTTTACGCCTTCTGGCTTTTATGGTCTTTTGGCTTTTTGGTTTATCGTCAAGGAACTTTTTGGTTAACTTAGATCGCCAAAAGTAATTTTTAGCGAAAAAAACCGGCCCCTAGAAGAGGCCGGATCAAAAGACGCCTTTAAAAAAAAAGCCTTAGATTTCGAGCCAGCTCGCGCTAAAAAGGGAGTGACCTAAAATGACTTTGGCCGTTTTGACCACGTCGACTTCTTCTTTTTTCATATCGTTGTAGTCGTATTCCTTACCATCCATGACTCCGTAAACCAGATCCACAAACCAAGGGCATTTGCCTTTGGCGATGTCCATGATCTCTTTGTCAAAGGCGTCGACGATGGAGCTATACATGCCGCGACGAGCCAACATGCACATGTAGACCTGATTTAAAATCGGCCGTAAATGATCTGGGTTGCCGTTGGAGATGTTGGACAAGCCATTAGTGGACTTACAAACCGCCCCTTCCTCAATGGTCCCGACGATGTCTGGCAGCATCTGGAAAAACTCCAAATTATGCATAAGCTGATCTTGCTGAATGTTGACCGGAGTAGTTAAAGGGTCCACCCAAGCTTTGGTAACCGAGATCCCTAAACCCGCCGCGTACATAAAAAGCTCAGTCGCGAGCTCAGCCCGCTCGTTAGCGTCGCGAGCCATGCCGGTGGGGCCCCACATCAAGGCCACGTAATCGCAATCATATTCTTTAACCAAAGGTAAAAGGATTTCATAGCGCTCGGGCCGGACCATGATGGAGTTTAAAAGAGGCGGTTTTTTGCAAACTTTAAGGCCCGCGACAATAGCGTCAACGTTAATCGTATCTAAAATCACGGGGATATCGGTGACTTCCTGAACCAGGTTGACCACCCAAGGCATAAGCTCAGCCCCGGTCTTTCGGGCGGGTCCTAAGTTAATGTCGATCCAATCCGGCTCCGTCTCGGCGATAGCCTCGACCATTTCGCGAACTGGCCCGGGGTCCATGGACTTAAAAGCCGCCCCGATTTTTCTGTTAATAACGTTCAAATTTTCAGCCAAAGTCACCATATAAGTTTCTGGCATAAATATTATCCTTTGAGCGCCTGTCTTTTTGGCGTCGTTAAAAGTAGAGTTTAATATATAAAAAAAGACGGTTTCCCCGTCGTTTTTAACCCGATCGATTAACTACAACTCATTAAAATGAGCCGCGTAGTCTAATCTCTGGGTCGTTAGCGAAGAGGCTTAAAAGGCTCTAGACTTTTAAGATAGCTATAAGCTAAATATTATTAAGCTATCTTAATTGTTTAATGACGAACTTTAGGCTTGTTTGTTACCTAAAGCCGTGACATCGCAAAATAGTCTGACCTTAGTGGTCGCCGGACATTTTCCGGTCAATTAAAAGGTCAGCCGCGTCGGCCCTAAAAAGTGTCTTTCGCTCGCGACCAGCTTTTTTTGGGTTTAACTGGTCTCTACCTCACCTAAGACAAAATAATGTTCAAAAGACAATTAAAAATATCTTTAATAGGTCTTCTTCTATTTTAAGAATCTGATTATCTATAAAAAGATATCTACGACCCGTTATCTTAATTTTTTGGGTCGTTTTTTTTCAGCTCTTTAAAGTCTGACTTTTTTTGGCGTTTTATATTTTTCCCCCCAAAAAAAAACTTAACTTTATTGACCATGGTTTAGCGGCCTAATAGATCATAATAGAATGCGCCTCCTATTACTAAAGATATAACTTTCGTAATTTGTTCGCTAAAGATTTTTTTCAAGGATTTTTTCGCCAAAAGGCTTTTTTGGTCAGAGGCTCTATTTAACTAAAGAATCTTTTTAATAAAAGACTCTTACCATTAATTAATTATATAATATATTTTTAACTGATGTATTCTTTACATAATATTATTTAAACATATATTTTATATATATTTTTTTGTATTCACAAAATATTTTATTACGTAATTTTTTATTTTTTCTGCTTAACGGTAAAAATTTAGATAACCACTTGTAGTGGCCAAATTTTGACATAATAATATTTCAAGATTAAACACGAATAATCGCAATTAATCGCATTAAATCTTTATTAATTGAAAATAGTTGGAAATAGACAAAGCCGGAAGTAAAATAAGGAAACCAAAACTTTTGGGAGTTTTAGTTTGAGATCAAGACCAGTTGGGCCACAAGTCAGGAGCTAGAGGTTAATGGGCTAGCCCATTAATTTGGCTTTCGTCGGAAAAAGATTTTAGCGCGTTTTCAAATTATTTACTAGGGTTTTCTGGAATTTTTTTTAGAAAATTTTAAGTGGGTGTTTTAGCTAAAAAATAATTTTTCTGTTTACTTTTACTTAATATTGTATTTTTACCATATACTTTAAATTTTTTCTCTCTCTGGTCTAAAGATTTCCTTCCTGGCCTTAAGCCTTAAGAAGTTTTTCCGCGTCGCCCCCGATCTAAAGCTTTTTTCGCCCCGATCTAAAATTTTTCCCCCGCCCCCCGATCTAAAGCTTTTTGCCTCCCCGGTCTAAAGTTTTCCCCCGTCCCCGATCTAAAGCTTTGGCCTCCCCGATC
>JAIROO010000228.1 GCA_031257535.1 Deltaproteobacteria bacterium
CCATTCAATCATGACTCCAATTAACTAGTTTGCCTCTCTTTACCCAAGTATCATCGTTTTTTTAATCATGGTCCCCCAGCCCTTGTAGGGGCTTAAATTCCAAAATTAGAATTGCTGAGGCGAAAGACCTTCGGCTGACCCCAGGTATCGCGCCTAAAATTATAAATTACAACCTTAAAAAATAGTCTTTAAGAGTAAAAAACGTTAAATTAGCACTTATAAAATTTAGAGTAAAAAAAAACCGGGATCCGTCTTAAGATCCCGGTTAAAAAAACTGGCCGCGGTGAAAGAGAAAGGCGATTTTTACCGGCCCAAAAGCACGAACTGAGCCCTACGGTTTAAAGACCAAGAACTTTCGTCGGAGCCCGAAGCCACTGGCCTGTCTTTGCCGTAGGAGATAGTGGTTAAACGGCTGGACGAAATGCCCTGGCCAGCCACGTAGTTGTAAGCCGCCTTAGCCCGGCGATCGCCTAAAGCGAGGTTATAAGCCTCGGTGCCCCGCTCGTCGCAGTGCCCTTGGATCTCGGTCTGGGCGGCGGCGTTTTGGGTCAGGTAATCGACCTTAGCTTGTAGAGTGGGGATCTGATCGGATCTAATATTGTACCGATCAAAATCAAAATAAACATGGTCGTTTAAGAATCGACGGTCGGCTTCGGTAAGCCCGCCTGTTTCAGCGCTCCCGGTGGGTGGTTTGGAGCAGCCAAGGCTAAGCGGGGCTAAAACGAGAGCCAGGACCGCCAGCAGTAAAAATTTCTTCATTGTGTCAAATCCTCCAGATAAAAATCTCGCCAAATGCCAAATATTTAGGCTCAAAACTCTTAGAGCCTTCCGAGCCATCCCAGCCCAGCGCGTCAGCCGGCGTTAAAGCTAGTTGATCCCCCCAATTTAGTCCGCCCGGCTCTTCTATATAAAGCGAACTTAAAAAAGAGGTAAAAGTCCAAAAGCGGACAATAAAATAATCCTTGGGGAAAGCGAAACCCGCCCTCCATTCAAGGATTATAGACTAAAGCCTATTAAGTATAAAGCTCGACCAAAAACCTGTCAACCTGGATTCACGGTTATTTAGCCCAAAAAAGCCGGGCGAGGGCCTTTAAGGTCAGCTTATTTTAACTTTTTGGCTTTACGCGTTAAAAAAGCTTTTTTGAATAGTCTAAGCGCTAACTATTACGTTAAAAGGCTAATAGAATTTTCGCGGGCTAAAAAATTTTTGGCCCTAAAAGCTTAACCCTTAATAATCTTGGGGCGAAAATTATCGCGCAAGAAAAGGTAGTCAAAATAAATAAGCTTAGCTTATGTAGTTGTTAATAATTTTTCTAAATCAAGGCCGCGCTTATTTTCCCGGCCAGGCGCTTTTTTCGGCCAAAAAAATTTTAAAGATTTTGTAAATTTTATAAAGACTCTTAATCACCTAAATCTTGCGCGTAAAACTTAAGGGTTCCTTTTATTTAGTTAGGAAACCTAAAAAATAGTTTTAGAGCGGCCTAAAAAAGTTTTAGTGGCGGCCAGTTTTTTGGAAAAATTGAAAAGAGCCAAAGGAATAATAGGCCGCTGGCCAAAAAATTGATAATTTTGGCGGCTCCTAAAAAAACTTCAAAACCAAAAAAAAGGGGAAGATTAGGGCTTTGACGTTAAATTTGGCTAAAAAACTAAAAAATAAAACCAAAAAAGACCCCTCCCCTTTTAAGGCGACTTTAAAGGGGCCTTAAGATTTTTTAAGAGCCTTTAGGATTAACCGCTTGCTTTTCCAGTAAATAGGCCAGACCCTCGCGGAGGTCAATGTGGGCCGAGAACTTTAAGTACTTAGCCGTTTTAGCCATGTTAGCCGTGGACTGGAGAGCGTCGCCGGGTCGGGCGGGCTCAAACGCGGGTTTGGCGAGGTTGGGGACAAGCTCCTTTAAAAGCTGGTACAAGCGGTTAATGGAAATAGCTTGACCCGTGCCCACGTTAAAAATCCCGCTCGTGGGGTAAGGAGTCCGGCCCGAGAGAACAAAAGCCCTGACCGCGTCTCTGACCTCCACGAAATCCCGCGTCTGCTCGCCGTCGCCGTAAATAATGGGTCTTTGGCGCTCTAAGGCGGCTTTAACGAAGAGTCCAATCACCGAAGCCTCGCCCTCGGTTAAGTTCTGGCGGGGGCCGTAGACGTTAAAAAGGCGTAAGGCGATGACTTCGAGGCCGCGGGTTCTTTGAAAAAATAAGCCTAAATTCTCGCCAAAAAGCTTGGCCGCGGCGTAAGGGTTGTCGGCCTGGAGAGATTGGGGCTCGGCCTGGGGACAGGGCCCGTCGCCATAGACGGCGGAGGTCGAGGCGAAAACGACCCGTTTGACTTTGGCCTTGGTCGCGGCTTCCAAGACCCTTAAGGTCCCTAAGCCGTCGATCTCTAGGTATAAAGCGGGGTCTTTTAAACTCTCTGGGACATTAGAGGCCGCGGCCAAATGAAAGACCGTCATCACCCCAGCCATGGCCGCGGTTAAGGCCGGGAAGTCTAAAATGTCGTCTTTTAAGATCTCAATTTTAGACTTAACTTTTTTGAGGTTGTCTAAGCGACCAGAGCGGAAGTTGTCGTAAACCCGGACTTTAGTCCCTAAACCTACCAAGGCCTCGGTTAGATGCGAGCCAATAAAACCCGCTCCCCCGGTCACCAAGAAGGTTTGGTCAGTCGTCGTCATCGCGTAAGCCACTCATTATTAGCTCAATTTTGGCCGCTTCTAAGCAGCCAATAAACTCTATAACGGAGTTTGGTCGAGTTAAGCCGGCCATTAAAGCGGAGTTGCTCCCGCTCGCTTTCCGGGTAATTACTAGGATGTCCTCAATGAGGTCCTCTTGGTCCTCCTCGGTTAAAGCCAAAATGACCTCATCGATGAGTTTCCGTTTTTTAAATTGGAAGATGGTCATCTGATCCCTAAAGCGTTGAGATTAAAAACGTAACTGGTGATTATGGCAAACTAAAGGGGCTTTCGTCAAACGAGGGTCGATTGGTTTTTTTGGCCCTTTTTTGGAGTTTGGCCCTTATTTTGGTTTGGCCGCTTTTTAAGGGTTTTAAGCTCCCTCGCCTTAAGCGGCTAGATTTTTGGTTTTTTAAAAGTCGAGTTCTTTGGCGAGAGCTGGTTAAAAGTCTCGCCTTTTAAAGTTGGGGGCTGGTTTAGTTTTATGAGGCGACTAATATTTTTATTAGAATACAATTTTAATCGCTACTTTTTTAGATTTTTAAGCTCCGGGCTCCTCAAAAAAGGCCGGAGTCACGCCTAGAGTTAGGTGGCTCCTAGGGCGTTTTTTGGCGGACCTGACTATATAAACAACTCAGCTAATTTTGTAAACAAATCAGTTAATCGCGCCAACGCCGTATATCGCGTCTACCCCCCTTAGAGAAAAAAAAGTTTTTGAGCGAGGGAGGTTTTAGCTTTTTTAATGAGCGTAAAAAGGCTAGGTCGCTTTTAAGGAGCGTAAAAAGGCCAGGTCGCTTTTCAGGAGCGTAAAAAGGCTAGGTCGCTTTTAAGGAGCGTAAATATGCCAGGCCCTTTTAATGAGCGTAAATATGCCAGGCCCTTTTAATGAGCGTAACCGTGCCAAACCGCTTTTAACCAGCTTTGGTCGCGATAGTCTCGAAAAGCGGGATCTTTTACCCCTTGCCGAAATTCTGGCCAAGTCAGGTTATCTTCCCAGGTTGGGGGATGGCTAAGGGATTTTTTTAGTTCGTTTTCGTCGCCCCGCCAGGCCGCCCAGCGAGCTTTAGCGTAGTAGCTCGAGCCAGGGGCGACTTTTTCGGCTTCGCGCCACAGAGCTTCGGCCGTTTGGAGAAGGCCTGGGTCAGGGGTGACGTTTAAAAGGTTTAGCTCGGCTAAGACCAGACCCTCTTCGGCTAAGACTAGGCCATAAACCGGGTCGGTCTTTTGGCTTTTGGCTAACCGTAAAAGACGTAAAGACAGGCGCCAGTAAGCTATTCGCTCTTCGTCGGGGAGGTACCCGGAAGCCGCGGCTAAGCGTAAAAACGAAGCCAGTTTTAGCTGATACCAAGGCGGTAAACTCTCTGGCCTAACCATGGCCATAAAACGGCTAACCGGTCGGTTTAAGGCTGAGGCGAGTCTTTCCCGGAAAGTGGCTGAAGGCGCGTAGACCCAAGCCTCGCCCACCTCAGGGGCTAAAAAATTAAGGGGCTCGTAAGTTTGGGCTAACCCCGCGGGTGGGGGCGAGTCAAAGGTCGGGCGCCACAAGGATAAGCTCTCTAAGCTGTCTAAAAAGGCGGTCAAAGCCTCCTCAAAGGCTCTTTTAGCCGTAAGATCCGAGGCCACGGTTGGGTCGTCTGGCCAGTCGGGCCGGTTTATTAGCTGGGCGTAAAGAGTCAGACCCAAGGCGAAACCATAGCCAGGCTCATCAGGGGCTAAGCGGTTTAAACGGCGGCAGACGTCGATTAAGACGCTTAAAGCTTGGTCTTGGCTTTGGGGGTATTTAGCGGCGATGGACCAGACTCCGTCGGCCGTCTCGATTAGCCTTGGCAAAGACGTGGGGTTAGAGCTTAAATAATGGTTATAGGCGGCGAAGATCTCGGCCACGACCAACTCGCGATAGTCAGCTTTTAATTCTCGTCTCTGAAACGCTAGACAGTTCTGAGCCCAGGCTAGCCAGGCGGCGGCGGGGTTGTCCGAGACGCGGACGGCTAACCGGCCGAAATTAGTCGCTTTTTGAAAAAGTTCGGTAAACTCGGCTAGATCTTGGGCCGCGAAAGCCAAGAGCGCGTTGACCCTGGCTAAGCTATTTAATAACTCAAACTTCTGTCCTAAGTCATAGGCCAGCTGATACTGGTCGCGGGCTAAGGTTAAAGCCTTAAGGTAGCGGTCGGTTTTAGAGCCGGCGGCGTAGGCCGCCGACTCTAAGACCCGGCCCCACTCGGCTCGGGTTCGGTCCACGGCTTGGCTAGTGGCCACGGCTCGGGTCATTTTTTTAGCCGCCTCGACGTTTAAAGCCGCCCATCTTTTGTCGTCGGCTAAAGAGCTGGCTCTTCGATAATAATCCGCGCCCCAAGCCAACTGAGCTAAAGACTCGGCTCCTTTGACCTTAACTTGGCGGTTAAAGAACTGGTCTTTTAAGGCCCACAAAGCCTCTTTAAGGGCTAAAGTCGGGGCTAACTCCTCGGCCTGGTCCATTAAAGTTAAGAAACGGTCCAGATCCGAAGGGTCTAAAGGCTGGCTCAAAGCCCTTGGCCACAAATTTAAGGCCAGGTCAAAAGGCGAGGGCCCTGGGGTCGGCAGGATTTTTATGTCGTCGCTCGCGCCCGCGGCCTTCGCCCTGGGCGCGGACGTTAGGGTAGCCACCGTGGCGGTTGAGGAAGTCGCGGCTGAGCCTGGGGCCGCGGTCGACGCCGCGCCCGGGGCTGAGGTCGGGGCTAAGTCAGGGGCCTTGTTAGAAGAACCATTACTTAGCTCCTTAAGCGGGGGGTCTGGTGGCTTAGTTAAGACGTCTTGGTCTTTCGGCTCAGAGTCTTTTAGGGTCGAAGGGGTATTTGGCGGAGCTAAAGTCTCGACCTTGGGGCTAGAAATGGGTTTAACCAAACTAAGTAAGGTCTCGGAAAAAGCCAAAAGAAGGTCGATTTTTTTAATAATTGGCGAATCGGGTCGGAGGTTAGGGACCCGCGAGGGCATGACGGCCCAGATCTTATCAAACTCTATTAACCACTCGTTTAAGCGCCTCTCCCGAGCTAAAGGGTCGGGGTCGTTTAAAAGAAGATAGCGTCGGTCTCGCCATAACCCTGGTTGATAAAGGGGGTTTAAGTCGTTATAGGCGTAGTGGCGGGTCAGCTCGTCGGTCTTAATCTCGCCGCGCTTTAAGCGTAAAGTCCAATAAAGCTCAGCCACAAATGGATCGGCCGGACCTCTAGAAGTTTTAGGGGCTGGGGCTTTCGGGCGGTTTTTCTCGTAACCTAAGCGGGCGGCTTTTAAAAAATGGCCCCGAGCCTCGGCGAGAAGCTCTTCGCGACTGGCTAGATCCGCGGCCCAAAGAGCCCGGATCTCGGCTAAACGGCCTAACCGTAACCAGACGTAAGGCGAGTCGGGTTGAGTTAGGCTCGCTTGGTAATAGAGAACCATGGCCTTTTCCAACCGCGGCCGGTAGTCCTGGTCAAGATCCGCGACTTTGGCGGCCAACAAAATAGAGCGAGCCTCAGCCAAACGAGCTTCGAAGGCCACCGAGATATTGGGGTCAGAGTTGGCTAAAGACGACTCTAAAGACCCGATTAGAAAAAATATTAAAAAAAGGGCGATAGACTTAAAAAGCGCCATGAAGTCCTTAAAAGCCGCGAGAAAAAAAATAGGTTTAAATAGCGAAGCGAGTCTAAACGAGTGGCCAGGTCTTAACCCTTAAGAAAACGTTGGTCTTAGCCAGAAGGTTAGGCGGCCATTTTTGGTTATGAGAGATTTAAGCGAACGATCTTTAATAATTAATAAAATATTTTAGGGAAAAAGAAAAGATCAATCTCTATTGTTCTGTTGAGTCAAGATAAAACTTGAGATTCGCAAAAAAAAATGATAGCCTATGTTAAGACTATAAAGAGCATATTTTACTTAAAAAGTTACTTAAAAAGGGTCAGGCTCTTTTTTTGAGGTCTGGACGCTTTAAGCCCTTTAGCGAGATTTCTTTATATTTTTTTAAGCTAAAAAATTTTATTTACTATATTGTGGTCGTAATATAATTAAGTTACGTATTTAGTCATGTCAGCCTAATTGAGAGGCTAACATTTCCAGGATTTTGGCCGTCTTGGGTGTCTTTCGCGCTTTTGGCCAAAAAAATCTCTGGAGAAATTTAGGTTCTATGCTTTTATTCCCGCAAAAACTCAAAGCCGTTATCTGGGCCCGCCAAAATGGTCAATGCGGTCTGTGCGGGCTAAAATTCCTCGGTCAACTGGAAAAATACCATTATCTTCAAAAGGTGGCTAAAGGCGATTATTTGGATCTAAATTATGGGGTCTTATTATGTGAGCCCTGTTATAGCCAAGTTAATGCCCAAAGCGACGTTGATCCGTCAGTTGACGGTTCTCGGTCAGAATACCCATTCGCCAATTGGGACAACAGCGATGAATATCAGCGACAACTTGATATAATAAATCAACATTTTAATAAATGTAATGAATTAAGTTCAGATTTAGAAAATAACTGGCATGATATCAAAGGTATGCTCATTCAAATACAAAATCAATTAAAAACTATCAGGTTTATTTATAAAGATTATTTTATATATCGCGATACGTTAAATATGGAGTTTGATAAACTTAGGGAATTTCAGACTAAAAAAGCGGAATATTTTGAATTAAATGCTCAAGAAATTGAAAAAAACATAAATGAGCAAATGGAAAAGGGCGAGAGTCTAGCCGCCCAAAGCGAAGACTGGGCCAGCGCGCGGGACTACTTAAAAGGAATTCAAAAACTTTTAAAGGGTATACCTTGGAAAAAGGAGAGCCTCGACCCATACTACAGCCGGATCCGGGTGGCTTTTGGCCTTATATGGGAGCGACAAATGGCCAAGGAAGAGACCCTGAAAGAGGAAAACCAGCGTAATCTGGCCCCAAAAATCGCCATGGCCCAAATTATGGCCCAAAGTAGCGATAATTATAGAGAAACTCGGGACTTTATTAAAGAGGTTCAAGAAGAATTTAAAGGGGCGAAACTAAAAAAAGAGGATTACGACGAATTTTTAAAGGGCATTCGGGCGGCTTTTGACCTTTTATGGGAACGCCAAATCGCCCGCGATAAAGATTTCGAGGAGCAATGCGCGCTTAACTATAAGGTTACCGACGAGCTGGCCCGCCAAGCTACTGAGGCCGCCTATTTTGGCGAAAATTTTATCGAGGCCAACTCTTTAATTAAAGAAGCTAAAAACCAGATTTTTCAACGTCGACCCATGAAAAAGGAGCAAGTGGAAGAGCTGAAAGAGCGGCTGAAGTTGGCCAGCGAGACGCTCTTCTCCCGTTTTCCCCTGGAAAGCGAAAAAAAAGCCCACGCCTATCTACGCCTTCAGGAGTTTCTGAACAATACTCAACTGTCCATCGAGGAATTACAAGAAAAAGCCAGTCGCCTTAGCTTGTCCATCGCGCGCGACGAGGAATCGCTGACCTATCAACGGGACAAATTGGCTAACGTTAGGCCTGGGAACCGGGAAATAGAGATCAAAAACAGTATAAACAATAAAATATCCGATATAAGTAATCGTATAGCCGAAAAGAAAATGTCATTAGATGTTATAAACGTTAAAATTACTGAATTATCTGATAGTAATATCTCTTGAAGTGAAAAATATATAATATAAAGCTTATTATTTCGATAAAAACAAATAAAATATCAACCACAATATATTGATTAGTAAATAAAAGATGTTAAATATTTAAAATGGTTAGTTATTACAAATTTTATAATCGTCCCATTTTAAAGTTTAATGATAGTTAGTTATAACATAAATAATCGGTCCAAAGTCTACTAAAAAAAATGATTTAAAACGTAGTAGTGAAGCTTATCCAAATAACAAGTTGGTAGCTTTGAGGCTAAACCTCCCCTTTAAAAAACCAGAGATTTATTCGCGGCCCTAAGGGTGGGTTGCCCTCTTTTGGTTAATAAGCTGGAATTGATATTGGAGCCGCCGCCAAAAAATGGGCCGCGTCCTTCTTTTGTTACCG
Source organism: Deltaproteobacteria bacterium (assembly GCA_031257535.1). Taxonomy (GTDB): domain Bacteria; phylum Desulfobacterota; class Desulfarculia; order Adiutricales; family Adiutricaceae; genus JAIROO01. Next base: position 8,654 of record JAIROO010000228.1, read on the forward strand.
CCTTAATTTGACTCATCCTATCTTTAATGTATATCTTTTTCACATTCAATCGCGATATTTAGTATAATAAAATACATTAATATAAGATTTTCGAGGTCTCATTGACTTTTTTTTATGTTTATCTTGGTCCAAGCTAGTGAAGTTACCGCTTTTTGACATAGCTCCGAAAAGCTAAAAGTTTGGTCAAGCGTCGATAGCATGGGAGCCGCTTATAGTCCCGTCTCGTCAAGGTCGACTAGCTCAAATGGGAGCCGCGTCTGTTGAGTAAGATAGGGCGTAACGCGTCATCGTCTTAGCTCCCATTGAAATAGCGGCGGGGCGACCCGCGATAGTGTTTTGGCCCGACAGATTAATCGAGTCAAAAAAAGATTAAATATTATATGTCTTATATACTTAATGGATGGATAAAACGATCATTGATATTACAGGATTGTTTAAAGCTTTCTAAGAATTTTGGTCGTATTCCGCTGAAAGGTATTTAAAAGGCGTTCATTACATTGAAGCCGCCCCGCATATCGTTTTATCGGCTTTCCTCTCGGCGAAGGGTGGTTAACGAGGGTGGGCGTTGAAAAAGAGGAGCCAGGGTTCAAGAGGAATACGCCTTAGGCTTAGGCCGCGTTGACATCCTCGTCGAATACGCTGGAATTAATTACCATATTAAGATTAGCTGAAAAGATAACAAACAGAATCAAGCCAATCGCTGAGAACAAATTCAGCGCTATATGAATAACTCACAGTCGAATGTAGGTTGGCTGGTCGTTTTTGATCGTAAATCGAAAAAGTCCTGGGCCAAGAAATTGACTTGGGAGACATTAAACGCGCCTGACGATCAAACCATTCATGTGGTGGTCTGTTGACTTATATGGGGGATAAATTTTCTAAATTTTTTTTAAATCGCGAGTTCTTCAACTTTTTATCTATTTATCGCCATTAGCAACTCTTAAGTTATGTTTAGTCACAAGTAGTTCGATTATTCTTTACATTGTTATTTAGGGACTTTATGAATATATTAATGCGATAGACAATATATTATGCTATAAATTAATAATATAAATCAAGAAAATTTTGGTTTTTGGGCTAAGACTAAGCGATTGGCTCGCGCGTAATCAGGGATGGCCTTAATAAAAGTCAGGCCTTCGGCGTCTATGAGTTTCGTCAGCTCGTCTAAGGTGGGGGATGGATCTCTAAAAGGAGGTAAGCCAAAGGTTTGAGCCAACGGCTAATCCCGTTAACTAAACGACGGTAGATGTCAAGGCCATCTGGGCCGCCGTCTAAAGCTAATAAGGGCTCAAACTTCACCACGTCTGGCTCTAAGTGGCTAGATCGTCGTGGGGCGCGTAAGGTAGGTTCGCGCGGATCAGATCAAATCAAACTGGACGTAAAGGTCGACTCGTCTTAGCTTTAAGATCTCAGCGAGTAAAAGCTCAGCCTCAAGCCTGGGCGGGAGCATGCCTTTTGACCGAAAAAAAGTCGGTCGTGGTTTTTAAGATGGCGGCCACGTCCCAAGTTTTGTCAACCATGGTCGCGGTAAGTTAAGCGCCGGCCTCAAAGTCAGACTCGACCACGGAAATGATCTCGGCCAAGTCGCCGTTAATAATATCCGGGAGCCGATATAAGGTTAGACCAACGAAGGTGGTCGGTTAAGCGGCCTTTTCGGAAAGTTGTAAGTCTAGACGCGCTCGCCGCGGTCGCCGGCGCTGACTTGCTCCCTTCTTTCGCTGGAGATCTTTTGGTCGCGTTCGGCGAACTGGCGGTCTAAAAGGCGGGCCCTGAAGACGGTTCAGGTTATCGACGCGCTAACCCTAACCCGTCAAGCTACTGAGGCCGCCTATTATGGCGAAAATTTTAACGAGGGCAGCGCTTTAATTTTAAAGACGCCAAAAACCAGATTTTTCAACGCCTACCCTTGAAAAGGGAGCAAGTGGAAGCGCTGAAAGAGCGGCTGAGGTTGGTCAGCGAGACGCTCTACTTTACGTTTCCCCTGGGAAAGCGAAAAAGAGTCCACGCCTAATAAGGAATTAAAGTAAATTAACTTAAAATTTGTTCAACATCCTCGACTGATAACCCTGTAATACGAGCAATTTCAGACAAATTAGTATTGTTTCGGCTCATTTTAAGAACAATTTGTATAATTGTTGCCCTGTGTTCAGCGGCCTCGGCCCTGCGAACAGCGGCCTCTTTTTCGGCCTTAAGTTCAGCGGCCTCTTTCGCGGCCTTAAGTTCAGCGACCTTGGCCCTGTGTTCCGCGGCCTTTTTCGCGGCCTCAAGTTCCGCGGCCTTTTTCGCGGCCTCAAGTTTTGCGGTCTTTAGTTCAGCGGCCTCATTCGCGGCCATGAGATCGTTGATTTTGGCGATATTGATCGAACGCTCGCCATTGCTAAGAAATTCATATAATTCATTCATTTGTTTAACATCCAAACCTGTAAGGGAGACAATTTCGTTTTTGTCTAAAAATTTAATAAGAAGAGCGGTAGAAAGGCCAAGATTTTTATCAAGGCCAGGTTTATTAAACATAAAACCCGCTAAGCGGGCGACTTTTCGACAAAAAGTTTCGCGGTCACCTATGACCCGGCCAAGAGGGGACAATAAAAATTTAATTAAGTCCTTATGGCGTGGTAAATAATTGGGGTTAGACGCTAAATTCTGGCTAACTTTCGCCAAAATTTCGTCACTATCAATAATGGCGCCTAGAGAAATAGTCTCAATAGAAAACAAAAGATTGCCCTCTTTTGTGTAAACAGAAGGAGGGATAGTGACGTTGTCGGGATAAACTACAACAAATCTAACTGGATAGAAAAAATGATGACGATGTAAAAACCCCCCACTGGGCGGGTACTAACATTTTTTAATACTTCCCTGTAAGATAAAGGGACGGTTTACAGATGATTTTTATTTCATCCAAAATATTGGATACCCT
>JAIROO010000233.1 GCA_031257535.1 Deltaproteobacteria bacterium
TTTGTGAAACAATAAACTCTATCGTGGCCTGTAAAGACCACGCCCTAGACAGCCTAATTTCTGACAATGTTCAATTTTTTGATGATTTAGTTCAATTAAATGAGACGACTTTTGCTACCAAAAAAAAGGTTAAGTCCAAGTCCGAGATGGCCTTGGCTAAGGCTGCTTAATTTAGAAAATCTTTTTGAAAACCAGTATATATCGTTAAGTTAGGCCTTTTGATATTTCGCTAAGGACTTATGGCCTAAAATTATATTTTTAAGCTTTGAAGCCTTAATCGCGAGATCCTAAATCTCTGGACCGAAAACAAGGAGTTTGACGAGCGTTCTTATGGGCCTATGAGCCAAAAGACCGTCAATTAGGCTCGCCCCTAACTAAAGCCGCGACGCGTCTAACCGCGTTTAGTGGTTAGGGACGTGGTCTATTGGCCCGATTAAGTCCTATTGGCCATATTAAGTCCTATTGGAAATATTAAGTCCTATTGGCCATATTAAGTCCTATTGAAAATATTAAGTCCGTTTAAGTTAACTTTTTTCGCCAAAAAATGGCTGGCTCTTGAGAGCAAAGGGTGAGCGAAATACCACTTTTTGGCCTAAAGGCGACTTTAAAAGCCAATTTTGGGCCTAAAAGTTTTTTTAAGCCCCTTTGTCTGACCCTATCTTTTTTCGCCTTCGGAAAAAGCCTTTTAATTTTTGGGGGGTTGGTTTATAATCAATATGTATTGGCCTATATAATATTGGCCAACGTTTATAGTAGAGCGCCTCGCCTAAAATCGCGAAAAGGGGTTTTTAATGGATCGTCTTTTTTTTTAGCGATGCCCTATTTTACCAAAATCCCCTGTTCGCCTTGAAACTTAAAGCTTAATGATTTTAAAATATCAGTCGTCAGGGCCTCCTTTTTGTTTAACTGGCTTAAACTAGACTTATTTAGGCCCCTTATTTGGGCCCCTTATTGGGGGGCTTTAGACTGGACGCGGCCCTTTATCAGCCAAAAGGCCGACTGGCGCCTTTTTCGCTTAACGACCGTTTTACGCGGCTAACAAACTGACCAACCAAAAAGACTATAAATGACGGACAACGCGAAATCCCTAAGAATGGCCATCCCCGAAGGTCGTTTTCTCATCGATGTCCAGGCCTCTGATCGTCCCTTAGCGGACCTGTGCGTGGTGGTCTCTAGGTTAAACGCCAAAAGGCCTTTTATGATGGTCAGTAAGGTTTTAGGTAAGCACTGGCCAACCTTGCCCGAAGTCTTAACTTATACCCATGAGGCTTTAGCTAACAAAATCGGGACCATAAAAACCCCGGCTCTTTTTTTAGCCTTCGCCGAGACGGCCATTGGTTTGGGGCGCGGCGTTTTTGAAAGTTATTATAAAAAAACCGGCCAAAAAGATATCCTCTTTAGCCAAACCACCCGCTATGGGTTAAATTATCCCCTAGCTTTAAAAAGCGAGGAGCCACACTCCCACGCCCCCTTACACTTTCTCTATGAGCCTCTTGGAGCCGCGGAATTAAATATTTTTCAAACCGCCAAAACCTTAGTTTTAATCGACGACGAGTTTACCACTGGCCAGACCCTTTTAAACCTAGTTGAAGGTTATTTAAAAATTAACCCCAGCCTTAATCGCGTTGTTTTAGCCAGTTTAACCGACTGGCTGCCGGCCAAAAGAGAAAACGCCATCAAGGACTCTCTTGGCCTTAGGTTGGATTTTGTGTCTTTACTAAAAGGCTCGTTTCAGTTTAAACCCAATACCTTAGCCAACCAAAGACCATTAGATCCGTCCATCCGCTCCACCGGCGATTTAGCTTTAAAAGACGCGATCTTAAAAGTCAACTACGGGCGTTTGGGTTTAACCCCTGAAAAATCTTTGGCCTTAAGCCAGTTAGCGGCGGCTAAAGCCAAGAACCTGGCCGAAAGCCTCTGGCCAGCCCGCGAAGCCCGCGTCTTAGGCTCAGGGGAGTTTCTCCATGAGCCTTACGTTTTGGCCAGGAGTTTGGCGGCTTATGGCTTTAAGGTGACTTTTCACGCCACGACCCGCTCCCCCCTAATTTTAGGTGGGGCTATTGAAAGGGTCTTACGTTTTCCCGACAATTATGGCGAGGGTTTAGACAATTTTCTGTATAACGCGGACCCTAATTTTCCCGGCCCAACCATTTTAGCCTTAGAAACCCCCTATCCATCGGCCTTAACCACGCTTTTGGGGGCCAGGGAGATCCACTTTTGAGTAGCTTAAAAGGCCCAATCCTCGCCTTGGTCGATCTTGACGACAGCCTTTTTCAGTCTTTGGGCAAATGTCGGTCGACCGACTCTTTAACTCCAGCCGCTTTGGACCGCAAGGGCGAGCCTTTGAGTTTTATGGAAGGCTCCCAAAGGCTTTTATGGGATTTATTGGCTAAAGCCGTGGTCGTGCCCGTGACCGCTAGAAACCTAAGTAGCCTTAGGCGAGTGAGCCTAAAATTTAAGGCCGGGGCCATTGTCAGTTTTGGCGGGCTTATTGTAAGGCCAGACGGGGCAATCGACCAACAATGGCGAGACGAAATTAGCCCAAAAGCCCTTCGCGCGCGCGATTTTCTAGCCGAAGCTTGGGCCTTGACCAAGAGTCTAATCAAAGTTCATCGCTTAGCCGCCCGGGTGAAAATTATTAGCGACGATTCTTTGGATTTTTTCTTGGTGGTCAAAACCGCGCCGGCTAAGCTTAGGGAGCTTAATTTTTTGCGCGACGAGCTGACCCAAGCTTACCCCAATTTGGGCCGGATCTTTTTAAACGGCCATAATCTTTCTCTTTTGCCTAACTATTTGGGCAAAGCTAAGGCCGTCCAATATTTTATCCAACGCCTTTGGGAGCCAGATGGCGACGAAAGGCTTGTTTTAGGCTTGGGCGATAGCTTAGCCGACCGGGAGTTTTTGGCTTTGTGCGATTATATTCTCACCCCCAGCCGCGGCCAGTTGGCGAAACTATGGCCGTAAAGACTTTTTCCGGCTCTTACGCGCCAGCCGACGTTATTTTTTTACTGAAGGTCATTGACCTTACGCCCAAAACCCTAGAAGAGCGCGAGCGGCTCATTCAAACGGGCCAGAGCCATTATAGCGAGATGATTGGCGAAGAGTCTCCGCCCGACCCCCATTATTTACGGTTATTTGAAGCGGCTTTGGCCAATAACTTAAGTCGCTTAAGCCAAGATCTAGTTAAGCTGGCGGGCTTAATCGCCAGAAAAATCCCTCGCGGCCCCCTAACCCTAGTCTCCCTCGCCCGCTCGGGCTCCCCGGTGGGAGTCGTCTTAAACTGGCTTTTAAAAGAAGACTTTGGTCGAAAGGCTCGCCATTACTCCATCTCCATAATTCGGGACCGGGGGATCGACCAAAACGCCTTAAATTTTATCTTAAAAGAGCGGCCACCTAAGTCTATTGTTTTCGTGGACGGCTGGACGGGCAAAGGGGTAATCGCCAGAGAGCTATTTAAGGCTATCGACGACTATAACCAAAAACAAGGCCTAAACTTAGACGGAACCTTGGCCGTGGTCTCGGATTTAGCTGGCCTTTCCTCTCTATCCGCCGGGACCGACGACTACCTAATCCCTTTTTGTTTGTTAAATAGCGTAGTTTCTGGGCTCATTAGTCGCACCATCTTAAACGATAGCCATATTGGCCAAAATGATTTTCATGGCTGCGTTTATTATCAAGGTTTGGCGCCCCACGATCTCTCCAACTGGCTAGTCGCGACCATCTTGGCGAAAGCTAGACGCGAGATAGCCGAAAACCCGCTCTTATTAGTCGCCCCAAACGTCAGCCAAAAGGACCAAACTTTGGCCGCCCAAAAACGCCGAGATTTTATGGCGAAAGCCAAAGAAGAGTTTCAGATCAAAGACGCGAACCTGATTAAACCGGGTTTAGGCGAAGCCACGCGGGTCTTACTTAGGCGCCGGCCAGGCCTTTTAGTCGTCCAAGATCTAGCCGACCCCGACGTTAGCCACGCCCTGTCTTTGGCCAGGGCTAAAAATGTTCCGGTAAGTCTTAGGCCTAATCTACCTTACCGAGCCGTGGCCATCATTAAAAATCTTAAATCCGCCTAAAAAACGTTATTTGGCTCAGCCCACCGAGCCATCAACCTCAAAGATTAGTTCGCGATCCAAAATGGCTTTATTCCCACAATACGGGCAGACCACCTCTAACCTCGTATTAGGATCGACGCAAAAAAGGCGTCCGCAAGGGCAGCGCGCCCAAGACTGGTTTTCGCAATGAGGACAAGCGGCGGACGACAGACGAGAGCTAGCCACGGCGGGAGCGGGGGCCGCGCCGTCGGCGAAAAAATCCGGCCCTAAGGGCTCTGATTTCTCCGCGACGTAAATGTCCCCATGGGGAGCCAACCGATACTTTATCAAGTAGTCTTGACGCGTTTTCGCGCAGCGGGCGTGAAAATAAAGGCGGGAGTTTTTCTTCTCGAATTTGGGCGGCCGATCGCTATCAATTAGCCGCATGCCCTCGGCTAGCGGCCCACTTTTCGAAAGCTCCAAGTCTCCCTGGGAGAGGACGGACTTTTGCACGCTCGCGGTCACCCAGACGAAGAGTTTGGTTAAGGTCTCCGTGGACAAGGACTCCACCTGAAAACAAACGTCGGCGATTAAGGCTAAAGTCTCAAAATCCACCTCGTCGCCGCAGCCAAAGGCGTAGAGGCTGGCTAAAGCGGGCTGGACCTTCTTTAAACGGGCTAAAGCTTTTCGCCAGTCGTCGGTCGGCTGCCCGTCGGTCAAGATAAAAACTATGGGTCGAAAGTCGCCTTTTTCCGTTTTGGAGCTTTTTTTCACCTCTTTTTGGATGGACTCCCGCAATAAATCCAAGGCCGCCCCTAAAG
>JAIROO010000236.1 GCA_031257535.1 Deltaproteobacteria bacterium
TCCTGTTGCTCCCCACCCCACCTCTCGATGACGCAGTTACGATTGGTTACAGGGATGCTGACTATCCCTGAAGCGGACTTACACCGCTCTGATAAGACGCCTTCATGGGCGCACAAAAAATACAAAAATAAGGCTTTACGGCTAAAATGGCTACAAAAAGCCGCGGAACAAAATCATCCTATGGCCAAAGCCTTATTGCGCCAAAAGGCTCACTTCGCCTTTCAAAAACCTATGTCCGATCATATAAAAAAGCCTATTAAGAATAAAAATGATTTAGAAGTGGGCTTCGAAAATCCAGAGAGGCTATTTGCCCTCGCTATCTCGACCTACGAAATGCAAACGGAGGATAAGTCCTATACTAAGGATCTGTTCCAAGCCGCCGCCAAAAAAGGGCCCGTAGGCGCGCTTTTTAATTTGGGCCAGATGCTCTTTGAGGGCGATGGCGTGCCAGGTAACGGGGCCTTAGGAGCCACGTATATCGCCCAAGCCGCCGGCCAGGGTTACCCGCCCGCGCAATATAAACTGGGCCTCATGTACGAAAAGGGCTTAGGACTCGCCAAAGATATAGATAGCGCGCTCAAATGGTATAAAAAAGCCGCTGAAGGGGAGATATTGATTCTCTAATGACGCTGTCCGACATGTGCTTAACGGGCCGTCATCTGCCCACTGACCCGCGGAAAGCGGCCTACTACTGTCGACTGGCCGCCAAAAAAGGCCATCGTTTAGCCTTAAATAAAATGGGCCATTTCTACCTGCTTGGCCTATGGACCCCCAAAAATCTCGAAATGGCCTTTAAGTGTTTCCAAAAAGCCGCTGACTTGGATGACCTTGACTCCTTAATTTGTCTGGCCGATTTTTACGAGCGGGGCCTTGTCGGGCCCATAGACACGGCCAAAGCCAAGGAACTGCGCGAAAAAGCCGTTAAAGTTAAAGAGCTGGCGGAGGCCCCCAAAATCGACTTCTTTAACCCTCCTAATCTTTTTTGAAGGCTTATTTATACCCACTATATAGTGGTCGCTATAATTTTAGATTAACGTTTATAAAGGCGCCCGCCTAAAATTTCAACGAAAGGGGGTTTTTACTTGGCCAAAAACATAGGTCTATTCTTGGCCAAAAAAAAGGCCGAAAAATCGACCAATTCTTTATTGATCTGTTTAATATTTACTAATCTATTTAAACTTTACTAGTCTGATTAATCTTTTAGTTTCTCGTCAAAACAGCCATTCGCTATTAGATAATTTTAAAGTTCATTTCTAGGGTATCGTTGGCTTTTAAAAGCTTAATTTTAACGCTATTTAAGTTCGCCAAGACAAAAATATCTCTTAATCTTTAAATCCCGCGTAAATACTGTTTTTTATTTTTTTAAGGCCACTTACATACAAAACTAGTTGTCAAAAAAACTACTATATTCTTTAATCAATCAGATTAACTATTTTTATAACTTTAAATAAAAAAAATATAGCCACTAACCCCTCAGCAAATGACTAGCTTTTGTCAGGAGTCGGGCCTTTAAGGAGTCGCGCATTCCCCGGCCGAGCCAGTTAATATATCCAAGCCATGACCTAAAGCCGGTAAGATGGCCGCGAAGTTTTCCCTAGCTCCTTTGGGCGAGCCTGGAAAATTAACGATGAGGGTTCGACCCCGGACCACGGCGACCCCGCGGCTTAACATGGCGCGGTTAGTTTTTTTTAGGCTTTCCGCTCGCATGACCTCGGCTAAGCCTGGGACTAAGCGCTCGGCCACGGCCAAGGTCGCCTCCGGGGTCTGGTCGCGAACGGCTAACCCAGTCCCCCCGGTAGTTAGAACCAGATCGGCTAAACCTTGGTCGGCGATGGCCTTTAAGCGCGCCTCTAAAGGGGCGCGCTCGTCGGCGAGGACTTCTAAGCTAACTACTTTTAAGCCCGCCTCTTCGGCCATGGCCACTAAGACCGGGCCGCTTTGATCCTCTCGAAGACCCGCGGCCCCTTTGTCGCTTAGGGTGATAATCGCGACCCGATAAGCCATAACTTAACCTACCGCCGGCCAATAAGAGGGCCCTTTGGCGAAACCACAAGCCGGAAAGTCGCAGCTAGGGCAGCCTAAGCACAACCCCCCTGGACCTAAGCCTAAGATCTCGGCGGCCGTGATCCTAAGGCCAGCGGCGATTCTGGGTAGGATTACGTCAAATATGGTCCGTCTCTCAAACATAACGCAGCCTGGCAAACCTAAAACAGGTTTGTCGTCCAAATAGGCCACTAAAAACATGGCCCCTGGAAAGACTGGAGTTCCGTAGCAAACTATCTCGGCTCCGGCGGCTTTAATGGCTCCGGGGGTTAAATCGTCGGGATCCACGCTCATGCCGCCGGTGCAGATAATCAGATCGACTTTCTGGTCGCGGGCTTCTTGAATGGCCCCACTAATAGCCGAGAGCTTGTCGTCGACCACGGTAGTTAAAGTCGCCTCCAAACCAAAGGCGCCCAGCTTGTCCTTGACCACTGGCGTAAAAGTGTCCTTAATCAGACCCGCGTAAATCTCATGACCAGTGGCGATAATGGCCACCTTTTGGGGGAGATAGGGTTTAACCGTAAATAAGGGGCCTTTTTCGCCAATCTCTTTAGCCGCGGCCATTTTCGAGCGCGGCACGGCTAAAGGGATAACCTTAAAAGCCGCGGCCATCTGCCCGCGAGTCACCTCAAACCCACTGTGACGACTGGCCACGGAGATCTCGCCTAAAGCGTTTAACTGGGCTACCCGGTCGGCGTCGGCCACCAAAAGACCGGGGTTTTCCACTATTAAAGAAATCCGCCCTTCCCTAACTGGAGTCGGCTTTAACCCAGGGCCTTGGCAGATGGCCCGTAAAATCTCGGCCGCCTCGTTCTCGTGGACCATGTTCTCGCCTAAATCCCAGACAAAAAGATTTTTTTTGCCCATGGATAAAAGAACGGGAATGTCCTCAGCCCGGACCACGTGACCCTTGCGGAAGGCCGCTTCCTTGACCTCATCTTTAACGATTCTGGTCAAATCGTGACATAAAATGGCCCCCACCGCCTCGGTCGTGGGAATGGTCTTCATCGTCTTCACCTAAAACTCGGTCCGTAATGGACGCTCAAGGCCAAATTAAAAATAAACAAACTTGGCCATAAATAAACATAACAAAAAGATAAGCGGTTAGCGTGATTGACCAGCCGTCTTATTTTTTATAAAGCGTAGTCCCCCGATTCTTTGGTCAAACCAAGGACGCGTCGCCCCTCTGAATTCCGCTTGATATAAGGATTATAGTCGATTTGGACCTTAAAAGCCATAACTAAAAAGCTTCAAACTTAGGCCAAGTTTACGCGCCTAATAACCCATTTTTTCGTAAATATTTTCGAAGTCATTAAGCTTTTCGCGGGTTTAAAAAGTACTTTTTTGTCTTTTTTTAGAGACATTTTTGGCGACTTTTTTTGACGACTTTTTTGACGATTTTTTTGGGGGCCACTGTTTTGGCGACCGTTTTTTTCGATTTTTGGAACCTATTTACGACGATATGACCAAGAGTTAGAATATGGCGCGGGCGTTAAAAAACGGCTCCTGTTGGGACGGCCCCTCATCGCCTCAACGGAGGCGACATTTATTCGGGTATTTTATCGTTAAGCACCTGTTTTTAGTGGTTATTAAACCATTAAAATTTTTTCATAGGACATTAATAAATATTGATGCTTCATATGATATTATTAAATATTGATGGTTTATAGTAAATCATTAAATATTGATTATTTATAGTACTTAATTGCATATTGATGTTTTATAGCTCATCATTAGATATTGTTGCTTCATCATATATCATTAAATATTTCCGTTTATGATAATCATTAAATATTAATGTTTAATTACATATTATTGTTAATTAGTATTTATTAGTAAAGTTTATCTTGTATAAATATCCGTTATTTCCTTAAGCTAAGGAGACAACTGAACAGACAAGACCTTTACATAGATCTATAGGTGAAATCAATCTAGGATTAAAAGTAACGTTCACCTTAAAAGGATAATCTTTATTTCAGCTTAAAGAACGCTTAACTTCAGAAAGCTGAAACGGTTACTACAATAGACACCATGCCCAAGGTCTTATTTAAAATCCTCGTGACCACCGACCTCCACGCGCAGGTGACCGAAGATCCGCCTAACCGCCGGCCGGGGCTAGCTAAACTCGCCGCTTACGTCGCGAAATTAAGAACAAAGGGGCCGGTTATCCTTTTGGACGCCGGGGATTTAGTTAGTGGCTCTCTCTATGGGGCCTTTGACCACGGTCGGACCTTGGCTAGCTTATACGCCACCTTAGGTTATCGGGCTCTTCTGCCTGGCAACCACGACTTTGACTACTGCCCTGAAGAAAACGACCCCCTCTATTATTTTCGTCGGTTGCTGCCTTTGCTTTCGAGCCAGAGCGGGGCGACCCCCCGCGTTTTGGCCTTAAACTTAGCTTACCAAGGTCTTTCTCTCGCCGAGTCCGCTAAACCTTTGATCTTATCCTTAAAACCCAAAGTCGCGGTCATCGGGGTCATGAACCCTTTAACCCACCGACCCAGCTTAGGACCCATCTTAAACGACTTTGATTTTGGCTTAAAAAAAGACTTAGCGACGACAAAATCCGACCTTTTGTCGCTAGTGGCTACGACTCTGGCTCCCCTCGCCCAAGACGACGGTCAGACGATTGTTTTAGCCCACTTAGGCGACTTGCCCCAAGGTTATAGGGGTTTCAACGTCGACCCCAAGCTAAATCTCAACGACTCGCCTTTAGGCCCAGATTTAGCGGCTTTACCCGGAGCGACCCTAGTCATAGATGGCCACAGTCACCGACCAGTCCCGCCTCACCGACCGCGCGATTTAGGTCAGTACGTAAATCTTGGCCAAGGCGGCGAGTCTTTAGCCGAGATCACTGTTTTTAAAGACGCCCCTTTAGTCTTAAAAATAATCCCTTACGAGCGGGTGGCTAAAATGACGCCCGAACCCGTTTTAGCTAAAAAAATCGACTCTCTTAACGAGTCCTTGGGCCTAAACGACCAGCTAGTCGTCTTGCCTTGCGACCCCACTTATAGCCTAAAAGATCTTTGGCGAGCCATTACGCCCTTAGGTCAGCTAGTGGTCGAGGCCATGTCCGCCGCTACCGCCGCTGATTTGGCGTTTTTAAACAAAGGAGCCTTAAGAGCTGGTTTAGAGGGAGTGGTGACGGTGGGCTCTTTGGCCGCGGTTTTGCCGTTTGACGATCTGTTGTTTAAAACGCGTCTAACTGGCCAGAAGATCTACGACCTTTTAGTTTATTTTCTTAATAAAGGGTTTTTAGGCTTACCTTTATACCACGGTTTGAGCCTTTGGACTTATCCAATGGGCGAGACTTTAAGTTTAGCCGGGGCCTCTTTAAACGACGGCTCCGAGCTTTCGCTGACCCAACCCTACTCTCTAGCCATATCTGGCCAGATGGTCCGTCTTTTAGCCGCCGACATTTTAGAAGAGCCACAAGAGCGAGGTCGTCTCTTAGCGGCCATTGTTAACCACATCAAGGCTAGGGCTAACGAGCCTTATCTCCACGACCCCCACTTAAACCCCTATCATTATTACTCAACCCAAGAAGCGGCGACCATAGCCTTCGCGACCCGAAAAGAGCGACCTTAGCCTTCGCCAATCGAAAAGAGCGACCTTAACCTTCGCGACCCGAAAAGGGCGACTCTAAACATTTTTTTGGCCTCCTGCCCTTTAGGCGCTATTATTTTTTAAACTCCAAATAATGGCTCTTATTTTTTAACTTTGGGAAAAGATCCCAAAAATAACGTTTTTAGGATTTTCGATCTGATGGACTTTTCTTCGCCTAAATGGCGGTTATACGATCTTCTCGTGGCCTTGACGCCGCCCACGGCTACAGTTGAGGCCGCGGCTTTTGGGCCTTATTGGGCGGCCCTAAAGTCAAGTCAAGGCGGCACGGGTTTAGCCCATATTTTACCCCATAAAAACCCTAGCCCCAGACCAGACCCCCAAAGTTTAGTGGGTCGGCCCTTAAAAGAGCTGGCCTTACTCATAAAATCTTGGGATTTAGTCGAGACCGCCTTAGGTCTAGCCGCCATCAACGCCACCGCCAACTCGGCTTTACTTAACCAAGGTTTAACCGCCACCTCGAAAGAAGCCGGGGCGGCGGCCTTTGACTGTCGCTTACAAAAAGCCACAGGTCAAAAAGTGGCCGTTATTGGTCACTTTCCCAAAATGGACAACTTAAAAGCCGCGGCCAAAGAGTTTTACGTGTTTGAGCGCGACCCCCAGTCCGGGGACCTTCCAGATCCAGCGGTGGAGTATCTCTTGCCGGCCATGGACGTAGTCTTTATCACTGGCTCGTCTTTAGCCAATAAGACCTTGCCCCGCTTACTTGAGCTAGCCGCCAAGGCCTGGGTCGGTTTAGTTGGCCCCTCTGTCCCCTTAATTCCAGATCTCTTTCAAGAAGGGATCGACTCCTTGTCGGGCACGGTGTTTCACGACTTTCCCCAGATCGCCAAGGCTATTGGCGAAGGAATCGCCTCTTCGCTATTTCGCTACGGTGGCTTTCGGATTAATTTGGGCCCAGATTTTAAGTTTAAACGAGTTTAGTTAATTTATTTTTTTGACTAACTATCGTTTAACTTTTGACTAACTGTCGTTTTGCGAGGTTTAGGCCCGTAAAGTTTATTTTGATCTTGAAAAGAGGCTATTTTGGCGTTAGAATTTTTAGCCGTCGGCTTAGGTGGGGCTTTTGGCTCCATTTCGCGTTATCTTCTTACTAAACTGACCCTTCACTATGGGGCGGTCTTTCCCTGGGGCACGCTTTTAGCCAATACCTTAGCCGGAATCTTAGTCGGCCTGGTCTTTGCCCTGGAAAAAGGTCCTGGCTTATCCCCCAGGATGGTTCTCCTTTTACGGACCGGGTTTCTAGGGGGTTTGTCGACTTTTTCGGCCTTTAGCCTGGAGACAATTAGGTTAGCTCAAGCTGGCTCTTACGTCGGGGCGAGCTTAAACGTAGGGTTAAACCTTTTTTTAAGCTTGATTGGGGTTTTAATTGGTTTAAGTCTGGCTAAAACATTCTTAACTAGCTAATTTATTTTTAACTAGCTAATTTATTTTTTATTAGCTAATTTTTTTAAACTAGCTAACAAATATTTTTGTGTTTTAACATAACGGTCACGATAAGACAGTCTCTTAAGTTTATTAGACCATTTAGACCTATTATTTGGCAGTTATAAAACTATTGATTAGCGTTTTATAATATATATAAATAGCTTTCAAAACCCAATTTTATTTTTAATAGATTATATATTTTCTATATGTGCTTGAATATATAATTTTATATTCGCTTATATAGTATAATTACGCGCCAACAATTTCCAAACAAAAAGTTTTGACGAGGCCATCAGTTAGGCCTATCTGGGAAAAACTTAAAAATCATGGAGGGCTTTAACGACCGCTAAAAAACATATTTTTTAACCTAAATTGGTAAAAACGTAAAAAACCTGGAGAGTTTTAACGACCGCTAAAATACCATTTTTTAGCTAAAAAGGATTCATATGAGCCATAACTCGCTAAAAGCCAAGCCTTACCGCGTCGCCAAACAAAAAGACGCGCCAACTTTAAAAGCTCAAAAAATCCGGCCAGTTAAAGCCGACCCTGACCCCATCTTAAGGCCCCCTGAAATTGAGTTAGCCAATTTTGAGGCCCGCCAAAAAAGGCTTCTCGTCGCCCTCTGCCACTACTTATGAAGCCCCTCGCCCACCGAGTCATTGGGACGGCTGGTCACGTGGACCACGGCAAGACCTCTTTGGTTTTGGCTTTGACCGGGGTTAACGCCGACCGTTTGCCCGAGGAAAAGCGCCGGGGTCTGACCATTGAGAATGGTTACGCCCCTTTAATCGATCCCAATGGCGAGACCATTGGCGTGATCGACGTACCGGGCCACGAGCGGTTTGTGCGCCGCATGGTGGCTGGCTCGGGCGGCGTGGACGTGGCTTTATTGACGGTGGCCGCTGACGATGGGGTCATGCCCCAGACCCGAGAGCACCTAGACATTCTGCGGCTATTAGGGGTCAGCTCCGCGGTCGTGGCCTTAACCAAGATCGATCTGGCCCCTGACCAAACGTGGCTGGAACTGGTCACGGCCCAGATCCAGGACCTTATCGCTGGGGTCTTTCCTAAGGAGCCGCCGATTATTCCGGTCTCGGTCAGAACGGGCGAAGGGATTGAGTCTTTAAAAGAAGCCCTGTTCGCGGCGGTCAAGACTTGTCCCGCCAAACCCGAGAGCCGAGCTTTTCGGTTGCCCATTGACCGGATCATCACCCAGCCTGGGGTGGGTCTAGTGGTGGCGGGAACTCTAGTCGGCGGACCCATCAAGGTCGGGGAGGCGGCCGTCGTTTACCCTTTGGAATCGCCAACTAAAGTCCGAGGTCTCCAGTCCCACTCCCAGCCTCTGGAGATCGCTTATCCTGGGCAAAGGGTGGCCGTAAACCTCGCTAACCTCAAAAAAGACGACTTAAAAAGAGGCGACGCTTTGGCTACCCCGGGCAGCTTAAACCCCTCTTACATTTTTGACGTCCGCTTAGAGGTCTTGGCAAACTCGCCAATGTCTTTAAAAAATGGTCGTCTAGCCCAGATCCACTTAATGGCTCGAGAGTTTCCAGCTAAAGTCGTTTTAATGAGGGCCGAGGAGCTGACCGCGGGGCAAAGCGATTACGCCCAGTTACGGTTAAAGAGTCCGGCCG
>JAIROO010000261.1 GCA_031257535.1 Deltaproteobacteria bacterium
CCTAAACAAATATGGCTTTTAATTAAAAATATCTTTTTTTAATGCCTTAAAATAGCGTTTTAGCTTTAAAGGCCTCAAACCGGCGACTTTTAGGCCGCCAGGAGGAGTTTAACCATGAGCGAACTAAAGACCTGGCCTCTTTTAGGCGAGGAGGTCCTGCTCAACTCAAAAGTTTTTGACGTCATGAGTCGTCGCTGTTTGTCGCCCAAAGACGGCAAAGAAAAAAAATTCATGGCCATCAAAGCCCCGGAATGGGCCAACACCCTTGCTTTAACCCCTAAAAACGAAGTCATTTTAGTCCGTCAATTCCGGTACGGCAGCCGGGAGTTTAGCTTAGAACTCCCTGGGGGGGCCGTGGATAAGGGTCAATCCCCTGAAGAAGCGGCCAAAAGGGAGCTGACCGAAGAGACTGGCTTTGTCGGCCAGAATTTTCGCCATTTGTGCTCTTTAAGGCCCAATCCCGCCCTTTTTGACAACTGGATCCATACCTACGTGGCCGACAACGCCGTAAAAAGCGGCCAGACCCATTTCGACGAGAACGAGGCGATTGAGGACATTTTAATTCCCGTAGGCGATCTGGCCAAAATGGTTTTAGAAGGCCAGATCGACCACGCGCTCATGGTCGCGGCCATTAGCCTTTACTTAGTTCAAAGCGGCCTAAAAAAGTAACGACTAACTTCTTTGGGCCAGGCTTTTAGGGCCTTCTTTTGTTTTTTCCCCTCTTTTTGGCTTTCTTTGAGGCCTAACTTTTAGCCTTTGGCCTTCTTTTTTTTGGCCTCTCTTGGCCTTTCGCCTTTGGCCTTCTTTTTAGGCCACGCTTAACCTAACGTCTTTGGCCTTCTTTTTAGGCCACGCTTAACTTAACGTCTTTGGCCTTCTTTTTTAGGCCGCGCTTGGCCTAAGGTCTTTGGTTTTCTTTTGACCTAACGTTTCAGTTTATTTTTACCATTTATTGGAACTTTTTACGTTTTATAGCTATTTTTTATAAGTTATTTCATTATTTTTAAAAAAATTTTTTCGCTATTCTTTATAATATTTTCAAAAACTACTTTTTAAGTTATTTTACAAAACTTTGATTAGTTTTTTTCTCTCTCTTTTCAACCCAAAAGACTTGACCAGTCTTTTTTAGGTCTTAAAAATATAGGGCCTGATATTTTCAGGCCCTAAATATTCGTCCCGGCCCCTATTTCTGGCCGGCTTTAAGGTGGCTTTCATGGTTTTTTCCCGGGGTTTGGCCTTTAAAATATTCCTCCTTTTGGCTTTCTTAAGCGGCTGCGGAGGCGGCGCCAGAATCATGGCCGTTTACGAGGTCCAGGCCGGTCCGGCTTTAACCCCGGGGACGGTCCAGCTTTTGGTCCAGGACCGTTCTGGCGACTTTTTAGGTCCCGAGGCCCTGGCCCAAGACCTCTTTAAAGCCAGCCAAAACGGCCATTTTGACTTGACGGCCAAAAACCCCGATGGCACGCAAATCGCCCTAAGCGATCTAACGGTGGCCAAGTTAGTCTGGGAAGCGGTCCGTCGCTCCTTAGCTTTAGGGGGAGTCACGGCCATTACTGGAACCTCTGGGGCTAAAGCTCGGGTGGTGGTGACCGTGGAAGAACTAACCTTAGAAAAAAGCGGTCGAGAGGTCGTAGCCAAAGTTAGTCTCTCGGCCAACATCGACCGGCCAGGCCTCCCCAATAGTTACCAGACCAGAGGGCGCGGCCAGGCCAGCCGGACCCATTTGTTTGGCGACCAAGGGGGAGCCGGGGCGGTTAGCGAGGCTTTAAGCGTCGCCTTAAACAACCTAAATTTCTCTGGCCTCAATAATTTCCAATAGTCCCCAAAAAGACGTGACGCTCTCTAACTTAACCCTAAATATTGTCCCCTTAGGTGGCCTAGGGGAAATAGGCTTAAACTGTCTAGCCTTAGAGTGGGCGGGTCAGATCCTGGTGATCGACGCGGGCCTAATGTTTCCCGAGACCAGTCAGCTCGGGGTCGATATAGTCATTCCTGACTTTAGCTACCTCATTGAGCGGGCGGACCAAGTCTTAGGGATCGTCTTAACCCACGGCCACGAGGACCACATTGGCTCCGTGGCCTACCTGGCCCAGACCGTGAAAGCCCCGATCTACGGGACCCGCTTAACCTTGGCTTTGGCTAAAGAGCGTTTAGACGAAGCTCAGGCCGAAGATTATGAGCTAATTGAGATTAAAGCCAAAAGCCAACTGACTTTAGGGCCTTTTGAGATCGAGTTTATCTCGGTGAGTCATAGCATCGTCGACGGGGTGGCCCTAGCCGTGACCACGCCGGTGGGGGTCTTAATCCATACTGGAGACTTTAAACTCGATCTCTCGGCTCCTCCCGAAAACCGGTTAGATCTTTATAAATTCGCCCAATACGGCGAAAAAGGCGTTTTAATTCTCTTATCCGACTCCACCAACGCCGAGGTCCCCGGGCTAACCACCAGCGAAAAAGAAGTTGGCGAGGCCTTAACCTCTATCTTTCAAAACGCCCCGGGCCGAGTCATCTTGGCTTGTTTCGCCTCAAGCGTGGCTCGCTTAAGGGAAGTGGCCAGAGCGGCGAGGGCGGCTGGTCGGAAACTTCTTTTTGACGGCCGCTCCATGATCGGCATTGTCCAAAAAGCCCAAGAACTGGGTTACTTAACCTTAGGCCCTAACGAGACCGTGGACCTCCAGGCGGCCAATAATTTGGCCGACCAAGAGATCGCGGTGGTGGCCACGGGCAGCCAAGGCGAGCCCTTATCGGCTTTAAGGCGCATGGCCATGGGCGAGCACCGTTATATTCAAGTGCGGAAAAACGACACCGTGGTCTTCTCGGCTCGGGTCATTCCCGGTAACGAAAGGGCTATTGGCGACCTCGTCAATCTTTTTCATGGGTTAGGGGCCAACGTGGTCGACCGACATTTAAATAAGGTCCACGCCTCTGGCCATGGTCAGGTTGAGGAGTTAAAGCTCATGCTTAGCTTAACCCGGCCCAAATTTTTCGTGCCCATCCACGGCGAGTACCGGCAGCTAGCTCGCCACGCCGCCTTAGCCAAAGAGCAAGGCGTGGCCGAAAGCGATATCTTTGTTTTAACCAATGGCCAAAAACTGACGTTGAACGAGCGAGGTCAAGCGATTTTAGCCGAGCCCGTCCAAACTGGGCGCTGGTTAGTCGATGGCTCGCGTTTAGCCTCGCCCTCCGATCCAGCCTTAAAGAACCGAATACGCTTAGCCGAGATAGGTATGGCCATCGTGGTTTTAGCCCTAAACGTCGATCAACTCCAACCAGTTCTTTTAGCCCCGCCCTTAATTGAGCTAATTAACTTAATTTACGAAAACGAGCCGGATTTAACCCTTGAGGCGACCGAGGCGACCAATTTGGCTTTTTTGGCCTTTAGCCGCGACCGTGACCCAGGGCCTTTAACCGAGGAAGAGAAAAAAAACCTGACTGAGTCCGTCAGGCGGGAGCTCCGGCGCCGTTTTAAGAAAGCCATTAATCGGAAACCTTTATTTCTGGTTCGCTTAATTGAGGTTAAAACTACTACATGTATCGATGAAGATTATTTAAAAGATATGATAGACACAATCTAGTAACTTTATAAAGTTGGCTTTTTAATTTTAATTAGATGTTTTATTTATTTGTATTTAATTTTATATTTTATTTCAAGAAAATTTTACAGATAAATCTATATTTAAACTATATATATCTTATTTAATGATTTTAAAATTTATTTTTTTGATCTATTTTTTCAGATAATCGATCTAAGAAATTTAATTCTACTTGATTAAACAAAATAATGCGTTTTTAACACATAAAAACGTATTATTTATAGTCAATTAAAATATCGCGCGAATCTATTATGGCCGCGAGCCCTCTTTATGGCCTATCTATTATTGATCGCGCGGCCATTCGCTATTTTTTGAGCCGTCTTTTGGCCTTAGGCGTAAGGTCAAAAATTAGCCAAACCGTGGGGAGACGCCATGACTAAAAAACTATCCCTGTCCGAAATCGCCGCCTTGGCCAAGGAATCTTTGCCCGCCTTAGGGGCCAGCTCCGGCCAGATCCGGAATCAAACCCTTTTAAGTTTGGCCGAGCTAATAGACAGAACAAAGGCCGACCTTTTGACGGCTAACGAGACCGACGTCAAAGAAGCCCGCAAAAATAAGTTGTCTGAGGCTTTAATCGACCGCTTAGCCTTATCCGAAAACCGTCTCACCCAGTTGGTCGCTGGTTTAAGGGAGACCGCCGCCCTGCCCGATCCCTTGGGGGCCATCGAGGACTTTAAGACCCTACCTAGCGGTCTCATGGTGGGGCGCTTAAGAGCTCCTTTGGGCTTAATCGCCTTTATTTGCGAAGCCCGGCCCGGGGCGGTGGCCGAAGCCGCGGCCATGGCCTTAAAAAGCGGCAACGCCATCATCGTCAAACCCGGCAAAGAGACGGCCAAAACAGCCAAAGTCTTAGCTCCCCTCTTCGCCGAAGCCCTAGAGTCGGCTGGCCTGCCTGGCCAAGCCGTGGCCATTTTGCCCGAGCTAAGTCGCGAAGGGGTCAAGGAGCTCTTGGGCCTGTCCCAATACCTCGACCTAGTCATTCCTCGCGGCGGCGAGAACCTTATCCGGTTCGTCGACGAGAACGCTAAAGTCCCGGTCTTACGCCATTACAAAGGGGTCTGCCACCTTTACGTGGACGAGGGAGCCGACCACCAAATGGCCCTAGACCTAACCTTAAACGCCAAGGTCAACCGACCCGGGACCTGTAACGCTTTGGAGTGTTTACTGGTCCACCAAAAAGAAGCCCCCCGCTTTTTGCCCCTAGTCGGGGCGGCCTTAAACGCCCAAGGGATCAAGCTGCGCGCCTCGGCCGAGTCCTTAGCTTATCTACCCGGGGCCGTTAAAGCCAAAGCCGACGATTTTGGCCGGGAGTTTTTAGGCCCCGAGTTAGCCGTCAAAACCGTGGCCGACTTTGAGGAGGCTTTAAGCCATATTCGGCGGTATGGCTCTAACCACACCGAGGCCATCGTCACCAAAGACCAGAAAAAAGCCCAACTTTTTTTGAAAAACGTCGACGCGGGCTGCGTTTTGGTTAACGCCTCCACCCGCTTAAACGACGGCGGTTGTTTAGGCTTAGGGGCGGAGATTGGCATTAGCACCACCAAGCTCCAAGCCTATGGGCCCATGGGTTTAAAGGAGCTGACCACCACTAAGTTCGTGGTCATTGGCGACGGCCACATTCGCAGCTAAGACTTACGGCCCCCCCGGCCCTAAAAAAGGGCCGTGGGGGGCCTTATAGTCTATTTTGTAAATCCATTTCGTAAATCTATTTTGTAAACTTGACGGCCATTAACCAACATTAAACAAGAGTAACTTTAGTGAACTACCGCTACCCTGAAGGGTACCGGCTTCCGAAAGGAGGTTGGTTAGGTCACAAGACTAAGGTTTGGAAACAAACCTACGTTGGAAAGGTAATGACGCCCAAAGGGTTGCCGC
>JAIROO010000013.1 GCA_031257535.1 Deltaproteobacteria bacterium
TCCCAAACCTCATCATGGTAAAAGTGATGAGGTGGGCATAACCGACGAAAGTCGAGGTATTCATTTTTTTTGACTTACGTTTATGTTTTAAACAAACGCATTCATCCGCTAGACTAAAGCCTACCGGTTTTCTGCGAAAGATTTTATAAAAGGCCTTTTTTATTTTTCTAAAAAAACTTTTTCAGTTAAAAAATCTAACGTGAGTTTGTAGTGTTTATTCGCCCTTTATGGCGTTCTTTTTGTTTATTAGCTATTTTTAAATGGCTAATAAACAAATATTTCCTTAAAATTTGACATAAACTGCAATTTTTTTAGCTCTTAATAAACTATTTATATTTGAAATATATTTTCTTTTCAAATTTTGTATTTTACCATATTCTTGGGTTCTTTGACCGTTAGCCATAGACGAACCCCCCCCTTTAAAGGAATTCTTATGTTAAAAAAAATTGGTTTTATCGCTTTTTTTGGCCTTTTAACTTTGGCTTTGGCTCCGGCCTTATCCGCCCAAGAACTTGTTGATTTGGACAAGGTGAAGACCGAGGATCTCAACAAGGAAGGCCCTCTCACTCAAAAAGACTTTGACGTCTATCTCCAATTCTTCGTGATGTCCGCCGAATCCGTGAAAAAAGAGATGGAAAAAGCCGATAAGGCCGATCCCCAAACGGCCATGGCCGCGGCGGTCAGCGAATTTGTCAAGACCAATAAACTGACCGCCACCCGGTTACGTTATATTTTGGAAAAAGTGACAATGGCTATCCAGGTCTCCAATTCGCCTGACCAACCGCCAGCCCAGCCGGAACAACCATATTTAGCCATCTCCCCCGCGGAAGCCGAGCTGGCCAAAACGAATACTCCCAAAATCATTAGCTTATTAGGTCAACGTTAATCTTTTGGTTAACGCCATAAGACCAATCGCGTCTTTAGCCACTTAATATCATGAGATAATTTAGAACTGGGCCAAAAAATTATACAATTACCAAAGTCGCGAAATTTTCAAGCCAATAAAATCAACGGGTTACTTTTGGTATTGTCTTACGTCCATTAAAATAGTTTATTATATCATTTATTAAGTAGCTAAAGACTTATAAAGTGAGTTTTGTAAAGATCTATCGGTTAATTTCGCCTTGTTTTAGACCTAATTTCTTTGCGACGGGCGGTTTTTCAGGCTAAATATAGTCTGGCTTACTTGATCAGAGGCTGACCTAACCTTTTTTAACCTTTTTGGTGATCTCTCCATAACCAACCAAAAACAACAATCGCGAACTAATTCGTTAAATCTATTACAGGTCCGCTATGAGTTTTAAAAAACCCTTGTTTCTCTTAGCCTTAGGCCTAATGTTTTTGATCTTCGGCGCCAGTCTAGAAGCCCAATACCTTAATTTAGACAATATTTCTCCCGAGATCTTAAACGCGGAAGGCCCCTTAAACCTAAACGACGTTGAATTGTTCGTTAAATTCGCCAAGTCCGCGGCTAAACTCTTAAAAGACCGGGCCGGTGGGGACGTCGATAAACTCATGGACGAATTAAGCCTCACTTTCGCCCGCGATAACAGGATAACCCTAACCCGACTCCGGTATATTTCGGAAAAAATCCCCTACGTAATTTTCGCCATGACCATTGAAGACCTAGAAGAGCCGCCACAAGCTTATTTAAAATCTTCCGAAGCCGAAAAACAACTTTTAACCGACCACGCCGACCGAATTATAGCCGCTTTAGAACAATAAATTTTTTAAAAACAAATAAAACGCCATTGTATAACTGAAATAATCAATATAAAAACTTTATGATATATCATTTAAAACTAATTTAAACATTAAGATTATCTATTTACACCCTCAAAACTATTTTCGAAAAAAACGACCGGAGTTTTCATGCTTAGGCAAATTCTAATTTTTGGCTTTTTGACGCTTCTTTTCGCTTTGACCACGGCCAGAACTCTTATCGCCTTTCAAATTAACCCGCTTTTGTATGTGACCCCCGAGCAAATGAGTCAACAAGGGCCACTGACTCAAGCCGACATTGATCTTTTTGTAAATTTCTTATCTGTGTTAAACGAGCAATCGGCTGACAAGCCCGATTTCGACGAAGGCGCGGTTATAAATTATTTTTTAGTGACTTATCAGGTCGATTCGGTCCGTTTGCAAACTGTCGTTGAGAAGATTCCTTTTGTTCTTTATCTTTTAACTCCAAAACCTCAAAATCCCACAATTACAACGCCAGATTATTTTAAAATATCTAATGAAGAAATTGAGCTTGTTAAATCAAATAAAGACAAATTATTACAAGCTTTTTTTGCTTTTAAAAAATAACAATAAACTACTTTACAGTTTTTTACTAAATACTTGCGCAACTATAAATTGAGATATTAAGTTTAATACTACATAAAACCATTAATTTACCATTAAAATTAGATATTTTTTAGTTTAGTTTAGTTTACTCAATAAAACCAGTCTTATAATTTTTTCTAACCAGTTACTTATTTTTTATTGGTTTTTTAGTTTTTTTTATATATATTAATCTTCTCAGATTTTATAAAATAGAATTAAGCACTTTGGAACTTTTGTTTCAATTTACCTTACCCAAAAAATTTGATAATTTTTATTATTTTCGGCAATAAAATCATAAAATTATCTTTTTTTAACTTATAAAGTTCTTTATAAAAGTACAATTTTATTATCATGCATTTATTTCAGTATAATATCATAAATAAATATTACATCTAAATCTATTAATATAATTACTAATTAAAGATAATATTCACTCTCTTTGTCGTTTAATAGCTGGTCAAAAATCTTTTTTGGAATCTTTACTTAAAATTTTTCTCCCACCCGTTGACTGTCCCTTAAAGCGATAAAAAATATATGGCAAGGCGCGGCCAAAATTAGAATGCCGCGATTTATGTCCTTTATATTGTTATCTCAAAAATAAATATGGTACAAATAAATTAGTTTTTTGGCGAAATTTATTTTAGCTTGGCCGAGGCCATTGGTAGCGACTTAACGCTGACCAAATGAGTTTAAGACCGAAAAAGCGTTGTCGTTTTATTCTAAAGATACTTTTTGTTAGGTAATAGCGTGAAAAAACTCCCAATCGGTATTCAAGGTTTTCAACGGATTATCAAGGAGGACTTCGTCTACGCCGACAAAACCGATTTAATCTATAATCTTGTCACCGAAAGCCTGTCTTATTTTCTTTC
>JAIROO010000126.1 GCA_031257535.1 Deltaproteobacteria bacterium
TTATTAACCAACACACAGCTCACTGCTGGGACGCGGCTCTTAGCTAAAACCAAGCTCAAGGCAGGGACGCGGCTCTTAGCTAAAACCAAGCTCACGGCTGGGACGCGCCTCTTAGCTAAAACCAAGCTCAAGGCTAGGACGCGTCTTTTAGCTAAAACTAAGCTCAAGGCTGGGACGCGCCTCTTAGCTAAAAACCTAGCTCGTGGCTGGGACGCGCCTCTTAGCTAAAATCGAACACGTGGCTAAAGAAGCTCTTAGCTAAGACCAAGAGCCTACCGCTAGAGTCAAGCCCCCTTTTAGCGGTACCAAACGACCACGAAAATGGCTAAAGCCAAGATCACGGCCAGACCCAAGTACTGCTGGAGCCGCCCATTTTGGACCAGAGCCCCTAAGCGGCCTAAAAGCCTGACCCCGTGAGCCGAGCCATCGACGACGCCATCAATGGCCTTACGGTCAAAGATCGAGGTTAAAACTCCAAAAGATTTTAAGATCCGTAAACCAACTCGATCCCAGACGTTGGTCCAGAGCCCGTCAAAGAAAGCCAAAGGCCGAGACACGAAGAACAAGACCGCCCGCCCAATGAGCCGGTAAAACAGATCAAAATCCAAGTTTAAGGCTTTGTGCGGGGCGATGACCTTTCTTAAGAAGTAGAAAGCCAAGCCCGAGAACCCTAGTAAAGCCGAGGCTTGAATCACGTTCCAGGCGGTCCAGGGGTGATATAAGGCCACGGCCGCTTGATCCGGTAGATAGCGATAAAGGATAGACGGACAAACGCCTTGAACGAAGCACAGAATCGCTAAGAGAGCCATGCCCGCGTACATGTTAGCCGGGATAGGCCTTAGCTCGCGGCGGAGATCCGTGGGTTTGCCGCCCCAAAAAGCGAAGTAAGGCAGCTTTAAGCCCACGGAGATAAAGGTCCCGACCGCGGCTAGCTCTAAACCTAAGGCCACGTAGGTCCGACCCGCCTCGGCCGCCCCGGCGATGGTCATGGTTTTGGAGATAAAGCCGTTAAACAAGGGGGCCCCTGAGATGGACAGGGCGGCCACCATGTAAAAGACCATGACCCAAGGCAAGCGGGCGGCCAGACCCCCCAACTCGTCGAGCTTTTGCGTCCCGGCCGCGTATAAAACCGCTCCGGCTCCCATAAACAACAAGCCCTTATACAGGATGTGCGCGTAAGCGTGAGCTGAGGCCCCATTAATAGTCATAGCCGTGCCCACGCCGATCCCAGCCACCATGTAGCCGACCTGAGAGACGATGTGATAAGAGAGGATCCGGCGGGCGTTGTTTTCCATGGAGGCGAAAACCACCCCGTAGACGGCCATGACGGTACCGGCGATGGCTAATATATTCCAGCCACTAAAAGCCACGGCTAAAACAAAGACCGCGGTTTTGGTGGTATAGGCGCACATAAAGACGGAGCCCGTCACCGTGCCTCTGGGGTAAGCGTCGGGGAGCCAGGCGTGTAAAGGCACGACCGCGGCGTTAACCGAAAAGCCAAGTAAGATCAGCCAGTCGGCTAAAGTGGCTCCAGTTATGGGAATGGCCCCAAACTCAAAGGACTGGGTCACCTCGTGGTAGCGCAAGAGGATCCCGGCTAAAAGGAACAAGCCACCAATTATGTGGTACAAGAAATACCGAAAAGCGGCTAAGACCGACTCCCGGGTCCGGTTGAGCATGATTAAGAAGGTCGAGCCTAAGCTCATCAGCTCCCAAAAGACGAATAAAGTCAAATAATCGCCGGCGCATAAACAGCCAAATCCCCCAGCCACGTATAATAAAGCGGCCACGTGCTGGGCTTTGTCGTTAACGTGGAGGGAGTAGATAAGGCCGGCCAAAGACATGATGGCGAAAACTTGGGCGAAGACGGTGGATAAAGCCGTCACTCGGCCCAACTGAAGGGTCCGCCCTAACCAAGACAAAGTCAGATGGTCGCCAGGCTGATTATTGAAGGCCGCGTAAATGGCGGCTAAAGGCGGCAAAAGGAGCAGCCACTTCCAGCGGCGATTACCCGGCAGAAACGGCAAAATAGCCGCCATCATCAAAAAAGGCAGCGAGGGGTGAAAAAAACTAGAGGTCGCCATAATAGTCCTCGGACTTTTTGATGAGCGGCTGGATGATCTTTTTGACGACCAAAACCAAGGCTAAACCAATGATTAGGCCAAACGCCGGCCAGAACAAAGGTTTGGCGTCCCAGCCAAAGTGGGGGTGGTGGTTATGGACGACGACGTTTAATACCGCGATCCCGGCTAAAACCCCGAAAAAGAGCCGGCGCCAGAGCTTAAGGCGGCTCGGGGTCAGTTGGGCGGCCAGAAATTTCGCCAAGAAACCTAAGTTGGGGTCGCTAACGGGCACGGGAACTCCTATTTAGGAAAAGGTAAAAAGCTTAAAAGCCGCCAAAAATTCGGATAAAGTTTTGAAAAACGCTCGGAAACAAACCTAAAAAGACCGAAGCGATACTAGTTAAAACCAAAGGCGCGACCATGGAGACCGGGGCTTCTTTGTAGTCCTCGAGCTTGACCGAGGGGTCAGGGGCCAGGAAAAAAGCCCGGTAAAAAATCGGGACAAAATAACCCGCGTTTAAAATGGTGGAGCAAAGTAAGGCGATTAATAAAATCAACTGCCCTTGGTCTAAGGCCCCGTTAACCAAATACCACTTAGAGACGAAGCCGCAGACCGGGGGCACGCCAATCATCGAAAGGGAGGCTAAACCAAACGCCCCAAAGGTAAAGGGCATGCGGCGACCTAAGCCATTCATCTTTTTAATGGATTTTAAGTGGGAAGCCACGTAAATAGATCCAGCCCCAAAAAACAAGGTGATCTTGGAGAAAGCGTGGTGGCCAATGTGGAGTAAACCGCCTTGGACGGCTAAAGGCGCGACTAAAGCCACGCCTAAGACCACGTAGGACAGTTGGCTGACCGTGGAGTAGGCGAGCCGGGCTTTAATGTCGTCTTTGGTGAGGGCGATCAAAGAGGCCACGACAATGGTAAAAGCGGCCACGTAAGCGGTGGGCAAAGACAAGCCCAGTTCGCTCATGGTCTCCACCCCAAAGCCCGACAGGATGATCCGGCTGACCGAGAAGACCCCGGCTTTGACTACGGCCACGGCGTGTAAAAGGGCCGAGACCGGGGTGGGGGCGACCATGGCCGAGGGCAGCCAGTTGTGAAAGGGCATTAAAGCGGCTTTAGCCAAGCCCGCGATATAGAGAACGTAGGTTAAGCGCACCAGATCTGGGTGAGCCGCCACCACCTCTTTGGAGAAAATGCCGTCGCGGATCCCCGAAAGAGGAAAGTCCAAGGTGCCGGCCAGGACGTAGGTTAAGACCATGGCCGGCAGGAGGAAGAGTTTGGAAGTCCCCATGAGGTAGACCAAATATTTTTTGGCCCCCGTAAAACCCTCCTCGTCTTGGTGATGGGCGACTAGGGGATAGGTGAAAACCGAGATGATCTCGTAAAAAAGGTATAAGGTAAAGACGTTCCCAGCCATGGCGACGCCAATGGCCCCAAAAATGGCCACCGCGAAACAGAAGTAGTAACGCGTCTGGGCGTGCTCTTTTAAGGAGCGCATGTAACCAATGTTGTAGCTAGTGGCTAAGACCCATAAAAAGGGGGCGATAAAGGCGAAGATAAAACCCAAGCCATCTAAGGCGAAGGTGACCGAGACCCCGGGGATGAGCCGAAAGAGCTCATAACGAATGATCCCGCCGGCTAAGACCGTGGGGGCGGTGGTTAAGACCAAGGCGAAGGTCACGGTCCCGGCCACGAAGGAGATCGACTCCCTTAAATTGATCCTCTGGCCGGCTAAAAGAACCAGAAAAGGAGCCACCAAAGTGACGGCTAAGGGCCACAAGACGAGAGACGAATTGACGACTAACACTCTTTCGACCCCTTAATTACGGTAATAGTTTCCGTGGCCGACCGACCAAAGCGTCTTTGAACGACTAAAACCATGGCTAAGACTAAGGTCGCCTCGGCCGCGGCTAAGCCCATCACGAAAAGGGCGGCCAATTGACCGTGGATGTCCAAGGCCCCGGTTAAAGACGCGGTTTTGGCGGCGGCGACGATGGCTAAACCCGCCCCGTTTAACAAAAGCTCCACCGAGATTAAAAGGCCCACTAGAGTCCGGCGGGTAATTAAGCCAATTAGCCCTATGGACAATAAGAGCAAGGAGGCCAGCAGAAATAGGGTTAGGGGACTCATAGGGCCGCGCTCCCCTCTTTGGAGCCTGGTCGATAAGCGAGGAAAACCGCCCCCGCCATGGCCACCAATAAAACAATGGAGATTAACTCAAAGGGGAGGAGATCAATGGACAACAAGCCCTCCCCTAGATTAGCCCCGCTGTCCACGGGTTTTCTAGTAGTTATGGCCTTTGTCCCTTGGTAAATCAAAGGCCCAGCCACGACTAAAGGTCCTAAGGCCGCCAAAAAGGCTAAGATTAGGTTACTGATTTTTGGGAATTTGGCCTCGTCGCCGTCGCTGGTGTTTTTGGTGAGCATGATGGCGAAGAAGATCAAAACGCAGACCGCGCCCACGTAAATCAAAAGCTGCATTAAGGCCAAAAAGGGACTCGCCAATAAGAGGTACATCCCAGCCACCCCAAAAAAAGTCACGATTAAGCCTAAGGTGGCTCGGACTAAGTTTCGGGCTAGAACCGCGACCAGGCCCCCACTAACTATAAGTAAAACGTAAAAAGCGAAGGCCAACAAAGCCACGAACTCTTGGCCCGGCAAATAAGGGGTCAGACAAGTTTCAGCCTCGTCAAATAGGTGCCCTAAGGAGTGGAAAAACTGGTCTAGGACGTCGTTCATTGGTCGCTCCCGTTTTTAGGCCGGCTCTCGATGGTCGCGTCAGAGGGTAAAGGGTCGGCTTTAGCGGCCTTTTTAGGCGGTCTGGCCTCGGTCGGAGCTTTTGGCTCGGGGTCGCTATTAGCTAAGGGAGTCTTAGTCGCTTCGGCCTTGACTGGAGAATCTTTGGGCCCGGGGGCGGCCAGATTTTGGGTAGTCGGGGCTGAACCCGGGAGCTCGGACTTTACGCTTTCGGCTTTTTTTAGCGCCCGGCTTTTTAAATCCGCCAAAAGATCCATTGACAACTCGGCCCTAGACTTAGCGACCAGATAAACTTTGTGGGAAAACTCTAAGGCGCTGGCCGGGCAAGTTTCCACGCAGGCCCCGCACAAGCAGCAGTAACTAAAGTCGTAAAGCCAGACCACGGGACTTTTGGTCTCGCCTTTAGTGACGGTGAGACAGTGGCCAGGACAGGCTTTAACGCACATCTGGCAGGAGATACACCGGGATTGGGCGGGGTCTTTGGGGCCAAAAGTCAGTTGGATAGGTCCGCGAAAAGACTCCATAATCTCGTCGGCCACCACCTGGCGGGGGTAATGGATGGTCTCCACTGGGCTTAAGAGGTAGCGACCAGTGATGGCCATACCTACTCCTAAGCTATACAACCCCTTGAGATTGTCCCAGATCTCTTTTAGCATATTTATCCTTAAAAGCTATTTTTAGTTCTTAATAAGGGTTTGTTTTTTAATAAGCGAAAAAGTTTAGTTATTTTCGCGAGTTAAAGTTTAGTTTGTCTCGCGAGTTAATAAATTTATTTTCGCCAAGTTAAAGTTAAGTTACTTTTCGCCAAGTTAAAGTTAAGTTTTTTTGCGCGAAGTCAAAGTTTTTCTTCGCCAAGTTAGCGTGTCAATAAGCTGAAAGCCGCGCTGAGTGGCGGGCGCGCTAGAAGGCGACCTTAATCACCGCGGCCGTCAGCCAGAGATTAAAAAGCCCTAAAGGCAAAAGCCACTTCCAGTTAATATTTAAAAGCTGGTCAAAGCGGACGCGGGGAAAGGTCCAGCGAATCCAGACCATAAAAAACATCAGGGCGTAGGCTTTAATAAAGATCCACCAAAACCCGTCGGCGATGGGTCCTTTGTAACCGCCTAAGAAAAAGACCGCGGCCACGAAAGAGACCAAGAGCATATTGGCGTATTCGGACAAAAAGAATAGGGCGAAACCCATGCCCGAGTACTCGGTGTGGAAACCAGCCGCTAGCTCCGACTCGGCCTCGGGCAGGTCAAAGGGGGCCCGGTTAGTCTCGCCGACTAAGCTGACTAGGTAAATAAAAAAAGCCAAGGGCTGTAAAACAATGTTCCACTGCCAGGGCCAGGGACCTTGCTGGTCGGTCACGACTTTGAGATCCGTGGACCCACTTAAAAAGACCACGGCCAATAAAGCCAAGATCATGGGGATCTCGTAAGCCACGGTCTGCGAGACCGCTCTCGCCGCCCCTAATAAACTATATTTATTGTTGGAGGACCAACCAGCTAAAAGATTGGACAAAACCCCTAAACCCGCGAAAGCCAAGATGAGGATTACGCCGTCGCCGACCGGGAGAGCCGTTAAGTAGGGCCCAAAAGGAATAGGTAAATATAGAAGTAAAACCGGGAAAAAGGCTAAGATGGGGGCGAGATAATAAAGGATCAGATCCACGTTGCCCGGGCGATACAGCTGCTTAGCCAAGAGCTTCATGGAGTCGCAGATGGCTTGTAAGGTCCCGTAAGGCCCGACCTCGTAAGGTCCCGGCCGGCGCTGGATAAAGCCAGCCACCTTTCTTTCCATGTAAACCATGACCACGGCGTTACCAACCATAAGGGCGATAATCAGAAGAACGGCCACGATTATTTGGGCGACAATGGCGAGGGACAAAAACATATAAGCGTCCTAAAAAAACTAAAAGGTTTTTTTTGGTTAAAAAAGCTTTAACGGTCTATCTCGGGTATGACTAGATCCAAGCTGCCTAAGATAGCGATGGCGTCGGCCAGTAACGTTCCTTTGGCGGCTTCGGCGAAAAGGGAGAGGTTGGAAAACCCCGGGGCCCTTAGTTTGACTCGATAGGGATTTTTGCCGCCATCGCTGGTAATATGGGCCGCTATCTGACCTCTCGCTCCCTCGACCGTAAAGTAACTCTCGCCCGCCGGGAGCTTCCAAGTGGCTTTCGGGGCCTTATCCATAATGATAGGACCTTGGGGGATGTCTTTGATAGCCTGCTCAATAATAGACAAACTAGTTTCTATCTCGGCTAATCGAACTAAATAGCGACCAAAAGAATCATTAATTGGTCCCGTGGGAATGGGAAAATCTAGTTTTGGGTAAACCCCGTATGGATAGTCTTTACGGGTATCGCGAGCCAGACCCGCCGCCCGCAGGATGGGTCCAGTGGCCCCGTAACGTTGGCAGAGATCCACGTCAATGGGCCCTATCCCTTCTAAGCGCCTTCTTAAAATTACGTTGTCCGTAACTAAGCCTTTATACATTTTGAGTCTTTCCCGTAAATAAGGGATAAACTCAGCGCATAAACGGAAAAAGCGCTCGTCGGCGTCCGCGCAAACCCCGCCAAACCGAAAGTTGGCCATGGTTAAGCGGGAGCCGGTGATGATCTGGAGGATGTCGTTGATCTTTTCCCGCTCTTCAAAGGCGTAAAGGATGGGCGTAAATCCCCCTAAATCCATGACAAAGGCGCCCCACCACAACAGGTGGGAGCCAATCCGGTTTAGTTCGCAGCCAATGACCCGTAAGTACTCGGCTCGTTCAGGGACGGTTAAGCCAGCGAGTTTTTCGGCCGCTCCCACGAAGGCCCAGTTCCAAGCTAAGGGGTGGAGGTAGTCGACCCGGCCCATATTGGGGATAAACTGCCAGGGCGTTTTGACCTCGCCCATTTTCTCGTGCATGCGGTGGAGGTAGCCTAAGACTGGCTCAGCCCGGGCCACGTACTCCCCGTCCAGCTCGACTAAAACCCTTAAAACCCCGTGGGTGCTAGGGTGCTGGGGGCCTAAGTTTAAGATGACCCGGCCACTAACGGCTTTTTTCTCAAAATTAACCGCGTAGAAATCCCCGGCCGTGGAGCCCGGGTTTTCCCAGACCCCAAAGGGATTGACGAAATTTAACGAGCCGAACGTCACGACTGGCTCTCTTTCTGGCTATCTTCGCCAATTAAAGCCCCAAAGTCGGGATCTAAGATCTCAAAGGACCCCAGTAAACCCAGTTTTTTTAAGGGAGCGAGGTCAGCCGGGTTTTTTCTTAAAGGTGGGGGTCCATAATGATCGTCGGCGAGGAGCAAAGGGATAAGGTTCGGGTTTTGGTCAAAAATAAGGCCAAAAAAGTCGGCCGTCTCCCTTTCGTGCCACTCGGCGCCTTGGAAAACATCGTAGAGACTGGGCAGATGGGGCTTTTTGTGGGGAACTAAGGCCCGGAAAGCTAGGCGCCCTGGCTCGTTTAAGCTATCAAAATGATAGGTGACGACAAAACCTTCTTGGGTTTCTAAGGCCGAAAGATCCAGTAAGGAGAAATTGGCCTCTTTTAGCTCTTTGGCGCAATTAAGAATGGCTTTGGTCGGCAAAAAGGCGGAGGCTAAGAGCCCTTCTTTGGCCAAATCGTGGCGGGAGAGGGACCAGGCGCCCGCCGCCCGCCAATTGGCCAGCCACTTTTCCGGGTCGGACATGTTAGGCCATCTCCCTAGGTTCCGGCCAAAAGCGGTGGCCGGTAATTATTTCTTGAATCTTGAACACCCCTTCTAAAATGGCTTCCGGGCGGGGGGGGCAGCCAGGCACGTAGACGTCGACCGGGATTAACTGGTCCACGCCCTCCACGACCCCGTACTGCCCTTCAAACTTAAAGGGACCCCCAGAGATAGCGCAGTTACCGCAAGCCATGACGTATTTAGGGGCGGGCATCTGTTCGTAGAGGCGGGTTAAGACCGGGGCCATCTTTTTAGTGACCGTGCCCGTAACCATCATTAAGTCGGCTTGACGAGCCGAGGGTCGGAAAACTTCCGCCCCGAAACGGGCGATGTCGAAGCGGGCCATGCTGGCCGACATCATCTCAATAGCGCAACAAGCCAAGCCAAAGGTAATAGGCCACAAGGACATGGCCCTATTGACGTCAAAAAACCAATTAACCGGTTTTAGGTTAATTAAAGGCGGCTCAACCCAAGATTTAGCCTTAGGCGGCGGCGGAGGGGTTAGTAATTTTTTCGACGCGGCCACGTGAAGACCCCCTTGGCCTGGAAATAAACGATCGCCAAAAGTACGAAAAAGAGGAAGAAACTGACCTCAATAAAGGGCAACCAACCGGGCAAACTTCGATAGCTGACGGCGATGGGAAAGAGATACAAGACGTCCACGTCAAAGGCGATAAAGATAAGAGCGTAAATATGGTAGTTAAAACCGTAATGGTCCCAAGCTCGACCTAAAGGGCGAATGCCGCACTCGTAAGGCATAAGGTAGTCGCCGCCTTTGTTTCTGGGGGCGATGAGGGCGGCGATGATCAAAGGCGACGCCGCGAAAATGGTCGCCGCGACCAGAAAGATTATGATGGCCAAATGCAGGGAGTCAAAGACCATAAGGTAACCTATAAAAAATTATAATTACTAAAATAATAAAGACTTATAACCACCAATGTGGCTAAAATCCGTGGCCTGCCTTGTTTTGAATGGTCCAAAGTATAATTTAGGCTTGCCTTGGCTGTCAAGAGTCGCGCCTCACGGGCAAAGAAAAAAATAGGAAAAATTACAATAATGATTGACAAAATATTTTTTTATAGCTAAAAATAAAAAAATCCTAGCCAAACAGACGTTTTAGCCAGGATCTTAGGTAAAAAGGCCAGACCGCGGGAAATAAGACGAAATTATTCCTTTGGCCTTCGTGGCCTCCTGGCTTTGGTAAAGCCAATAATACCCTAAAATTTTAGAAAACGCCTAAGAAAAAACGTCAAACTTTTTTTAGCCAAACGCTATCTGGTTTTTTTCGTTTTTTTTAAACTAAAAAATGAGAGGAAAATCGCGGCTAGACGCGGACTTGACGTGGACTAAACTAGGTTGGGCTCGACTCTAAACGCTAATCTAAAGTTATAGGCGCGACTTATGGCCTATAAACCAGCCCGCAAAAAATTAAAATGGGGTTTTGACAAAAAACCCGAAGATTAGGCTTTATTCTAATTTCTAAGGGCCCTTGGAGAAATCAAAAATGCCGAACAAAGAA
>JAIROO010000210.1 GCA_031257535.1 Deltaproteobacteria bacterium
TGACATCAATATTACTTGTTGTCACCTCGGTGAAGTTTCCGGGTTTCCAAATCAGGTGATAGACTCTTCAGGAGACTGGCTTGGTTAAACCCAATTGCACAGGTGGAAAATTTTTTTCGACTTTATTATTTTAATGGTTGAAGCTTTAGGCAGTTAGCTAGTGACCTTAACGATCTGAATCTTGGGCGGTTTAGTTCGCTAAAAAAATGGTTATTGGCTGATCATTTAGAGCTAAATGTATTAAACCAAGGAGAAACTGATGAGAAAGCTGATGGCTTTAGCCTTTTGTCTCATCTTGGTAGCGGTGGCCGTTCCGGCCAAAGCGGCTTCCAAGATTGAGTTTGAGGGGGAATTGACGGTCCTCCACCACAATTTAGTCAACTTTAACAGGGCAAACGACAAACGTTATGTTCAGTCTGACTCTTTTTTTGAGAACAGGCTGCATTTTGGAGTTGACTTCAAACCTTCTGATGATCTTTTAGTCCACTGGTCGTTCCGGTCCCCTGATTATGTTCGTTGGGGCGTGGCAACTCAGGGCAGTTCAAACGCGGCTGAAGTTTATACTAGAGCCATTTACGCCACCATCACTCAAGAGTGGGGCGAATTGTCCATTGGGCGCTTAGAAGAAGGATTTCCCACTAGCAACCAAGGTTTAGCGACTTTAGGGTATGGCTATGGCGGCGACCTTATTTATATCTCGCCATTCGATAACGCCAGCGTGGTTGACGGTATTTCTTATACCAAAAAGTTCGATAACGGTTTCGGAATTAACGTTTATTACGCTAAGGACGCGACGCAAGATACGGACGCTAGTGTTCAACGTATTGACAAAGATATAGACATTGATCGATTTGGCGTTGAGCCTTTTTATCAGTGGGAAGGCGGTGGAGCCTCTTTACTGTTTGAGTACGTTCGTGATATGACAGATAATATTGTTATTAGTCCTACCAACCAACTTATTGTTGACGTTCGGAAAGATAAGGATTACGCTTTCTTTATTAACCCGGCTGTTATGCAAACTTGGGGGGCTTTTTCCCTTCGGTTTGAAGGTAAAATTGGCTGGGGCGAGACTACTGAACGTGATCTTCTTAATAATAACGCAAGGGCTAAGACAAAAAATAAAGGCCTAGGCCTTTACGGAGAAGCCAACTATAATTATGGAGCTGGCGACATTAACCTTATCGCTTGGTTTGCTGATGGTTCTTCTTGGAGAGAGCGCCTAGACCCCAAAGCTACTAAGCATGATTTAGTCGATATGGGTGATTTCGCTCCATTTTTAGTGGCTTATTATGGAAATACCTTGCCTAATCGGGTAAGCAATTTTGCAGACATCAATCATTATAATGCCGGCGCGGTTAATAGTTATGGGCTAATAGATCGCGGTATTTTAGGCAATGGGAATAACCATTGGGGTATTGGTATCCTAGGTAATCATTCTTTGACCGATTCCATTAAATTAAACTATGGTATTGGTTACTTTGAATTGGTTGAAGCGTATCGCCTAGGAGACCTCCTAGGCATAAGAGGTGGGGATGACAAAGATCTGGGCGTGGAAGTCGACTTAGGCGTTCATATCCAGCTTATGGAAAATCTGTCTTTTGAGTCCCAGTTTGGCTATATGTTTAATGGTAACGCCTATCAAAACGTTTATGAGGACAGGAATGGTAACTTTGTGTTTAGCGACCCCAAAGACACCTACGCTTGGGTGTCGGCTTTAACCGTAACCTTCTAGTCTCTAGACCACTTGGTCGTTTTTTTTCCACCCCCGGTTTGGCTAGTCTAGACCGGGGGTTTTTTTAGCCCGCGTTTTTAACTCAGTCAAAAATAATTAACACTGATTTCCTATTCTCTTCTTAGCTGAAAAACCTAAATATCTTTAAAAAAATAATTTCGGGCCAAAAATACTTCATTAAAAGACTATTTTATAATAAAGATAGCTTATAATTAGCATTGAACACAACATATTTATGCAAGAAATAAAAATTAAGACTTAAAAGATTAATTATAGGAAACCAATAATCTGCCTTAAGATCAAAAAAATACTTACGCTAATTATTATTTGCATAACTGAAGATCTTAAGCCAAAGAATAATATTTTGTTAAGTTATAAAAGTTTTATAGATTTAACTGATGATTTATTACAAAGCTAATTGGCAAAAGAAGACATCGATAAGATAAGAAAAAAAATAGGCCTAAACAGCGGTGTAACCCACGCCAAGGCCTATTTTTCTTCCATATTTACCTAAAGAGAAAAGAGCCAAAATCAGCGGCTCTATTTATTTTTAAGCGTTTTATGGCGTTTTGGTTTTCAAGCTTAAAGAGTCCGCGCGGTCGCGCCAATGGTCTCCCCAGTCTCTTTGGGGGCCACCTTAGTCGCTTCCGGGTCCTGACAGACCACCTCCCAAGCCTGAGCCATTGAGAGCATCATGCCTTCCACGTCGGCCAGCCCTTGACCGTCGCGGCTGACCTTCGCCCGTAAGAGGTGCTCGTTCCAAAATTTGTAGATCTGCCTAAGGTTAACGGCGATTTCCCCGCCTTCCTGCATGTTTAAGGACTGGTTAAGTTCGGCGATGATGTCTAAAGCCCGATTGATGGCGTTGGCCTTAGTCGGAATATCCCCGGCCGCCTGAGCTTTTTGGGCTTCGCGGATGAACTTTATGGCCCCTTCATACAAGATAATGATTAGGCGCCCCTTGTCCACCGTGGTGACTTGGGTTTGCCGGTAAATTTCGCTGCCGTAGGCGTTCATTATAGACCTCTTTTTTTTTCGCTCGAAACTAACTATTCGTAAAGGACTTATACTGTTCGTTAAAGATTTTTGCTGTTCGTCAAGGAATTGTGGTAAGAAAACTTTTAGTTATAGAACTTGTATTAAATGACTTTTCCCCTTTTAAAAAAGCTTGAAGTAGTTTTTATTAAAGGGATTATTTCGCCATTATTTAGTTAAATAGCGGTTGTTTAATCGCTACTACTATTTAACGACTCCAAAGACGATTCCAGTTGCGACTGCGCGGACTGGAGTTGCTGTAAGGCGGTCTCTAAACGGTTAAACTTATCCGTGAGTCGGTTCCTAACTAGTTCCACCCGTCTTTCTTCCCGGGCGATCTTAGCGTCGATGCCTTCGATGATGGCTTGGTAATTCTCCTGCAGGGTGACCATAGTCCCTTTACCCTTTTGGATCATATTGCCATCGTCGTCGTAAACGTCGGTGTCGCTAGTTAGTAAATTCAGCTCGTAAGATAAAGCCTGGGCCATACCTCGAACGTAGACGGTTTTGGTCTTGCCGTCCGCCCCGATGTCTTGGTACTCGTCGGAATAAGTAATAAGGTTAATGACCGCCTCGGGGTTGGCGTTGATGCATTCTAAGAGCTTACTTTGCTCGACCTTATATAACCCTTGGTTATCGGGATCCGAGGAGATGCCAATATCGGACAGGGAGTTATAGATTAGGCCATTGTCGTCAAAGTATTTTTGGCGTTTTTCTAGGCGCTCTTTCGTGCTTAGGGCCGGATTTTCCGAAAAAGGCACGATATTGGAGTTCATGATCTTATCCAGGTTTGACTGGACGATCTGAAACCCGTAGTTCCCGATCATAACGCCGTTAGGGTTTTCTCGGCTCGTGTTGATAGTCCCCGTGTCGTCCACTTCAGCCACCAGATTGGACTCGCCCCACTTGGTGTACTCCAGCATATAGGACTTACAGAAGTTGACCGACTCCACTAGTTGGACGATCTTGTCGCGCATGGCCGTCGCGTCGTTGGTAATGGTTAAAGTGCTTTTACCAACCCCGTTTAAGGTGATGACCGCCCCGTCAATCACGTCGGCCACTTCGTTATTCCTTCTTTGGAGCCAGCTGTCGTCGCCCGCCGGAAAACCGTCCACTTTAACCATGGCGTTGGAGGCTTCTCGGGCCACGGTAAAATCTGAGGGCATGAAATTAGTTAAAGTAGTCTTGTCCGAGATAACGATCTCCGACTCGGCCCCGGTGTGGTTACCGGTTAAGACCAGGTGATAAGAAGTCGACGTACCTTGGCCGTCGTTAACTATGCTGGCCGTAATCCCTGGGTTTTTCTCGTCCTCGTTAATAGCGTTTACCAAGATCCCCAAGCTAGCTCTATCGGCCACCAAAACGCTGTACTCCACGCCTTGGTAAGTGTAGACGAACGAGGCCGACCCATTAGTGGTGATAGGGCTAATCTGGTCGGCGACTCCCGTGTGGACTAGTTTATGAGTCTGGGCCATTCCGCTGTCTTGACCCTTTTGGAGGGTCGGGGCTTGGCAGTCAATGGAGAAGGCCTCATTGGCGATAACCCGCCCCGTCGCCATGGAGCCTTGGGCGAAGGAAATGTTTAAACCCTGTAAAATTTCGTAGATTTTATTGTTGTCGGCCGCCCACTCGCTAGCGGTGACCGTAAACTTGCCCGTATGTCCTTCGGTGTCGGCCCACTGAAAACCAATGTCGTCCTGACCTAAGACTCCAGTGTTTAAAGCCATAAACGTAAAAGACTTGTTGACCGCCCCAGAATAGTTTGAGGTTGGGTCAACGGTCACTTTCAGGTCGGTGCCTAAAAAAGAACTGTAAACAGGCTCGTCAATATAGTTTTGGCCTAACTTTAGGGCTGACTCCGAGCCAGGGACGAGGGGATCGCCGTCGGTTACGGTAATTCGGTTAGCCGTGCCGCCCTCGGTCGCGGTTAAAACTAGCCGGACGTACTCGTCGGTCCCGTCGCGGGTTTTGTCGGGTATTAACGAGGCGCTAAGGTTTACGGCCGGCGAGGCGAGAGCGACGGCGTCGTTAATGGCCTGAGCTAGATCCTCGATGGTCCCGGTCGCGTCGTACTCATTAGCTACCGGGGTTCCATTAATGACGCCGTTTAAAGTAATGGACTGGGAGTCCCCTATATTAATAGTAATGGAAGTCCCCCCGACCGCGGCGGTGGACAAAAAACTCCTGGAGGCGAATTTGTCCTGGATATTCTCGCCCACGACTATATCGTAAGAGCCTAAAGAGGCGGTGGAGGTATTGACCACTGACAGAACCGACTCGTCAGTGACCGTGCCTTTTCTGGAGAGCATCTCGCTCCGAATGTCTTTGGACTGGGCGTCTAGCTTAAGCGAGACCAAACGGGTGTTCAAACCGCTAATGGCCGTGATCTTGGTCTGCCACTCCGCTTTCCAGGTCTCTTGGCGGGTGATGGACCGACTCTCGATGGCCACTAATTTGTCGACCACCGAAGCGAAGTCCGTGCCAGAGGCCAGACCCGTCCACTTAATGGCTCCAGATATGGTCGCCGCCGTGGTGCTGGACATAGCTAGACTCCTTTCGAAATTTTTAGGGGCTCGTTATAGAGCTTGGCTCTTATATCGGCTAATTAAACATAAAACTTGAATATCTAGATGGACAAGCCAGTTCTCCACCTCGTCTGATCTAAAAGGGAAGAGCTGATTTTAGACGAAAAAAAAAACGGGTTAAAGCCATTTCTTAAAAAACCATTATTAAAGCGGTTATAGCGGTCAAAGGGGCTGACGCCCCTTTGACCGCTTAACTATGACGGCCGTTTAACTATGGTTGACAGTTAATAATTGGTTAACCATTTAACTATAACAGTCATTTACCTATGATTGTCGCTTAACTATGACAGCCATTTAACTATGACGCCTTGGTAAAAAACCCTCCCTTTTATTTTTTTAATGGCTTGTTTATACACAATTTATAGTGGTAGATACACCTTTATATTAGCATTTATAGTAGAGCCACGCGTCTAAAATTTCAAAACAGGGTTTTTCACGAGACCATCAACTATGGCCGCCGCTTAACAATGGTTGACCGTAAAACAATGGCTAACCGCGCTTATTCAGGCCGGCCATTTAGTTATTGCCGCTTAAAGCTCTTAAACGTTTGGTTGGTTGGGTCCCTTAAGTTTTGGCGGTCCCGCTAAAGTTAGGGGGCCACCAATAAAATATGGTTAGCCTTTTCGACTTACCAGACGATCTGGACCGAATCTAGTAAGCCCGGCAAGATCTCTGGGTTAACTTCCGCGGCTAAAGAGTCGACCTCAGCGATGGCTCCCTCGGGAGAGTTTTTGGCCGCTTTTCTGATCCTCTCTAAGATGCTCTTGGCGACCGGGTTTTTGGGATCTATGGCTAGGGCCTTTTCCGCGGCTTCCCTCGCTAAAAACTCGTTGTTAAGGTTATAGTGGACCGAGGCTAAACGAGCTTGGGCTCCAGCGTGGTCCTCATTGTGGAGGACAAAGTTTTTGAGGGGTTCGACCATCTCTTCCCACCGACCTAAACCCGCCCCCGTAAAGTAGAAAGGCTCCACGTTGTTTTCGTCTAAGGGAGCGTTGGCGAAGGCCTTTTTCAGGCATTCAAAGGCCAGGGGCAAATTTTTCCGCTTCCGGCAGATAGCGGCCATGATCCTTTGGGTCTCGGGATCGTTGCGACCAGCTGGTTGCGGGGTTCTGGCGATGGCGGCTTCGGCTCGGTCAATAAAGCCGGCCAGAAGATAAGCTTTGGCGAAACCTAAGAAGGGTTTATGGCTATCGGACTTTAGCTTAGAGGCGATATGAAAGTAGCGAGCCGCTCCGCCATAGTCTTTGAGTTCTAGGGAGGCCTGACCCATGTCCATAAAAAGGACAAAGGTTTTTAGCTCCATGCCTAACCGGAAGGGGAAACAGTCAGCCTCAAAGTCCTCAAACGTTAGGCCCAAGCTTTCCATAGCCTTAGACCCAGCCTCAAGTAAATCGGACCAGCGGCCTTGAGTCCGATACAAGCGGGTTAAGCGCATGTAGTTGTCCGGCGTGTAACCTCTTTCGATGAGAGCGAGCGACTCTTTTTCTAAGCGCTCGTAGTCCTTGTTCTGGAGACAGATGGTCTCAAGATCGTTAATGAGATACTGGACGTGGGGAAAACCTTTTCGCTCGGCCATGATGGAGTCTAACATCGGGCCAGCCTTGTCGAACTCCTTGTTCTTGACCAGCTTTTGGAACTCGCCATACATGATGTCGAACTTGAACCCTTTGGGCGGGCTCACGGTCACCCCAGGTACGGTCACCACGCGGCGACCACCAGGTTTGGTGTGGGTGAGGAAGTAGTCCCGGTAAATGAGACACTCAAACTGGGTCTTTTCCTTCTCCTCGCCCTCAACTCCCCACCGTAAGGACTGTAACTCGGGCTTTTCCTTAAAAAGGTCCATGCTCGCGAAAAGACGGCGGGGGGCTTTAACGGCTTGCAGAGCCGAGGTGACTAAGAATAAAAACTTGGCCTTGGACAGCTTGGCGGCTTTTCTAAAGGCCAAGATCGGCTCAATCTTCTGCGGGAGCCGGATGATCTCGATGTTTTTGAGTTCGGCGAGCTCTTTTAAGCTCTTCCAAGCCTCCTCCTCGGTTAAAGCCGCCCCGTTGGCGATGAGTTTGATCCGCATGGGGTGGTCGAAGTTGTCGATGATCTCCCGAAGATGCTGGTTAAGCTTCGGACCCCAGCGCTCGACCAAGTAAAGGAGGTCAATCCGCTCGACTTTGGGCCAGGGCTCTGGCGGGAGGTTACAGCGGATTTTTCTGAGGTTGTGTTGGTAAGAGGCTTGGTTACGCCGCTCCCGGACTGAGATACGGTCAGACTTAAAGATGGCCAGGTGGTACTCCCCGGTTGGGACCTCCACGTGGACAAAGTCGTAGATAAAGGCCAGACGCCTTGTTAAGCTCCACTCAATTAAGACCTTGACGTCATTAGCGAAACCACCCACCCGTAAAGCCGCCGACCGCCTGTGCATTAAGCTGACGTGGAGGACGTGGTTATAATGAAACATGAACTCCCGGTTAAAGTCCCGCGACACCATCATCTGCTTGTCTAAGATGTGCCGCCGACCGGTC
This sequence comes from Deltaproteobacteria bacterium, assembly GCA_031257535.1. Classification (GTDB taxonomy): domain Bacteria; phylum Desulfobacterota; class Desulfarculia; order Adiutricales; family Adiutricaceae; genus JAIROO01. Next base: position 7,869 of record JAIROO010000210.1, read on the forward strand.
TTGTTGTCCGAGACGGAGGAAGCGGCGTAAAGGTCAGAGTAGGCTAAACCCGCCTCAGGGTTATCGTCTAAGGCTTTAGACAGCGCCTCAAAGTGGTTAGGGTAAAAAGTGTCGTCGTCGTCTAGGTAGCAGACGTACTCGCCTTTGGCCAGCTCAATGCCTTGGTTACGACGGACGGCCGCGCCTCGGTTGATCTTGTCATGGACGTAGATAACGCGGGGGTCGGCAAATTTTTCCACCACCGTGCGCACGTCGACTCCACCGTCGTTTAAGATGATAAGCTCCCAGTCGCTCATGGTCTGGTTTATGATGGACTGGATGGACTCGTGGAGGTACTGCGGCCGGTTGTAGGTAGATATAATGACGCTGACCTTGGGATCGGACATGTTGTTACCTCAATATATGGGTTTAAGCCGCTATGGCCAGGCCGCCCCGCCCCTAAAAGATCGTGGCATTTCGCGGGAAGGTCGAAAATGGATTAAGCAAATGATGTGCCAGGAAATCTAGAAATCCTGACAAATCCCTTAAGTTATTAGTCCATCTCCTTAACAAATAATCCTGGCCCGTGGTCAGGGTTTTAGATATTAAGTAAAGAAAAGTCGCTTGATAAAGGAAAAACGAGGATAAGCTAGGATAAAATATTTGGTAACATAGGAAAAGTCGTCAGAAAAATTAATAAAACGCCTCATAATGAGAGCTTTAAGCTCTATAAATGGATAAAACGTAGAGCTATTTTAAGGCCTATGACTTTTTGGGAAAATTTAGTCAAACAAGGTAAGTTTTAGGAAAAGCCAGGGAAAACCAAGAAAAGTCGGGTAAAACCAGGAAAAAGCTAGAGAATACCAGGAAAAGCTTTAGGAAAACCAAGAAAAGCCAGGGAAAACCAGGAAAAATCTCGGGAAAACTAAGAAAAAGCTCGGGAAAACTAAGAAAAAGCTCGGGTAAACTCGGGAAAACTAGAGAAAACCAGAAAAAATCTCGAGAAAACCAGAGAAAGCTTGGGAAATCCAGAAAAAAAGCCAAGAAAAGCCAGAAAAAACAGGGAAAACTCAAAAAAAGCCTGGGAAAGCCAGGAAAAAGCCAAATAAAGCCCAAAAAAAAACTTGCTGAGAGCCAGAAAGTCGCCAGGTGAGAGCTAGAAAGAAGTTAGATTTGATGTTTTAGAAAAATCGCGGGTCCATTTTTTAAGACATAGTCAATTTAGGACGCTGGCTTGAAAAAATCCGTTTTCATTTTTGATAGTTCATTTTTAACCAATATATAGTCGCTGATCAATTAATAATTAGCCTATATAGTAGTGTTCCTGTCAAAAATTCAAATCTAATTTTTTGGACTCGTTGGTAAAGTCAGACGTTTTTTTGTTTGTTGTATACTTTAGTTTGGCCGCGGAATACTATTTTTGTTCGTTCTTCTGGCCTATTCCAGTCAAAGATCCCTAAAGAGAAATTAGGCCAGGAGGACCGCGTGAAAGATAAACGGTCTAAATCTTCTAAAAAAAACCAAAGTCCTAACGCCATCAACCAGATCCGCGTCTCCTTGGCCAGTCCAGATCGGATCCGATCTTTAAGCCACGGGGAGGTTAAAACCGCGGAGACCATTAATTACAGCTCCTTTAAACCCATTCCCAGCGGTTTATTTTGCCCCAAGATCTTCGGGCCGACCAAAGACTACGAGTGTAATTGCGGCAAGTATAACGTATACAGTATCTAGGGGTGGTCTGCGAGAGGTGCGGGGTTATGGTTACCCACTCCAAGGTCCGCCGCGAGCGGCTGGGACGCGTTGAGCTGGCCGCCCCGGTCGCCCACGTCTGGTTCTTAAAGAGCTGGCCCTCTATAATGGCCAACTATTTAGGCGTCCCCTTAAAGGACCTAGAAAATGTCATTTATTATAAGTCGTATTTGGTCTTGGATCCCAAGAACGCCAGCTTGACTCTAGGTCAGGTCTTAAACGAGGAGGACTTTCGGCAAGCCCAAGAGCGGTTCGGCCCCAACGGGTTGGAGTGGGATATTGGCGTCGCGGCCGTTAAAAAGATGATCCAAGGGCTTAACGCTAGCGAACTCTCGGTCAAGCTGCGCGAGGAGCTAGCCGCTTGCGCCTCGGAGGCTAAACGGAAAAAGCTGGTTAGGCGTCTTAAGATCGTCGAGTCTTTTCGGGATAGCGTTAGCGACCCTTCTTGGATGATCTTAGAGGTTATCCCGGTTCTGCCGCCGGATCTAAGACCCTTATTCCCCCTTGAGGGCGGTCGGTTCGCCGCCTCAGACTTAAACGACCTCTATCGGCGGGTCATTAACCGGAACAACCGGTTAAAAAGGTTAATCGATTTAGACGCCCCGGAGTTCCTCATCCGCAACGAGAAGCGTCTGCTTCAAGAGACGGTCGACGATCTGTTTGACAACGGTCGGCGGAGCAAGACTTTCAAAGGATCCGGTAGAAAGCCCTTAAAATCCCTCTCTGACTTACTTAGGGGCGAGCAAGGTCGTTTTCGTCAAAACCTTTTGGGCAAAAGGGTGGACTTCTCTGGGTGCTCGGTCATCGTCAGTTGCCCGGATCTGCGCCTTCACCAGTGCGGTCTACCGAAAAAAATGGCCTTAGAGATCTTCAAGCCCTTTGTCTACCACCTTTTGGTAAAGAAGGGCCCGGCCAGAGACATCAAAGAGGCTAGAAAACTGGTCGCCCAAGAGACCAGCGAGGTCTGGGAGGCCTTGGCCGAGGTGGTTCGGGAGCGCCCGATCCTCTTAAACCGAGCCCCGACCTTAAATCGTCTTGGAATCCAGGCCTTTGAGCCCATCCTCATCGAGGATAAAGCCATCCAGCTGCATCCTTTAGTTCGCGAGGCCTTTAACGCCGACTTTGACGGGGATCAGATGACCGTCCACGCGCCCTTGTCCCTCGAGAGCCAGATCGAAGCCTGGGCGCTGATGATGAGTTCCAACAACCTCCTCTCCCCGGCTAATGGCGAACCGGTCATCGCGCCCAGTCAAGACATCGTCTTGGGTCTTTACTACCTAACCAAAGAAAAATCCGGGGCCAAAGGCGAGGGCCGCTTGTTCGCCTCGCCCGAGGAAGTCCGCCTGGCCTTTGAGGCCGAGGCTTTGGAACTCCAGGCTCGGATCGTGGTCCGGTTAAACGGCCGCAAAGAGAACACCACCTGTGGGCGGGTCTTACTATACGAGATCATCCCTAAAGAGATCTCTTTCGTCGACGTCAACCAGGTCATGAACAAGAGCGAACTCAAAAATCTTCTCGCCAAATGCTATCGGATCCTCGGAGTCAAAGCCACGGTGACCCTGGCCGACGATTTAAAAGACCTCGGTTTTCAGGTGGCGACTAAGGCGGGGCTCTCCTTGTGTCTCGCTAATCTGGTCGTCCCCAAGAATAAAAACGAGATCCTAAAAAGCGCTCAAGCTGAGGAGTCCTTAATCAACGAGCGGTACAATGAGGGTCTTTTAACCAAGGACGCTAAACGGGCCGAGGTCGTTCGCGTTTGGCTTAAAGCCGCCGACGAAATAGCCGAGCGAGCGGCGCTTGCGTTAAAGGCGACTAAGTTAGATGGCCAACCAGTCGCGAGCCAAGGTCCAGCGGGCGTTAACCCTCTCTTCATGACGCTCGACAGTGGGGCGAGGGGCTCGAAAGACCAGGCGCGTCAGTTAGTTGGCGTTAGAGGCCTAGTCGCCAAATTCACCGGCGAGATCGTTCCGCGGCCCATTACGGCTAACTTTCGGGTCGGGCTCTCGGCCATAGATTACTTCGCCTTAGCCCACTTTAAGCGAAGATGTCTGACCGACGAGGCTTTAATGGCGGAAAACTTGGGCGACTTGACCCGGCGTTTGGTCGAAGCGGCCTATGACGGCGTTATCTTAGAAAAGGACTGCGGGACGTTAGACGGTATAGAGATCGAGGCCTTAGAGGATTCTTTAGGGATCCAGCTGACCTTAACCGAGCGGATCTTAGGGCGGACGGCTTGGGCTGACATAATCTCCCCGGTTGACGGCACGGTCTTGGTAGCCGCTGGCGAGGAGATAGGCGAGGCAGAGGTTAAAGCTATTGAAAAGTCGGGTCTAAAGAGGATTCCTATTCGCTCGGTTTTAACCTGTCAGGCGCGGTCAGGGGTTTGCGCCAAATGTTATGGCCGAGATCTGGCTTACGGTAAACTGGTCGAGATTGGCGTTCCCATTGGCGTTATAGCCGCCCAGTCTTTAGGCGAATTTAGCTCAAGGGTAATTAGTCGGACCTTCCCCACCTATGGCGAGGAAAAGGCCCTTTTAAGAGTCGCTGAGCTTTTTGAGGCCCGGAAACCCATAAAGTCGGCCGTCGTCAGCGAGATTGGCGGGGCCGTCTCGTTTGGCGAACCAACCAAAAATAAAAACAAAATCGTCGTCACCCCGTTAGAGAATGGGGAGCCCAAGGAGTACTTGATCGCCAAAAACAAACGCGTAAAGGTCCATGAGGGCGACTTTATCCAGGCTGGGGTAGCCTTAACGGACGGCCCGCTTAATCCCCACGACCTCCTCGCCTATTTAGGGCCGGGAGAAATGGCTAAATTCTTAGTCAACGAGATCCAGACGCTTTACCGTCTCCAAGGGTTAAAGATCAATGACAAGCACATTGAGGTCATTGTTCACCAAATGACGCGGAAAATTAAGGTCAAGTCGTCAGGGGACACGGAGTTATTGGGGGGCGAGTTGGTCGATCGGCTCCGGTTTGAGGAGATTAACGCCAAGGTCAGACGAAATGGTGGCCAACCAGCCACCGCCGTTCCCCTCCTCTTGGGCTTAACCAAAGTCGCCGCGTCGACGGAGAGCTTTATTAGCGCGGTTAGTTCCCAAGACCCGATCATGGTCTTAACTGAGGCGGCGATGGCGGGTCAGGTCGATAACTTGGCCGGGCTTAAGGAAAACGTCTTCATTGGGCGCCTTATTCCGGTGGGCACGGGCTTTTGGCGGGGTCTATACTCGCGGCCAGAGGCGGATTAAGGTCGACGAAAAATTTTCTCATAAAGCCCCTATTATATTCTTCGCTGGCTCATTTATAAATATTATATGGGTCTATGAAATTATAAATAAGTTAGTAGTAGTATCGAGCGAAAAAAATAAAAAAAATGTAGTTTCTGATGATCTAGCGAATACCTCATTTTTAAAGGTCGGTTTATATACAATATTTACTTGAGTATGACGCTTAATTAATGATGACTGATTAATATATGATATATAATTATAGCTGTATTTTAATTAATTAGGTCTGATTAATATGCTATAATTAGTTGTAGTATTCTTAAAATTAATAAGATTTTGGTTATATACTATATTTAGTTGTATATGTCTATTAATTAATGAGCGATGGTTGATATATGATATTTAGTTGTAGCTGTGACTTTAGATTAGCGATTATAGTAGAGCTACCCGCCTAAAATTTCAAGGCCAAAGGATAAACTTAGGCTATCTTAATTCCGCGTCGTCCTGACGCTCTCGGCGGATTAAATGTTTTAAGTCTTGACCAGGATTTTTTTCCTGGCCGTCTTTTTGATCTTCTGACCATAGCGCGCCTAAAAATTTAGACGTGGTTTTAGAAAAAATCTATTGTTTTTGACGATTTGGTCCATAATAAAGGGGCGGAAAAAATTTCCACCTGTGCAATTGGGTTTAACCAAGCCAGTCTCCTGAAGAGTCTATCACCTGATTTGGAAACCCGGAAACTTCACCGAGGTGACAACAAGTAATATTGATGTCATCGA
>JAIROO010000211.1 GCA_031257535.1 Deltaproteobacteria bacterium
AAAGCGGAGAAAAAGCGCAATTTCGATCCTGCCGAGTACGCGAGAAAGAAAGAGACGTTCGGGGTCATCGTCTTCGAATCTGACCAAGACTTGTCCGCAAAGACGATTTACCTCCGCTATGAAGACAGATGGACGCTGGAGCTTGTATTCGCCAGATATAAAAGCGACGAGCGCCTCGACAAGACAAATGTTCAAGAGGATTTCTCGCTGATCGGTTCGGAATTCATTAATTTCATCTCCACCGTCGCGACATGCCGCGTCCTTCGAAAAGCCAGAGCCCTAGGCTTGATGGCCGGCCTGTCATATGGAGAATTGATGGATGACTTGTCCTCAGCCTGGCGGATTAAAGACGCTCCGGAACCTCCTTCAAGGGGTGACGCGTTCTGGGTCCACACTCTGAACGACGTCTTCGATGAACTCGAAGCGCTGGGACTTTCCACGCCAGCTCCAAAGCCTATCCCCAAAAAAAGGGGTCGGCCTAAGAAAGATACTGAAGAGCGCAAGACAAAGAGGCCAAGAGGGCGGCCCAAGAAAAACCCTGACTGACAATTTCTATAGTCCGGCAGATTGGGAAACCTTTAGTAAAAGATTAAATTTTTGGAAGCGAGCTCCCCAGGTCCTGTTCAAATTTGACGTGGGTTATGTGGTTAACGGGTTTATCGCCATCTTCCTTGGTCTTAGGAGCGGGTTTCCATCAACTGGACTTGATATCCTTGCTCTTTTACGCCAAAGAGAACGTCGCTTCTTTGGTCAGAAGGATTTTGGAGGGAGTTTGAAGGGACTAATTTATGGCGCTTCGCCTTGACCTTTTCAGTCTCATTAGAGCGTTCGAAGTTAAACTCGCGCCGCTATGGGAAAAGAGTCTGACCAGAAGCTGGAAAGGCTCCGTTCGCGATCCGGCCTCGTTGTCGTTAAACGGCGATCAAGAGGATGAACTCAAATCTCCACCGTTTTTTTGAGGGAGTTACGAAGTCGTCTTTAGACGCCCCCTCAAAAAAATAAGTAGTTATGTAAAACCTTTCGATCCAGACTACTGGGGGTTTTACATAGCCATCAGTCTTGGCCTAATCCCGCCTGGGTATTTTTTTAGCTCAATTTTTGGCGACGGCGTTTTAAAGGGCCTTGACAAGTCGCTTTTTAAGGTCTTCTTCGGTCGCCTTAGCCGGAGTTAAACTTTGGCCTCCGCGTGGCCTTGATTGGCGAACTTTTGTAACAATTTTGTGGCTATGGCCTTATTTTTTGGGAACTCTATCGCCATTTTGATATAGAAGGCCAAGGTTGCTTTTAGGCATCCGCGTTTTCTTTTTTGGCGGCTTGTTGAAACAATTCCGTGGTTTTGGCCAGGTCTTTGGGAACTCCCTCGCCATTTTGATATAGAAGGCCAAGGTCACGCTGGGCGACCACGTAGCCTTGATCGGCGGCCTTTTGGAACAATTCCACGGCTTTGGCCTTATCTTCGGGAACTCCATCGCCACGTTGGTATAGAAGGCCAAGGTTGTACTGGGCCTCCTCGAGCCCTTGATCGGCGGCCTTTTGTAAAAATTCCACGGCTTTGGTCATATCTTTGGGAACTCCATCGCCATGATGATATAGAAGGGCCAGGTTATATTGGGCGTCCGCGGAGCCTTGATCGGCGGCCTTTTGGAACAATTCCCCGGCTTTGGCCTTATCTTCGGGAACGTTATCGCCACGTTGGTATAGAAGGCCAAGGTTGTTCTGGGCCTCCATGAGTTCTTGATCGGCGGCCTTTTGTAACAATTCCACGGTTTTGGCCATATCTTTGGGAACTCCATCGCCATAACTATATAGAAGGGCCAGGTTATATTGGGCGTCCGCGTTGCCTTGATTGGCGGACAACTGAAACAATTCCGCGGCTTTGCGCTGGTCTTTTGGAACTCCCTCGCCATCTTTATATAGATGGGCTAGGTTGTACTGGGCCACCTCGAGCCCTTGATCGGCGGCCTTTTGAAACAATTTCGCGGCTTTGGCCAGGTCTTTGGGAACTACCTCGCCTTTTAGATAGTGATGGGCGAGTTTATACTGGGCCTCTGGGAACCCTTGATCGGCGGCCGTTTGAAACAATTCCAAGGCTTTAGCTTTATCTTGGGGAACTCCATCGCCTTTTTGATATAGAAGGCCCAGGACACATCTGGCCCCCGCGTGGTTTTGATCGGCGGCCTTTTGAGACCATTCCACGGCTTTGGCGGTGTTTTTGGGAACTCCATCGCCATCTTTAAAATGAAGGGCCAAGTTAAACTGGGCCACCGGGTCTCCTTGCTCGGCGGCCTTCTGAAACCATTTCGCGGCTTTGGCGGAGTTTTTGGGCACTCCCTCGCCTTTGAGATATAGAAAAGCCAGGCTGAATTGGGCGTCCGGGTCTCCTTGCTCGGCGGCCAACTGATACCATTTCGCGGCTTTGACGAGGTTTTTGGGCACGTATTCGTCAATATGATATAGAACGCCCATGTTGTACTGGGCCGGCGCGTTTCCTTTCTCGGCGGCCTTCTGAAACAGTTTCGCGGCTTTGGCCATATTTTTGGGAACGCCTTTGCCAGCTAGATATAAAACGCCTAGGTTGTACTGGGCCCCCGGATGCCCTTGGTTGGCGGCTTTTTGAAACCAACTCGCGGCTTTGGTCATATTTATGGGGACTCCCTCGCCATGATGATAGAGAAGGCCAAGGCCGTACTGGGCGTCCGCGAGCCCTTGCTCGGCGGCCTTCTGAAACCAGACCGCGGCTTTGGTTGGGTTTTTGGGAAATATATCGCCTTGGCGATATAGACCGCCAATGCTAAGCTGGGCTATCGCGAGCCCTAGATTGGCGGCTTTTTGTAAATATTCCAGGGCTTTGGCCGTGTCTTTGGGAACTCCATCGCCAGTATGGTACTTAACAAAAAGTTTAAAATGGGACAGCGCGAGTTGTTCGGCGGCTTTTTTATCGCGGACCATAGGTTTTGGCCTTAATTTAGGGGTGAGCGTTTAAGTGGGGGTCGGCCCCACAGTCTAAGTCTATATTTTTTATCGTTATTTAGAATTTTTTATTGGCCATTAGACCATCAATTATAAGTCTAGAAAAATATAGGGTAAATAACAAAAATTTTCGGATTTTGGCTAAGATTTGGCCTTTGATAAAGCCTTTCGACCCACAATTCCCTGAGTCTGGCGATTCTTTTGACGTTAGGCATCTTGCCGTCGCTACGCTAAAAAAAAATATTATATCAAATATGAGGTCAAAGGAGATCTATAAATGAGGTCAAAGGCCGGGCCTATTCAATTAATTTTTTTTAAAAGTCCCCGACCTTATTAATACGTTTTGGCACGAAAATTGCTAATATTTGGTTATAAGGATGATTGTTAAGAGGAAAAAATTTAAATGATTTGACCCTGGCCAAAGGCCAAAATTCAAACATTCAACTTGAAAAACTATTGTTCGCTTTGTTTTGGGGGGTGGGTTTGAGGCCCATCGGCGAGTTCCATGAAGGCCAAGGACGGTCCGACATTGTGGTCCCCCACAATGGAGGCCACTTTGTTATTGAGCTTAAAATCTCCCATAATACCGTCCAAGACGACCGGGCCAAGGCCAAAGAGGCCTTGAATCAGATTTTGACCCAAGGCTACGCGGAGGGCTTAGGCGACCCTATTATCCTACTGGGCCTGGCCGTGAACGTGCCTCAAAGGAAGACGACCACCTTAGGGTCAAGAGAGTCGGCTTGGCTGGCGTTGACGTCTGGACGCTCCCCTAAGCCGCCAGAAACCAGCCTCGTCGCCGCCCAGCGACTAGAACTCCCTTTCCGCCAAAAGACTCGGCTCGGCCAATAAGCTCGCCCCCCCAAGGCCTAAACTTTAGGGGTTGGCCAAGTCTACCGCCAATATAATAACGAAAAGCCAAAGGGAGAGACCCTGATCAAAAGGGCGATAAAGAGAGCTTTTCTCGGGCGACGTTTGATTCCTTTTTGGCGAGGGGACTTTTGGTTAGGCGCTCCTCCCCAAGGGACGGCAATCTGATTGATAACGCGCCGCGGAACGGACGCCGGTCAGACGTCCCGCCGAAATGGCCGCCCAAACGCGTCGCGCCGAACGGCCAGGGGAAGGGGGGATCCGTCTTTCAGTCGACGGATTTGAGGCGCCCTCCCATTTTATGGACTTGAGCTTTAAAGAATAACCATAAAATTTTCAAAGATTTTACCGTGGGGTCAAAGGAGGCCTATAAGTTGAATTTGCTCTAAAAACAACGAACTAAGAGTTTAAAAGAAGCGCGAATATCTGATTTTTAGCCTTTTTTCCCCACTACCCGCAAATTTTCGATTCCAGCTAAGTTTTCCAAGCTTTTAATTCCGTCGCACCCAGTCAGATCCAAAAAGTTTAAGTTTTTAAGGTGGGCTATGGGTCGTAAATCCCTTATGGCCGCGCAACCGCTTAAGTTTAAATGCGTCAGATTAGTTAAGTTGGTTAAAGGCCCCAAGTCCTTGATCCCCGAGCACCCGCTAAGATTAAGATAGCTTAGCTTGGTGAGGTTAGCTAAGGGCGCAAGGTCGTTTAAATGCCTAGCCCCGCTTAACATGAGGTTCGAAAGACCCGTTAAGCCGGTTAAAGCCTCAAAATTGTCGATGTCTTGGTCGCCAAAGAGAACGAGGGAGGTCAAGCTTTTTAGATTGGCTAAAGGAGTCAAATCTTTGATTAAGGGGCAATCGCTGACGTTTAAATAGCCCAATCGGCTCAAACCCGCCAAATCTTCTAAAGTCTCTAAGGCCGCGCATTTGGCTAGATTGAGGCTTAAAAGTTGCTTTAAAGATGTTAATGATGAGATATTTTTTATTTTTTTAGCCCCAGAGAGATCTAAAAGGCTGAGGTTAGTTAAAGAGCTAAGGGGCCGCAGATCCGTCAAAAGAGCCCCCTCGGTTAAGGTGAGGTTAGTCAGGTTCCGCAGAGAGGCTAAGGGGGTCAGATCCCGGATTAGACGGAAGCGGCATAAGGCTAAGACGCCTAAGTTAACCAAACGAGCCAAGGGCGAGAGATCGCGCACGTTGACTCCGTCGGCCAACTCTAAATAATATAGGGAGGTCAGATTGCCTAAAGGCCCCAAATCGTCGATCCAGGTAATGGCCCCTAAGTCCAAATACCTTAACCCAACCATAAGGGCCAGAGGATTTAAGCTTTTTAGCTTTAAACGACCATCGCGGATCTGGACGCTGTCCACTGGACCGGCGGCGTTCCGGATGCTGAAATACTCGATATAAGAAAATAAGGCCTCGTCAAAGTGTAAGAAACTTTTGTCGGCCGGCATATCGTACAGATTGAACTGTAAATCATCAAAAATGGCCAGAATCGCGTTTATGTCGTTTTTTTCCACCAACTTGACGGTCATGGTCATCGCCTCAAACCTAATCAAACAACCTTAGCTAATACACGCCCCTTATTTTTACCTATTTGAGAGCGGAGAGGTCCCATCCCGAGATATCGCTCGCCCCTTTAGGTCGCTTTAAAATATGTTTGATAATAGCATACTTTTTCCTTTTTGGCCTAACTTCAATTAGGGCCTCGAAAAAAAAATATTGGCCGGTCATTTAAAAGTTGCCCTCTTTAAAATCATCAGTATTTAACCTTAAAATATACATAAAAAACTGTCTTAGAATATTTATAGGTGGATAATTTGCCTTTATGGCCACGACCTTTTTTACTTGGGCTAACAGTAATTTTACCAAAGGAAAAGGCGATTTTTTTGGCGACTTAGAGGTTTTTGGCTGGGTATTTTTTTTAACTGACTGAAAAAAATTGGAGCCAGAGGAAAAGTTTTCTTAGCCAAAATCTTTTTTTAAGCCCAGACTAAAAAAGACGAGGCCTAAAACTTTATATTAGACTCTTAAAGTGTCAACTATATTTTATATATTAATAAAAAATTAGTCTTATAAATTATATTATGTATAAATGGGTAAATTAAAAAGAGTCTTTCGACGCGGACCTTAAAAGACATTTTTTCTCGCCCCGTTCGCGAAAAAACTATTCGCCTTAAAGCGCTTTTCGTGGCCGATTAAGTTAACCGATTAGTTACCAAAAATAGAATCCTAACCCAAAAGGGAAGAAATCTTTCCCCCGCCAAAGAAGATCGAATAAATTCTAAAACGCGTCTGGCGTTAAGGCCCGAAAGTCTTAAGGGCGTTTTGGGGGTTGACCAAGCTAGCTAAGACTAAATTACTAATTATTAAGTATTATTTTCTGTTATTATATTGACAAAAAACTCTATTGACAAGGCCCGGATTTGGGTGTTAATATTTTTTATTCTTTTTCTAAAAGAGCCTCGCGGTTGGTTCTTTTGGCCAATCGGCTTTTTTAGCCCTTAATTATTGCTTTCTTCTTTGGCCCATAAATGAAGGCCAAGACATTTTTAAAAGGCGTCTATTTTTATATGGCCAGCGTCAATAAAGTTATTCTCATAGGCCATCTAGGTCGCGATCCAGAGATGCGGCGATCTCAGACTGGCAAAAACGTTACCCAATTTTCCATGGCTACCTCCGAACGCTGGAACAACGAGGACCACGTCGAATGGCACAAAATTATCCTCTTTGACCGGGTAGCCGAGGTAGCCAAAGAGTACCTGCGTAAAGGCAGCCAAGTTTACATCGAGGGTCGGATCAGGACCAATATCTGGGAAGACCAAAATGGAGTCAAACGTTACACCACGGAAATCTTAGCTAGTCACATGGTGATCCTATCCACCAAGAAAGACGGCGCGGGTTCCAGTTACCCTAACCCTAGCGACCTAACCGAAGAGACCTCGTCTTACGCGGAAGGCTCGTCGGCTAATAAAGCTAAAGAGGAAGCTTCGCCGCCCAAAGCCGTGGCTCCGGCTAAACCGGCCCCACCCAAAGCCGCGCCCGCGCCGAAAGCCCCGGTCGCCCCAGTCGCCCCCCCAGCTCCAGAAACGCCCCCAGTCGCGACGCCTAAAGTCGAGTCGCCCGCGCCACCGGAGCCCCAAATAGCCGCGCCACCCGCGCCGCCGGAGCCTCAAATAGCCGTGGCTCCGGTTGAGCCCGTCTCTCCGGCTCCGGTCACTCCCGCTCCAACTGAGGAGTCCGCGGCCAAACCGGTGGTTGACCCCAAATCCGTCAAAGCTGGGCCGACGGAAGCCGTTGAGGAGTATCCTTTAGACGCTCCAGCCCCTTTACAGACCGACGGCGATCTACCTTTCTAAACTAAAGCCCTTAAATAGCTAAGCGGCCGGCCACTTGGCCGGCCGCTTAGCTTGGATTTAAGTATTTTTGGCCAATTTTAAAAGGTTAAAGGGGTAAAATCTCGTTTTTTCTGGTTCCCAAAAACTCTGGATAAAAAATTTAACTTGAAATAATACAATATAAGCGAATTATAAATTGTAGCGACCCCTATATTGAGTATAAAAGGTCGGTCAGGCGATGCCTGATCTTTTGGCGAGCGAGGTTTTCCGACGGCTTTTGGTTCTTGGCTAGCGACTTAAAGAAAAAAAGAAATAAGCTTAAAAAAATGACGCGAAAATTTTAAATAATAATGAATAAACTTTGAAGGATTTAGATAAAGCTTAAAGAAACGACGCGAAAACTTTAAATAATAATGAATAAACTTTGAAGGGTTTAGATAAAGCTTAAAAAAAACGACCAAAGCTTAAAGAACAAAGAAAAAGGGCGAGGTCGCCAACGCCGCTCCCTCGCCCATATAAAAACTCGCCAAAAGATCCGCGACTTTTGGTCGCGGGATTATAAGGAAAAGCTAATAATCGTCGTCCTCGTCTTCGTCGTCGAAATAGTCGTCGTCGTCCTCGTCTTCGTCGTAGTCCTCGTCGTCTTCATAGTCGTCGTCGTAGACGTCGCTCTCTTCTTGCTCTTCCTCGAAGAAATCTTCGTACTCGTAGCGGGTCATTAAATCGTCGATTTCTGACATAATGGGCACGGTTTGGCGGATCAACCAGCCTTCGTCGTAGGGATCTTCTATAATGGCCTCAGGAGCGTCCATCAGATCCTCGTTAACCGCCAAAATTTCCCCAGAAATAGGGGCGATAATCTTTAAGCCACGACCTCGACCGGCGAAAATGTGGCCTAAAACGTCGTCTTTGGTCAGTTCGTCCCCTTCGGCGGGTAGCCGAATTTTCGTCAGTTCCGTGTAATCCCTTAAGGCTTCTTCCGTTAACCCGATGGTGGCCAAGCGGTCGTCGTCAAGGCGCACCCAGACCAAATCCGTGGAATACTTCAATTTGCTCAGGTCCAAATATAGCCTCCTCTTGGCGGGCCCTAAATTTAGGGACAAAAAAGCTATTTGATTTTTGGAAAACCGCCGAACGCGAACCCCATAAGGGAGGGGGATCCGCCCAGAGCGGCGCGGCGTCGCCTTTTGGGGCGACGATGATAAGCGACCTATTAATAACCAAGGCTTAAAACCGCGACTTTCGCGGTTAGTGGGCCGCCTTAAAAAAACTTCTTACCTTAAGATCTTGATAAATTCAAGTTCTTTTTCGCGAAAAAAAGATAAAATATCGATCCTCCAAAAATATCGCCCTAAAAAAAACTTTACCCGACTTTACAAGTTATTTTAAGCAAAATCAAGATTTCATTGTAATTTCAAGGGGTTATTTGTTTTTTGCAGTAGTTAAACTACTTAAAAAATTTTCTCCCTTTAATACTTGAACTTTCTTTAGATTTTTATCCTTTGTAGTTAAACTACTGATTGAGGACCCCGACCTCAGACTACAGACATACCCATATTTCTTGTTATTATGATTTAGAATTTTAATAA
>JAIROO010000242.1 GCA_031257535.1 Deltaproteobacteria bacterium
AAAATTAATTTCGACCGTGTTTTTGCGGTATATGGGCTATCCTCGGTCGAAAAAAAGGCAGGCTAACTCGATTTTAGCAAATAATTTCAATAGGTTAATACTTTTTCAAGGACAACTAATTAACTCCTCGCGCGAACGCGCGTCAATATTGGCCGAGGGCTCGTCTAAAAGTAAAACCGTGGCTCCCGTGGCCAAAGATCGGGCTAAACTGGCCCTTTGGGCTTCGCCCCCGGATAAATAAGGGGCCGACGCGTCGGCTAAATGGGTTAAACTAACCAGGTCCAAAAGCTCATAGGCTTTTTGGCGTCTTTTTAGGCGGTCGTAACCTTTAAGCTTAAGCGGAAATTCGACGTTATACAAAAGCGAGCCGCTAAACATAACGGGAAACTGCGGCGACCAAGTCACCTGGGAGCGGCCAAAGGCTAGATTTTTCTGGCCCATTACCGCGCCTTTGTAAAGTAATTGGCCAGAAGAAGGCGAATCTAAAAAAGCCAATATTTTTAACAAAGTGGTTTTGCCGCTCCCATTACGACCTTGTAAAAGATAAAAACGACCTGGAAAAACGTCTAAACGGTCAATACTTAAAACGTCTCGGGAGCCAAAAGTCTTGACCACGTTTTCGAGACTAAACAAGGGCTCGGTCAAGATTGGCTCCCTTTAACGGTATTAAACGTATTTAGCGAAAAGTTAATGGTAAAACTAACGAATAATAAGACCAGACCCAAGGCCACGGCTAAAGTAAACTCCCCTTTGTCGTACTCTAAAGCCATCGCCGTGGTCATGGTTCGGGTAAAACCTTTGATGTTGCCGCCTAACATCATGCTAACCCCGACCTCGGACACGCCCCGGCCAAAGGCGGAGCACAAGGCGGCGATCAAGGCGAAACGCGACTCGCGAAAAACGACTAAAAAGGCTTGCCAGTCGCTAGCCCCTAAGGTTAAGGCGGTTTGCCGATACCTGGGGTCAAGCCGATTTAAGGCGGAATACGTAAACATGATTAGTAAGGGGACAATGAGAAAAAACTGACCTAGGGCGATGGCTTTAGGGGTATACAATAAATCAAAGGGACCAAAAACGCCGCGCCGCGAGATAAACACGTACAGAAATAGGCCCACCACCACCGTAGGCGTCGATTGCAGGGTGTTTAAGGCTAAAATAATTAATTTTTTAAGCCGAAAGTTTCGATAGCGTAAGACAAAGGCGGCCGGCAAACCTATGGCGGCCGCCCCTAAAGTGGCCCAAAAAGTACAGGCCAAGGAGAGAAAAACAACGCTAAAAACCGCCCTATCGCCAGCAAAAATAAGGGAGATGGCCTTTAAAAAACTGGACCAAAAAATATCCACCCGAAAAAAAACTCCGTTTAAAAAAACCCTAAAAAATTTAAAAAAATGGCGAGCGTTCGCGACGACTATTTAGCCGCGGGAATAGCGTCGGGATAAAAAACCTGTTGACCATTTAATTTGTAATCCGCGATAACTTTTTGCCCCCGAGCCGAAACCAGCCAATTGGCGAATTTTTCAGCCAAATCAAGCTTAACGTTAGGATGTTTCTTAGGGTTCACGGGGATAACGCCGTAAGGGTTAAATAAAAGCTCGTCGCCTTCCACCAAAATTTCCAAGGAAGTCGGTTTTTCCGCCCCAAATTTTTGGGCGATAAAAGTCCCGCGATCGGTTAAAGCGTAAGCTTTCTTCTCCGCGGCCATGATTAAAGTTTTGCCCATGCCTTGACCAACGCTTAAGTACCAAGCGCCTTCAGGGGCTTTGTCTTTCATGGGGAGGCCAGTTTTCGTCCAAATGGAAACTTCTTTGGCGTGGGTTCCACTTTCGTCGCCCCGAGAAATAAACTCGACTTTTTGGGCGGCGATTTTTTTAAAAGCCGCGAGAACCGATTTTTCGCCTTTAATTTTGGCCGGATCGCTAGGGTCGCCCACGAGCACGAAATCATTATGCATGACTTTATAACGTTTGACCCCAAAACCGTCGGCCACAAATTTCTCTTCCCGCTCGGGGTCATGGACAAAAATCACGTCCACGTTGCCGTCGACGCCATCGCGAATAGCCGCTCCCGTCCCTTTGGCCAAGACTTGAACCTCAATTCCAGAGTCTTTTTGAAATTCTGGCAACAAAGTATCCAATAAGCCAGAATCTTGAGTGCTAGTCGTGGTGGACATTTTAATCGTGTCGGCGGCGTAAGCCGAAGACGCGAAAAAAACGGCCAAGAATAAGGCTAATAACAATCTTTTCATTTTAGCGATCTCCTATTTTTTGATAAATGAAAATTCTTCGAAAACCTATGTCAGGCTTGACATATATCGCATTTGTTAGTTATTAACGCCTATTATCTTAAAAATTTTATTTATGTCAAGCCTTTTACAACTGGCCAAAACAATTAAATAGATTCGAAAAAAATTTTTTTTTGGATCTATCATTCGACGTCAAAGCCTTAGCCCGTATATCTAAGCCGTTTTTGGCCATTTCAAAAATCGGTTAATTTACCATCTTCAAAGTTTGAGCCTCAACGAAAAGACCCTTAAGAAATTGATTACCCTATTATTCTGGATCTCTAAGGCATTTTTGGCTAAAGTTTTCGCGTTTTTTATGGGCTTAGACTATAAATCCTAAGTTCTGGAAAATTCGTAGAAAACAAAGCCAATAAATCTTTGAGCTTAAAACTATGAGTCGACCTAAAAGGCGCTTATAATTTATGGCCTAGTCCGCGCCATTAAGTCTTAGCCTACTGAGCCCCCGTAACTAAAAACGTTAAGCCTTATAAATTGTCGTCGCTTTAGTCTAACGATACTATTAATTCCCGGGCCAGAAAAACTTTTTAGGCGAACGATTCAAAAGCGCCATTAAAGTTTAAAACTAACGAAAACGGCTTTAAGGTTTAATAAAAGTCGCGGGTCATTAAGGCCAAAAGGGTCTTAATGGGCTATCGCCAAATAATAAGCCCCAAAAAAAAACTCGACCAATAAGGCCGAGCCAATTGTTTAAGAGATTTTTTAGTTTTATCGCTGGCTTCGCCAAGACTTTAAAACTAGCCGCGAGCCGTTGACGGACCAATCAAAGGCCTTAGGACGGGGAAAAATAAGCCTAAAAGTAAAAATAGCCAAAAATAAGGGCGAGAGGCGTTGATCGTTTTTTAGCGGGGCCAAAGACGACGCGCCCCCCCTTTCGCCAATAGTCTGGCCAAAGGGGCCCTTATCGCTCTAAAACTTAAGGAATTTACGAAAAAACTAAAAGCCAAAAAAACAGGCCTTAGATCTTGGGGGAGACAAAGGTTAACGAGCTTTTGGCTTCCCCCACGACCAGTTCCCCAATTCCGCCCACTGGCCACGGGCGGTTTTCTTGGCCATGACCAAAATAACCGACCATGGCCGCCGGACCAGGACAAGCTTTGGCCGTTTCTATTAGTAAAGCCTGGATTTTTTTCTGGGCGGCCTTCGTTTGGCCAAAATCGCCAAAAACTAGGCCGGCTAAGCTTTCTAAACGGCCACTTATCCTTAAGGTCGTCAGCAGGCGGTCGAGACGGTAAAGGTCCTCGCCATGGTCCTCCAAAAAGAGAATGGCCCCTTTGCTGTTCGGCCAGTAAGGCGTGCTCAATAAGGAAACCAGTAAAGTCAGATTACCCCCTATTAAGCGACCACGGGCGCGACCAGGAGTTAAATGGCTATCTTTTTTGAGCTTCCAAGGTTTTAAGTCGCCTAAAAGAGCCTCTTTTAGTCTTTTACGGTGGCCAGGCGAACTCATGTTACAGAGCATGGGGGCGTGCCAGCCGCCGATCCCGGTGGCGGCTAAGCGAGCCATATGGAGGACCGTGACGTCGGAAAAGCCGATTATGGGTTTTGGCGGGTAATAATGCCACAAAGGCCGCAAAGCTTTTAATAGACGTAAGGCCCCATAACCCCCGCGAACGGCCATTAAGGCCGAGACCTCGGGATCCGCCATCAAGGAGTGGAGGGAAGTCCGCCGCTCGTCGTCCGAACCCGCCAAGTAGCCTTGGGGCTTGGGTAGAGCTAGAGGTTTTTTGACGACAAAGCCCATCTCCTCGACCCTTTGGATCTCTTGCTCGATCTCCTCGAGCGGGGAGGGACTGGACGGGGCGAATATGCCTATGGTCGCTCCGGGATTTAAGAAGAACAAATTTTCGCTCATAAGCCACCAAAAAAATCGAGCCAGAAATTTAAAGCCAACCAAAAACTTAAAATTATAAACCCCGCCCCTTGACGGTCCTTTTGGGGGCCGAAAAAAAAGGTTTCTTAAGAAAACTATTATAGTTTTCGGGAGGTTTTGTCAAAAAGGAAATTGGAGATAAAAATTAAATAGGTCAGAAATGGCAGCCAAATAGCCCGGCGAAGGACGCGCGAATCGTTAAAAGTCAGCGAAAAAAGGTCGCCCTTTTAAAAGGTAGAATGAGCCTTTAAGAGCCAGGGGGGAGTTTTTTTGGCGGAGCGCTTAGACTTAGACAGCCTCGCTCGCGATTTTTCGCGAAAAATTTTGGCTAGTTTCGCGCCGATTGGGGCCAGTTTTGACCCTAAATATCCCCATCGCTCTTTAAAATAATTCATCTTATTAGGAAAGTCAAGACTATAAATTTTGATGTATTAATACGTCAACGTAGAGAGAATTAGCTTTTAATAAAGGTAAAAGTCCAAAACCGCCTCGTTAATTTTTTTTGCCCCAACGTAAAAATTTTTTTCTTAATAATTTCAATATGTTAAAAAACATCAAAACTTAACTGCCTGAAATTATTGGAAAAATTTTTTTAATTAATATGACAGTACATCTTGACAGTTTAACTGTCGTGATTATATTTACCCTTGACGAACGAAACATTTTTTCTGGCCGTGGGCAAATCTAGCCTTTTCTCTTTTTGGCCTTCTGGCCCAAAAAACCAAAAGAGAGGCCAAAAATTGTTTTTAAGGCGTAACCATTGACTAAGGCCCTAAAAAATGGACGAGCGAACTTTTAGCTTAGCGGATTTAGGAACTTTAACCGGGCTCCCCCGGCGAACGATCCGCTACTACATCCAGATCGGCTTAGTCAGCCGCCCCAATGGCGAGGGGCGAGGGGCTTATTATACGGAAAGCCACTTAGCGAAACTTTTGGAGGTAAAAAAACTAACGAGCTTGGGCCTTTCGTTAAACGTCATTAAAGAACGCCAAAACCCCGCCCAAAAAGACCTAGAGGACCTAAGCCCTTTAAAGGTCGCTCAAGAAGGGGCGGTCAGGACTTTAGCCCACATAAAGTTAGCCAAAGGGCTTGCGCTCATCGTCGATCCCTTGGAAACAAGGCTTAGCCCCGAAGAGGTCGATCTATTAGTTGAGGAAATATCTAAAGTCATTTTCAAGATTCAAAACCCTAGCGAAGAGCCTGACTCGGACTCCCAAAATCCGCCAGACTAAAAAAAAAAGAAATCCCCATAAGGATTTCTAACGGCCGTTAAAAATTTTTTAAAACTTTTTTTTCGCGCTTTTATCGCGCTTTTTAAAAAAAGGCTAAGGCCTTTCGCCTCCCCAAAACCAAAACCAAAACAAATTTTTAAACCATTTTCGCGCCAAAAACGAAAAGAGGCCAAAATGTCCCATTCATTAGGAATCGTCACCGAGGCCGGTGAGTCGATCGCCTTAAAAGGCGTCCACTTAGCCGGCGAGCTCAAAGGTCTGTTTTTCAAGCTTAAGGTTCGCCAGACTTACGTTAACGAGAGCCAAGA
Organism: Deltaproteobacteria bacterium; assembly: GCA_031257535.1. Lineage (GTDB taxonomy): Bacteria > Desulfobacterota > Desulfarculia > Adiutricales > Adiutricaceae > JAIROO01. The sequence continues at coordinate 5,713 of JAIROO010000242.1, forward strand.
GGACCTTGAGGTCCAGTACACCTTCCCCGTGGCCTATGGAGCCGAGCTTTTGGATTTTAAGCTTAGTTTCAATGGCGAGGAAAAATTGGGCCAGGTTTTCTTAAACAAGGAAGCCACCGAAAGTTACGAAAACGCCTTGGACCAAGGCGATAGTCCCATCTTGGTCTCCGAGTCTTCGCCGGGTTTGTTTACGGCGAACATAGGCGACTTAAGGCCCGGCGACGTGGTCAAGGCGGAATACTCTTACTTAGAGCTCTTACGATTTGAAAGGGACCAGATCCGGCTGACTATCCCCACGACCGTGGCTCCGCGTTATGGGGACCTAAACGCGACCGGCGAGCTAAAGCCGCACGAGGAGCTCGAGTCGAGTTTATTCGCCAAATATCCTTTGACTTTATCTATTGATATTGTCGGGGATCTAGCTAAATCCCAAATTAGCGCCCCTAACCACCGGATAGAGACGACCATTAGCGGCGAGAAGGTCAACGTCTCTCTTTTAGACCAGGCCAGCCTTAACCAGGACTTTGTCCTCCTCATTAAAAAACTGGCCGGGGTAGATAAATCTCTTGCCCTTATGGCCCCTGACCATTTCGCCGGCCAAGAAGTGGTTTTAGCTAGCTTTTGCCCAGAGATCCACCAAACCTTAACGCCTTTAAATTTAAAAATCTTAGTCGACTGCTCGGCGTCGATGTCCGGCGCCTCCATCGAAGAGGCCAAAAAAGGCCTGCTCAAGATTATTGAGCGCCTAAACCCCAATGACCGCGTCTCCTATAGCCGTTTTGGTTACGACGTGGTTCACGACTTTCGCAAACTCGCCGTTTGCGACTCTAATATTATCAGCCGCTTACGGGAACTGATCCAAAAAACCAAGGCTGATTTGGGGGGCACGGAGTTATTCAAGGCCTTAAAAAGCGTCATTAATTTTGGCGGTGGCCTGGCCAAAAGCCCAAACGAGGCCTCGATTTTGCTCATTACCGACGGCGAGGTGGAGGGACTAGAGGCTTTAATTAAGCTCGCCAAAGATTCGGGCCAGAAAATTTTCCTAATTGGGGTGGGCTTTTCGCCAGTCGAAACTTTACTCCAAAAAATAGCCCGGGCCACGGGCGGAGCGGCGGAAGTGGTCAGTCCCCACGAAAACCTGTCCCTGGTCATCGAAAAGCTCTTTTACCGCTTACGGGTGGCCCCGGCCCAAGACTTAAAAATGAACTGGGGGCCTTTACCCATTTGGGAGTCCCAACTCCCTTTGGGCCTTTACGACCAGGAGACCATCCACGTCTTGGCCGCCTTTAACCAAAAACCTAGCCAACCCCCGACCTTAACGTTTACGGCCGAGGGTCAGACTTTTAACCTTACGCCCGCGAGAGTTTTGGCCAGCGACGAGCCTTATTTGCCCCGACTCGCCGCCGCCCTTCGCGTAAAAGAAATTTTAGGCGACCAGATGAGCGTGGATTTAGAGGTTCTAAATGATAGCGTAAGGGCCGACGTTAGCGAGCTCGCCCTGACGTATCAGCTTTTAACCCCTTTAACCAGCTTATTTTTAGTCCATACCCGGGCCGTAAACGACAAAGGCGTCTCCATCCCGTTACGCCATAACGTCCCCCACGAACTGCCAGAGGATTATCACAGGTCCTTGGAGATATTCGAGAGTCGTTTAGGTATCTTTGCCGATTGTTTATGTTCATTAAGTCACAGCCAGAAGACAATGAATCTCCAGCGCCCGAGGCTTTTGGCCCAAAGCGCGCTCGCCCCACCCAACTTCCTGTTCGGGCTTACGCGTTTACTCATTTTGTCCAGCGACTATTACGAAGACAAACTAAAACAAGGTCCCCTTTCGACCGCTAAAAAACGCCAAGCCTATGAAGAGGCCTTAACCCAGGCCCTTGAGAGTTGTCGCGAAAAGGGACTCTTCACGGACACGGTCAATGAGTTAATTAGCTTAGCCGCGACGCGGTTAGGCGAGCGACTGACCATAACCGCGGCTTACGTGGTCCTTTTCGCCGTTAATTTGGATCATGTCAAACGATATTCAGGCAAAAAATTCGTTAAAGAGACCAAAAAGCGTTTTCAAAGCCTCGCCGGAGACTCCCAAAAAGAAGACGAGTGGCGAACTCTCGCGAACGAGGTCAAGTCAAAGTTCTGGAGCTAAACTCCTTTTTTTTCGGGCTTTCGCGATAAACTGGCTTTCGCGACCAAATTAACCGTCAAACCAATACTTAACTAACATAGGGCTATAATTGATAATTTTTTTGACTTAGGGTCAACTCTTAGCTAGCCGCTTTATCTCTTAACCAAACGAATTTGAACGCGATCGGGTAGGAGCGGGGTCGCCCCCGCCTCCTACCACACCACCGAATGTACCGTTCGGTATACGGCGATTCAATGGTTGCGCTATGAAAAATTCGCGTAAAGCGCATTGTATCGAACGAGTAAGCTGTCATATCCGTTAAGTTTTAACCACTCATTGGTTAGGACTGTGGATAGAATTTGGCTTCCGGCCACGCGCCAATAACCCTTTCGAGCGTTAGCCTATTGCCAGGCCTGGTCCTTGTCTACTCTGAGCCCCGTAAGGTTCTTAAACCTGGTCCTGACCCGTTTCCACCGCTTCCAGACGTACATCCCTAAGTCGCCTTCGGACCCATCCATCAAGTTGCGCGAGCCGGCTCTTCAGGTCAGCTATCTTGTAATATCCTAGCCAACCTTTAAAGTATCGACTCAGTTCGCTTAATATGGTCTGAAGACTTCGCCCCCGGCTGCGCTTGGTAATTTCT
>JAIROO010000251.1 GCA_031257535.1 Deltaproteobacteria bacterium
AGTAAAAAATAACAGTTATATATAAATTAAAATATATAAATGATGTGCCTATGAGAGGAGAAAAGTCACAAATTAATACAAATTTTGTATTTGCGGAAGTCACAACCATTACTACCCAACTACATTGTTTTTTAAGAGAGAAATTATTATGGCAATACTTAAAGTTCTAGTAGATGAACGGATTCAATCTGAAGTAGCTGAAATTGTTAAAGCGCAAGGTCTTTCTGTTTCAGATGTTGTACAAATCTTTTTAAAAAAAATTGTTGATGATAAACGGTTGCCAGTTTATTTGCAACTTTATTTGGTTCAGAATGAAGAGCAAAGTGACAGAAAGCATTTAAAAGAAAAAGACCTGACAAGTTTGCCATTTTTCGGTATGTGGGCAGACCGAGAAGATATGGAAAACCCGAAACTTTAGCCGCCCTAAGCGATCTTAACTTTGGCCGCTTAAGCGACCAATTTTGGGCGCCTAACCCAACCTAAAAAAAACTTCGGCCAGGTTTATAGCGGTCAAAAAGGTCGTAAGTTTTTAAGCCAACAAGCTAAAATCCGCCAAAGTCCCTAAAAATCTCTCTTGGCCTTGGCCCGTTGGCTTATTGGAAAAAAGTCTCGCCGTTAGCCGCCGCCAAAACTTAGCTTCCTTAAAGTTTAAGTCGCCTTGAGGTTTTTGCGGTCGATAGGTCTCGTCCACGGCCGCTCGAGCCGCTTCCCGGACGAGGTCGGCTAAAATCGTCTCAGGTCCTGGGTTCGGGTCAAGGGAGCTAACCTTAAAGCCAAATTCGTCAATGGTTGGGACTAAAAGATCTGGCCGAGGCTCCGAAGTCTCCCCAGTTAGAAGTTGACTTACGGCCTTGACGACCGTGGCCACTTCGGGGATAGCGCGGCAGATCCGGTAAGGGCAGTGGCGGTCGTCGTAACAGGGCGCGCACGGGGCTAAGGTCTGAATAACCCGGCCATTGGCGACGTAAGGGCCGGTTTCTTTGGCCCAGGCTGGCCCAAAGTATAAGCCCACCACCGGGACCCCTAAAGCCGCTCCTAGGTGGAGAGTTCCAGTGTCCGAGCCGACTAGTAAGTTTAAGCCGCTAATGACTTGGGCTAAGGCGTTTAGATCCGTCTTGCCGGTTAAGTTAATTAGGTCCGGTCCCGCCTTAAGCTCAAGGCGGACGGCTTGGCCTAAGGCTTTTTCCATGGGGCCGCCTAGTAAATAGACCTTAGCCTCAAATCGGGTCAAAAGCTCCTTTGCTAAAAGAGCGTGGCGCTCACGGGGCCAGCGCCTTTTAGGGTGACCAGCCCCTAAAATTAAGCCTATCTTGGGGCGGGGCTCAAAAGGGAGGGTCGTTTCTGGTCTGGGCCAGTACAAAGTCTTGGAGGCGAGGTTATCTGGTTCTACCCGCCGCCAGACGTCGACGAGGTTAAAAGGCGACCAGAGGCGATTTTCTTTCATAATGGCGAAAGCTAAAGCCTGGGCGGGGGGGAGAGTCAAAGTCCCTTGGTGAAGACGGGGGCCAAAAAAAGCGGCTTTGGGGTATTGGGCTCTAATTGTTTCGGCTAAAGTTACGGCCTTAGGAGCTAAGGATAAACCATAAATCGCCGTGGCCGCGAAAGGTAAGCTGGGGCTGGTCGCGGCTTTAGGGTCGACTAAGATAATTTCGGCGAAAAGGCCCATCAGCTCGGCCGCCTCAGCCACCGACTTTTGGGCGCAAATTAAGGCTAAAGGCTTAAATCTTTGGCTTAAGCTCCAAAACAAGGGACTCGCCTGAATAAAGTCCCCCAGTTTAGCTAAAGCTAAAACATAGGCCCCCATTTTTTAAGCCCCAAAAATATGACGGCGGATCCGCTCTAAGCGGTGGACGTACAGATGCTCGCCTAAAATCCGGGCCCTCGCTTTGTTAACTAAAATGGCTCGGTCTCGGGGGCGTTTTAGCCACTGGTTAAGCAGACGCTTGGCCTCGGCGGGATCGGGATAGCTCGCGTACTCGTCTTCGGCGAAGAGATCTTTTAGCTGCTCCCGCTCGTCGGTCAGTAAGAACCCACCCGCGGCCGGGACGTCAAAGACCCTTTGGTTTAAGCCGGTTTTCATCTGGGCGCTGGTGACGTTGAGATTGACGGCCGTGGTTCGGTAAAAGGCGGCTAAATCCTGGTAATAATTTAAAGGGCCTTGTAAGTTTAAGCAAGGGGCTAATTCTCGCCAGCCCGGGTCCCCCCTAACGACGAATCCCGGCCCCGCCACCGCCTTTAAAACCGCCGCCCGCGACAAACGCGACCCTCGCCAGGTTATCAGAGCCCACAAAGCCGTGGTCTTTTCTGGGTCTAAGCCTTCTTGGGCCGCGAAAGTCTCGGCTAACCGCTTTGGGGTCAGATCCGGGACTTTTAAAAAGTCTTGGGCTAAGGCGTCGATCTGGGGGAGGCGACTAGGACTTAAGCCCGCTAAATTTAAGTATTTTAAGGTCGCCGCGGTTAAACTGTCGCCCACAAAGGCCGCCGGCCTTAATATTGGGCTTTGGTCAGGCTTAAAAAAGGTTGGATCCGTGGCTAAGGGCAAATAGGTCGCCTTTGCGAAGCCTAAATCTTTTAAAGGCTCCACGTAGTCGCGGTCCCAGGCGAAAACAAAGACATCGCCTTTGGCTTTTTCCGTTAAAATATATATTGGGCTATCCACGAACCACGAGGCGAGGGGCAAACTTAAGCGGGCGAATAAGTCCACTAAAGTCCCGTCCGCGTCTAAGCCTAAGTGGTTGACGGTTAAAACCAGATCCGGCCGAAACTCTTTGATCTGGGTCAAAAAAGCCTTAATCTCCCGGTCGCCGACCATTTTGGGGTCAAAAGCGAAGGTTTGAAGGGGCGATTTTAGCTCTTGGGCCGCGTTCCGCAGCTCGCGGCTTAAGTAATAGCCAGCGTCTAAAAAGAGGATTTTAGGGTTTTTAAGGGGTCGGGCCTTTTTTAAGCTAGCCGGATATAAAGCCGCGTCAAGGCGTAAGTTAGCCGGCCTGGCTAAAGTGGCCTTGGGCGCGCCGGGCGGAAGGTCTATGGGGTTAGGGTTAGTTAAAACCAGGCGAAACCTTTTATCGCTTAAAACTGGCCTTAAGTCGCGAGCCGTTAAAGCGGCCGCGGCTAGTTCGGGCCGGCCTTCCCAGAGCCAGACCGGAGCTTCGGCCGGGAGTTTGGCTAAAAGGATGGCGAGGCCATAACCTAAGCCAAAGCCGATGGCCGTAACCCCGTTTAAGCCACCTTTGGCTTTTAAAAACTCTTCGGCGAGTAAAGCGTCTTCGCGATAAGGATCCCTCGCGCTAGTGAGCCTCTTGGGTCCGTCGCCTAAGTCTAAGGCCAAGGTTGGGACTTCTTGGTCGGTCCCGGCCAAGATGACCTCGCCTCCGTTAAACGCGTAGCTTAAACCCGTGGCCGTGACTTTCGGCTTTAACTTGGCTAAGGCTTCGGCTTCGGCGGGTTGACTTTGGCTTAAAACCGCGAGGTTAGTCTCAAACCAATAGCTCACGCGTCATTAACCTCGTTTGAACTAGGCCGGTCGTGGTCTTGGCCTTTAAGTTTAAGCGAAAAAGCCGCTCCCACTCTTTGGCGATCTGGTCCCAAGAGTGGTTAGCCCGAATGGCGTTTTGGGCTTTTTGGGCTAAACTTTGGGTTTTCTCCGGGTTATCCAGGAGATCTAAGGCCCTTTCCACGAAATTTTGGGCGAAAAGGGGACTTTTGGGGCGGCCATTGACCTTAAACCAGTCCTCGACCACGGATTCGCTTAAGGCGTAATCGTTGGTGGTTAAAATGGGGACCCCTAAACTTTGGGCTTCTAAGGCCACGATACAACTAATTTCTGGAAAAGAGCAAGGATAAGTTAAAAGGGTCGACTCGGCTAAAGCCCGATAATAGTCTTTTTTGCTTAGAGGGCCTAAGTTTTCAATGTCTGGATCGCTTTTGGCTAATAACTCCAAGTAATTGTAAAGCTCAATTAACTCAGGGGCCAAAAGATTCGGGTCCACCCGGTAGCCACATAACCTCAGCTTTAAATCGGGCCGAGCTTTTTTGAGCCGGGGCCAGACGCTTTCCAGTAAGATTTTTAGTCCCCGCTCTGGCCTTGAGGCGTAGAGGAGGAGATTGGGCTTTTGTTTAACTTTTTTAAGGCCTTTATCCAAAAGCTTAAAATCTAAGCCATTTCGGGTAATGACCATGCGGTCGGCTAGTTGCGGCAGCCGGGTTAAAAAATTGTCCCGATGAAAGGCCGAGAGAACTAAAAAAAGGTCGATTTCGTCGTGGACCGACTTTAAAACCTGGGCGTTGTCCAAGGTGTCGTGGTTCCACAAGACTTTGACCTCGGCTTTTAAGGGCAGGTTAAAGATCCCAAAAAAACGGCTGACCACCAAGACGTCAAACTTTTCAAAGGCCAAACTCGATAAGCTTTCGCGAAAAGGATAATATAAAACCCCTTTATGAACGGCTTTTTTGGCGCAGTTGTTATAGGCCAAAACTTCATGGCCCAAAGCCGCCAAAGCCCTAGTCACCCCAATAAAGGCGCTCTCGCTGCCCCCCAAAGGGGCTTTTTCCAAAGCGTCCCCGTCAAAGGGGAGCCCATCGGTTAAAAAGCCGATTTTCATAAATTGAGCTCCTTCGCTAAGACTAGCGCGCCTCTTAAATTGGGGAAACGCGAAAGAACCGCGGTCAAAGTCGCCTTGGCCACCTTTTTTTCGCCTTTAGCCAAAGCTAGCCGGGCCAGTTCCAAGGCGGGCTCGGGATTAGCGGGGTCTAAGTTTAAGGCCGCGGTTAAGTGTTTTTCGGCTAAAGGGTAATCTTTAGCCTTAAAGCGTAATTTACCTAAGGTTAAGCTCGCGATAAAACTAAGTTTAGGCCCATTGGCTCCCCAGCCGGGGTCGGCTAAACCGTAAGCCAGAGCTAACTCCAGTTCTTTTAGGGCCCGAGCCGGGTCGGTTAAAGTCAAATAACGACCTAAAAAATAATGGCCTGGCCCATAGTCGGGGCGAGAAGCGGTTAAACGCTCAAAAGCGGCTAAGGCGGCCTTATGGTCGCCTAAGGTCTGATAAACGCTACCTAATAAAATGAGGCTATGGCTAAAAAGGGCGGGGTTTTCGGCTTTATTGGCGGCTTCTTCCAACCACGGCCGAGCCTCCAGGCGCCGTCTTAAGTAGTATAAAGTGCGGCCAGTTTGGTATAGGTGATAAGGGTTAGCCTGGTTGAGCGGGGTTTTTAGCAAAAGGGCGAGGTTTCTTTCGCCTTTCTTTTGGGCCAGGCGAGGGTCCGCGTAACCCCAGTGGTCGACGATTAAAGAACTTACGACCCGCGGCCAAGAAGGAGGACAGATTAGCTGCTCGTGGATCTGGCCCTCCCAGTGGGCGGGAGGTAAATTGGGGAAGATCCTTGTTTGCCAGATCTCGTCGCCTTGGGGGATAACCCTTTCCAGGGCGAGGTAGACCGTGGGTTTTTCGCTTAGGGTTTTTTTAAAGGCGGCTAAGGCCAGAGGATCCACGGCGTTGTCGCCATCGAGCCAGAAAACGTAATCGGCCGTCATTTGGCTTAAAGCGAAATTGCGGGCTAAAGAAAAATCATTAACCCAAGGAAAGCTATAAACCCGAGCCCCCATCGCCGCCGCGAGGCTCTGGCTCCCGTCCGTTGAGCCCGTATCCACGAAAACCGCCTCGCCAACGACCTTAACTAAGGGCTCTAAGCTTTTAGGCAAATTTTGGGCCTCGTTTTTGGCGATGGTCAGAAGACCTAAACTAGGGGGACGAGAAAAGGGCACGGCTTTGTCCTATGTAATAATAGTTGAAAAGGCCACGAGCCCTAAAAAGGGCGAAATACGTTTTTTTTAAAACGAGCCTTTTTTTCTGGCGCGAGGGCTATTTTTAGCGCCGCGGCTTTTTAAAGAAATGGGCCCTTATGTATTAATAGTTAGGCGAGGCAAAAAAACGAAAAGGTCAAATAGGCCGTTTTCTTCAAACAAGCCTTTTGGCTTTCGACCAGCTTTTTTCGCGACCAGGCTTTTTTTCTCGCGACCAGTTTTTTTTAGCGACCCGACTTTTTTTAGCGACCCGGCTTTTTTTAGCGACCCGGCTTTTTAAAGAAATGAGCCCATATTTAATAATAGTTAAGCTCGCCGTGAAAAAGCTAGGCGGCGCGAAAAAAGGTCTTTGAACTAACCGCGAGGTTATTTGGCCTTTGACCGCGACTTTAGGCTTTTTTTATAGCGAAAACGGCGGTAATGAAATGGGCTTTCGCGACCAAATGGTCTTTTGGCGCGCGACTAGCTCTTCAATTAAAGTCCGCTCATTATTGGCCATTAACTCTAGCCCTGAGTCTGGCTTCTGGAGCGTAAAGGGTTTTTGTAAGGAAACCGATTTTTCTAAGGAAATCGGCTTAAGCGAGGCAACTGATTTTCGCGAGGCGACCCGTTTTTTTAAGGATACGGCCATTTTTTTCGATCGCTCCTTTAGCGATTAAACCGGACTTTTAGCCGGACCGGCTTTTTTAACGACCTTTTTCGGCTTTTTAGCGAATATCTTTGGCCGAAAAAAAACCTACTTTTCAGGTCAAAATTAAGTCTTGACCATTACGGTTATCTATTAGATCTAAATAATATTCTACGGACTTTTTTATAAATGAATTTATATGTTTTTAGCTTTTTATGATTATATAAAAGTAAATTTTTCTTATTTAAACTATTGTTTTTATCTAATTACAGTTTAGCCAAAAGCTTTAACACCAGCGACTCGGCTCGAGTCAGTTCCCGTAAAAACTCGGGTTTGGCCGGGGTATTCTGGGCTGGGGCTAAGATCTGGGCTAAAAAGGCGCTGGCCCGGCTTAAGGCCCCGATTTCCGCCAAAGCTTGACCCGGCTTTTGGTTGGCCACCCGGCGCAAAGAGCTTAATAAACCGGCCATCTGCCGTAAATCCGCCCGGATTTCTTTTAAGGACGGTAGAGGCAAGCGGTCTAAGTGGCTGGCTAAGTTTAAGGGCGGCTGACTAGGCAAAGTGGCCAGAACCGCGTTTAAAGGAATCTCCTCAAAACCCCGGATGGTCGCTCCAGCGGCGGAGGAGTTAATAAGTCGAACCATAGGGGTTTGCCTTTTGACCGTCTGACTAGCTTCGGCGTACCAATTTAAGGAAGCCAAAAGGGAGGTGTTGGTCTGAACGGTCGTGCCAAAGACCCCCGGGACGCTTAGGGTTTCCCCTTGGTCTGCCTCGATCACGTTATCTGGGGTGGCCGCGGCGTGTAACCACCGCCCTTGGTAAGCTTGGTCCTGGCCCACTAAAATTAAGGGTTTAAAGCCCCAGACGTAAGCTAAGGCGAAGGCCGCGGTGCCCGCGTTGCCGCCTTGAGGCAGAAATAAGCCTTGACTAAAGATCTGGGCTTGGCCGGCGTTTAAGTGATATAGGCTAGGATAATAGCCCGGGACTTTAAAGTGAGCCGGATGACAGCCCGCGGCCCCGGCTAAGACGGTTTGCGGCCACAAGACTTTTGACTCGTCTTTGGTTAAGCTTAAATAAGAGCTGGTGTCGCTCGACTCTAAGACCACAATGACTTGGGGACTGACCCCTAAGCTTAAAAGGGGTTTTAAGGCCGCCGCCGCGCACAAGATAACTCCCTTATCGCTGGCTTCCTTAAGTAAGGCCCCGTTTTGGTCTAAGCTAGGACCAGCTCCGACCACAAAGGCGGGCCTGGGGCTTAAGCGACCTTTTAACAAAAGAACGTCGGGTAAGGTCGCGCATAAGCGGGCGTTTTCTAAAAGATTGTTTAAAAAAGCCGAGTCGGTCGCGGCTTTAGTTTTTTCAATGACCGCCCGTCTAGTTAGTTCCGCGGCCAGATGCGAGTGAAACTTAGCGAATGCCTCTGGCCAGAGCTTTTGGTAAGCCGGGACGCTCAAAACGACTGGGGCGGGGCCGTCGCGATGGACCAGCTCTTTCGCCAAGTAGTTTTCCCAGGCCGACCAGTCGGTGGCGATCTCGGCGTTAAAGCCCGTGACCCTTCGGTCGGCGTAGGTTTTAACTAAGGCTTGGTCGGGCTCGTAAACGGCGATCTTAATCTGGGGAAAGCGCTCGCGGATGATTTTGAGATGCCAGCCCAAACCCAACCCAAAGACGATGGCCAGATCTGGGGCCGGGCCTTTGGGTCTTTTAGCCAGTCCCTCCTCCAACCACCGCCTAGCCTCGCCTAGAGGATCCTCTGGCCAGTGGACCGTCTCGCCCCGGAACATGAGGCCCGGCCCGATAGGGCCGGGCAATAACTGGGGAGAGATGGCTTTGATGGCCGATATTTCCGCGTGGCTTAAGGGAGCGTCAATCATCTGGATCTCCTTTTGATTTTTTTTGGGCTTTGGGGCTAATTGACCGCTAAATACGAAGCCTGGCCGGCTCGCGCGAAAATGGTCATGAGTTTTTCGTCTTCTGGGTGATAAGTTAAGGCTTTCTGGCAGACTTCCACGGCCTCGGCCGTGGCTCCGCATTCTAAGAGGATCTCGGCCATGGCGATGGAGCTTTCCAAATCCGAGGGCCTGGACTGGACGGCGGTCTGGTAAAACTCAAAAGCCTGCCAGACCGAGGGGTCGTGGGCTAGCCGAGAAAAGCCTGGACTTACGACTTCGCCCATCTCCCTTAAGGTCTGACCTAAGATCTTGACCGCCTCAAAGGGCAAAGTGTTGGGGGCTAAAGACGGAAAGTCGTCTAAGCCCGTAAAGCGAGCCAGCCACGTTTGACTTTGGGCCAGATCCCCGGAGGCTAAAGACATGATCCCTAAACCCAAAGCTCCCCTGGCTTCGCCCTTTTCGTAAGCCTCTTCCAGATATTTTTTGGCTAAAACGGGCCGATTCCTCAGCCTTTCCACGTGGCCCAGGTAAAATACGCCTAAAGGCTCGATAACGTCGTTTTTATAGGCTTTTTCCAGTAAAGTGGCCGCTCTTTGGACGCGTTTAAAGCCCTCTTCTTTAGGCCAGCGCAAAGCCGTTAAGAATAAGGCTCGCCCCTCGCGGTCCCAGGCCAGGGAGTCTAAGAGGGCGGCCCCGGGGTTTAAGTTCTCAATGGTTTTGAGGAACTTTTCGGCCCGGTGCTTAACGTCGTGGGCCCCAGTCACCTTTTCTAAGGCTCTTTTAGCCACCCTTTGCCGCCGCTTGTCGTCGCTTAACCAGGTCTCGGCCGCCCCTAAGATATCTTCCGGCTCAAACCAGGCGAAATCTTCCCCGGCCTTAAAAATCTCCCCTAAGTCCCCGCCGGCTTTTTCGGTAAAAAGGACGGCTCCAGCGGCCATGGCCTCCAGCATCCGGGTGGTGACCCCGGGGAAGAGATTTTCGTTTAAGGCCAGTTTCGACTGGCGGTAGAGCTGCCCCGACTCGGCTGGTCCGACCCAACCCGTTGGCTCGGACCCGGCCGTTTTCAGGACGTAGCGGCTGGAGAGGAGATCGACCAGCCGGCTTCTTTTGGGGCGGTGAGCGGGGTCTAAGCGGCCGACGAAGCCAAAGTCGTAGAGTTTTTGGGCCGAGTCCTCAGGGGTCGCGGCGTAACTTTTCACGTCCACCCCCACGGGCAGCCAACTAGCCTCGAGCTGGTCCTCCTCGGCTAAAATATTGGCTTGGGTCTTCTGGTCGACAAAGACGTAATCGAAAAGCCGAGCGAAATCCCTTTGCCACCAAAAGTTAATGGGCGCGTCCACGGCGTAATAAACCTTGGGCACCCCGTAAATATTAGTTAGACCGTCAGGCCAGAAGTGATGGCCTAAGTGGTCGACGTAGACGATCAGGTCGGGTCGGTCTTTAAGGTTGTTAAAAAGGGAGTCCACCGGATAACCTTCCTGGTGGGGTGGGGCCAGGACGGTATGGCCAAATGAATGGAAAGCCTGGTGAAAATAATCGCTACCCAAGCACAGAATCAGCATGGTTGATCTCCCTTCCCGGACCGAGCTCGTAAGGCCCGTTTTTTGGCCCGGGGCTTAGATTAAGGTTAGCCTCTTTTGGAACGCTTAAATTAGCCGCGTTTAAAGCGGGGGTCGGCTCCATTAAGCTCGCGCCTTTTTGGCATTTTAAGCAAGCCGCGCGATTTTGGCCGTGGGCGAGATTTAAGGCCGGCGTAGATAGCCAGATCTCGCGGAGGCTATTTTCTGGAAAATAACCCAAAGGCTCTAAGCGCCCAAAGTCGCCGCAGCACGGAAACAAGCCGCCATTAGCGTGGAGGGCTAGACGAGCCCGAGGTTCTAGGCAAATCCCTGGCTCAACCGAGCCCAAACCCCAGTTATGGGTGGGGCTAGCTAAGATATTTTGATATTTTTGAAAAACTAAGTAATCGGCGAGCGGCCCAAACTTGGTCGCGAAGGCCTCCCTTTCGCTAACGTTTAGAGTCATTTCCACGAAGCTTAAGCGTAAAAGAGGCAGGGGCGAGTTTAAGGCTTTACGGATAGCCAAAAAGGAGCCGATATTGTCTAAGAGCCGCTCCCAGTCGCCGCCTGGCCTAACTATTTTGTAGGTCTCGAAGGAAGCCGCGTCCACGGAGATCATGAGACGCGTTAAGCCCGCCTGGATCAGTTTTTGGCTCATCTCGGCGGTTAAAAGCTGGCCATTGGTAATTAAGGCCACGTCGATGACTCCGTAGTCCTTGGCGAGCTTAACCCAATGGCTAATGTCCTTTACTAATAAGGGCTCCCCGGTCATCCCTAAGCGTAAAGACGGCAACGAGCGCCTTTCGGCTTCCCTTAAAGCCTTTAAATAAGTCGCTAAAGGGAGAAAGAGCCCAAAACCTGGAAAAGGGGAGTTTTTGCCGCCAGCCGGGCACATAGGGCAGCGCAACTGGCAAACCGTGGTCACGTCCACGTCTAAGTGCGGGGGAAAGTCAGGTCGCTGGCCTTTTTCGGCTAAGGCGAAAGCTTGGCGGTAAGTTAAAAACTCTGGACCCAAGATCCGACCTAAAGTCGCGTTGGGGTCTTGACGACTTTGAACGACGAAAAGGGAATTGGGCGGAGTTTTTTTCATGGTTTAGCGCGTCCTAAAAGGGTCTATTTAGGTTTATAGCCTTGACGTTAGGCGGCTCCCTAACTGTTGAGCCCTAAGCTAGCAAATCCGGCGCCAAAAAGAGAGGGCAAGAATGACCCATTTAGTCAAGAACGCGAAAGGAAGATAGGAGGATAAAGGGAGAAGCGGGGCGAGCTTAACCTTGAGAACTCAGCGATGACTGGCTAAAGGCTTGGCAGTAATTAGGTAAAAGATAAAGGTTAATGGTCTGGCTGTAACGATGAACTCGTAAAAACACTATTTAAATTTTTGAAGCCACGTTTATATACTTCATACGGTGGTCGTTATAATTTAAGATTGGCTTATATAGTAGAGATACGCGTCTAAAATTTCAACGCGAGGTTTTTTACGAAGACATCTGTAATTAGCTAAAAGTTAAAAGCTAAATATATGGCCATAATTAGCGAAAAGATAAAGACTAAAGGATTGGATCTAATTAATTAAAAACTAAAAAAATGGCTGTAATTAGTTAAAAGACAAAGGCTAAGAACCTGGCTGTAATTAGCTAAAAGACAAAGGATAAAGACCTAGCTTTAATTAGCTAAAAATAAAGGCTAAAGTTCTAGCTTTAAGTCGCTAAAAACTAAATATTAAAATATAAAAATTAAACAATAAATGTAAAAAAATAAATAAGCATAAAATACTAGATATTAAATGCAAATAGCTAAATATTGAATACTAAAAAATAAAGAATAAGATTTAAAAACTAAATGTTAAAAGCTAAAGGTAAAGGTCGTCTCCCCTTGATAACCAAAAAGCGACAAATTTTTGGCGAGAAAAATTCTAATTAACCAGCCTAAGACACTGTTTGGCTAGGTACTCTCGAATGGCCGCGTCGTAAGCCGAGGTCTTGGCGAAGGCTTTGACGGCCAAGCCTTTTAAACAGCCGACGGAAATGGCCCCGTGGTTATCCGACAATTCGTTGACCACGAGTTTATAGTCGGCGGGGTCGGATAAAACGGCCACGCTCAAATGGTTTTTGGCCGCCGAGCGTAAAAGACACGGGCCGCCAATGTCAATGTTCTCTAAGGCCTCGGCTAAGGTCGTTCTTTCTTTGGCCACGACTTTCTCAAAAGGATAAAGGTTGACCACCACCAGATCGATGGCCCCCCAGCCCAGCTCAGTCATCTTTTTTTGGTGAGCCGGATCGTCGCGGCGAAACAACAAACCCGCGTGAATTTTGGGGTGGAGGCTTTTGACCCGGCCATCCAATATCTCTGGGGACCCCGTGTAAGCCGCGACCTCGGTGACGTTAAGGCCAGCCTCGACTAGGGCTTTGGCCGTACCTCCAGTGGAGATAAGCTGAACCTCTAAACCATTTAGAAAGATGGCCAGATCAATTAAACCTGTTTTATCGGAGACGCTTAAAAGAGCTCTTTTAACGAATAACATTTTTCACCTCGAGGCTGTAGGGGTTTAGGGTCGGCTTTAACGATCCTTAGCCCGATCAATTAGATCAAAATTTTAAGACTCAAGCCGATATGATTTAATAAAATAAGTTATTTTATAACAGATATCTAGATTTTTATATTAACAAACATATATATTACATAAGTTTGAATTATTTAAAGAGAAAATTACAAATATATATCAATAAAATAAATCAAATAAAGTTATATAAATTAAATTTAAAATTAAAAATGAGATATTTAATAATATATAAATATATTAATATTATGTATAAGATTTTTATCAATTTTACGAAGATAGTTATCTGTATTTGGGTAGAAAAATTTTTCCAAATATCAGTTCGACGTTTTCCTTTCTTTGTCTCTATTCCTTTTAGACATCAAAGAGAGCGGCTTAAAGGAGTGTGAAAGAAGCTCTAAGATTTTTTTATAATTTTTTTTGTAAAACAAATCATGGCGAATGGAACTAATGCCTTATAAAACGGTATAATAGAGTTAATTAATATATAAATTTCATAAAAATAGTATGAAATATTTAAAAACAATAAATTTATAATAAAAAGAAAACATATTGTAATACGCATTATATTTTATTAAATTTTCTTTTAAGAAAAGAAATTATACAATATTGGAATAATGCTAAAATAATTGAACTACCAAAAGATTCAGATATTTGATTTGATATTACTGACCAAATATTTGAGGTGGCAAAAAAGGCAATATAGAAAATGTTTTTATAGATAAAATAATAGTCAATATAATTAAACAGAATATATAAATTATCCAGTTAAAATATTTTTTGGTTTAATATAGTTTTGTTCAATAACGCTAATTATCTCATAAATAGTATATATATTGTAAATATTTTAGATATATGAAATTAAGTAATTATAAGTATTATGTTTATATTATATTAACTTTGCAGTAATGCATGTTAAATAAATAAGTTATCAGTACTCCAAAGATGATTGTTTGCTTAACAATATGTTACGTTCAAACTATTATTTATATGTTATATTATGTATAAAATAATGTTAATAAATAAAATTTAGATATAAAGTTTATAATAACATATTTTTATTGATAAGTTTATAATTGTAATAAAAAAATAATTAATTAGAAATTTAAGCTAGGTAAATTGTTAATAATTTTGATTGTCTTTAAACTAACCGTAATAATCCGTAAAATAAGGTCTAAAATATATCGGGGTTCGTTATGTTCCTTGGCCCATTCATTGGGATCGTTAATTAGCCCGCTATCTTTGTCTACTGTAACCCTGTATCTCTCGACTAGCCAATCAAGGGCCGAGCGACCATTAACCACATACTCGTAAGCTTCAAGCGGAATACCAGTAATTGTAATACTGTTATTGTAATGAATAGTTGATTTATCTTCCAAAAGCTTAGATTTTGTCGCGTCCGCTACTTTGCCATAGCGCATCTTGTCGACAAAAAAGTTACCTTTTTCTAAGCCGGTGACTTCTACGCCCTCGTAGGGCGTAACGGACTCGTAATTAAGGTGGAGATCGGCTAAAGCTTCGCCGGCTTTATAAAAGGCCGTAAAATCAAGGCGGCTTTCAACCAAAGGAATGCGGGGCAGGGATTTTTTTAGATCCGCGGCGAAGGTCTCTCGGTAGTCTTTAGAGTGCAGAAGACCATAGACATAATAAAATATTTGGTCTTTAGTGATTTGTTGACCATACTTAGCTCGGTATTCATCTAAAATATCGTCAGTAATAGCGTCATGGCGGACGTAGCCGTCAATAACCTCGGAAAAAATTGTCTGTTGCTTCTCGTCAGAAGGCTCGTAATAGTAGCGAGGAAAGCATTGGGTCCCAGCGTCTAGGCAGTTTAAATCAGGTATACAATTA
>JAIROO010000254.1 GCA_031257535.1 Deltaproteobacteria bacterium
TTAATTAAAATAAAAAAATATATTTTATAAGTTATATATTATATTGCAGTATACAGAATATTTATTATAATTTATTTATTATAAAAACATATAAAAATTGCTTTTACTGATTTTAATAAGTAATTAATTAAAAAATTTTTTAAATAGATTGGAAAGTTAAAACTGGATTGGAAAGTTAAAACGAAAAAAGGGGCGGGGCCTTAGGGGGAGAACTTTTGGGTTTGGAGGCGGCGAATATTTTAAGTTATGGAAAAACAATTTTCTGACTAAATTGATGATAAAGTATTTATGTATTGATATTTAATATGTTAGTATATACTATAATAGTATTAACAATATTTAAAGGTGCATATAACAATATAAGAACACAAATTTATAAATTATATATCTAGTATTATTGTTGTGAATTTAGAATTTTTATTACTATTAATAGCAAATAGTTAGGGTAATTATTTTGTTGAAATCGAGGCCGAGATTTTGTAAGATACGTTTTTTCGTCAATCGGGGTGTGGCGCAGTCCGGTAGCGCAACTGCTTTGGGAGCAGTGGGACGGAGGTTCAAATCCTCTCACCCCGACCAGCGACGCTCGCGTAAAAACTCCTTTTTTTAGATTATAGCCCACCTTATATTAGCCATTAAGGACTTTAAATGGCGGTAATAAAATAAAATTTTTGAGTAGAGTAAATATAAGTCGCGTGCGTCAATAAAATTCAAAATAAGAGTTTTTACGACATTTTTGACAGTAATTAATATATTTAAATAGAAATTTTTTTAACTACATAAAACTAATATTTAGCAAAATATATTTTTAATCCTGATATAATTATCCTTTCATTAAATTTTTATTAATTTTTCCTCTTAATTCTTGTATAATTTTCCTCTTAATTCATATTAAAAAATACTAATATTCTTTCTATATTTACTTTTATTTATTTAAGTAAACTATGTATAATATATAATATAATAGATTAGTTATATTAATCTGTACTTATCGCGTCTGAATAATTGACTTTTTCTCTGAGTGTCTTGACGCTTTTTAGCCTTTTTAGCTTTTGATTGGCCTTTGGTTGGTTACTTTAAGGTGGCCGCGTTCTCCTCACTTTGAAGGTAAAGCCAAACAAAATTCGCTTTACTTTTATTTTTTGAAGCGTTATTTTAGGTTTGTTTTAGACGCGACTTTTTTTAACGTTATGGCCAACGAATGTTGGAGGCCAGAGACGCTGAGTTTTTTTCGGTATTGATTTATGTATAACACAGTTAAAATTAAAATTTTCAATATTATTAACAATAAAGAAAATCATTTTTTAGGTTTTTTATTTAACTATTTTATCATTTTTTTGATTTTTTGCAGCGTTTTACTAATTGTTTTCGAAACTTTCAATGAAAAATTTAATCATATATGTTATATAGTCGAAAGTTATATTTGTATCATATTTACTATTGAATTTTTACTTCGTTTGTGGACAGCGAACTTTCTGTATCCAGAAGATAATTTTTTAAAAAGTAGATTTAAATATATTTTTTCATTTTTTGCTATTGTTGATATTTTAGCAATTTTGCCTTTTTATTTACCATTGATACTGCCTTCTTATTTGATATCTCTGCGTTCTTTCAGATTAATTAAATTATTTCAACTTTTAAAATTAACAAGGCATACAGATGCCTTACTAAATATAGTTATTGTTTTAAAAAATAAATCTTATCATCTAATTTCTTCTTTTATTGTAGTGTTGTTCATAATATTCTTAGCATCTATAGTTATGTATAATATTGAATATGATGCCCAACCACAGGTCTTTAATAACGCTTTTTCTAGTCTTTGGTGGGCGGTGGCCACGGTGACGACCGTGGGTTATGGGGATATTTACCCTATTACGGTGACAGGTAAAATTTTAAGCTCAGTTCTCTCATTTTTGGGCATCGCTTTAGTCGCTATCCCCACTGGCATGTTAAGCGCGGGTTTTAATGAGTTAACAGAAAAAAAGAACGAAGTTAACTATAAATTTTGTCCATATTGTGGAAATAAATTGAATTAAAATTTAATATTTATTTGCATTATATTTCATATTGGCTTTTACGGATAGTTTTTGCATTTTTTGTCGGTTTTTTTTACCGATATCTTTTTTCAAGGATTATTTATGAAAAAATTCAAAATGAGTAAAGATTGGTCCTGTAACGGCAAAGAATTGCGCCCCAAAAACTCGTCTTCTAGCCAAGACACGTGGGTTTTTCCGGGCGGAGAGATCAAGCCTAAGCTAGGGGCCACCTCCTCTGACACTTGGGTTTTTAACGGCCGGGAGTTGAAACCCAAAATTGGATTTACCTCCAGTAATACTTGGGTAGTCGACGGCGATGTAATAAAGCCGAAAACTGGGTTTAATTCCTCGAACACTTACGATATCAGCGGCCATTCTATTCTGGCCGTCGCTGGCTCGCTAGTTTTACGGCTCTACTAATGGGGTGACAAATAAAACTTTTTTAGCGATTTTTATCCCTTAGTTAAAGAGAGCGCTAAAAAAGGACTCATGTTTAGTTGGCCAATCTTTAGCGATTGATTTCTTAAGATTGGCCTATTTTTTGGCCGCGACATTTTGGAGGTTTTTAAAAGCCAAAGGACTAGTCCGTCAAAGGCGACTGGTCTTTCGACGAGGACGGGTCGTCGCCCTTAAGGTCTTTGGCTGACGCTTTTTTTGAGCTTGTCTGTTTTGGGGACTTGATCTTAGTACATCTTAAGCCACCATTCCGCCGGGCCATGACGATCAGTTCGTCGCGATAGAGTTCCTTAAGAGTCTTGGGGCTAATGATGACCGCTCCAGAGCCAAAACCTAATAGCCAGGTTAGTGGCTCATAGGGGTCGCCGCACCTGATCTTGAGCTTAATCCAACCCTTAAAAGGGCTCTTTTTTTTGCCCGTTTTCCGGCCTTTTAAGACGTGTTTTTCTATAAGGCCAGGGATAGTGTGTTCCTCAAGATAGCTAGCTAGATAAGGGGCGAAGTTAACGTTTAAGGTAAAAGGGTTGGTCCGAATAAGACCAAAGAGCGGCTCTTGGTTTTCTCGGGATGGCGTCTCCAGCCCCCTAATATCCGTATTCGTTATCGTCACCTTTTTAACCCGTTGTAAGGCCAGGCTGCGTTGGCCATAATCAACAAATGGCTCGGTCAGGCTCTTAACGCGCCGCCCCTCAACGTAAATTTTCCCATGGTAACCGACAATCTCTAGGGGGGCGAAGTAGAGAGTTGCGGGCTTCTCCATGTCGGGTTTGGCGTATAAAACCTCACAGAATTTCTTTTTCGAAATGGCCGCGAAAAAGGTTTTAAACGTCTCCTGAAAGGGTCGATAGTCTACGTAAGCTCGGGCGGCTTTGACGATCGAGGGCAAGGTCGCGTCTTTACCAATTTGGTCTTTAGGCGAAGCGATGAACGCGTCGACGAATTTTAGGGTCGCTTCGTCGACGATACCATCGTTTAGCTCCAGAGCGATTTTGGCTAAAAGGGCCGGAGTCTCCTGCCAGGCTTGCCTGGCGTAGGCGTCCAAAGAGTAGTTTAAAGGTTTATTTTTGAAACGGAGGGTCGTTGATTCCCCTTTGCCCTCAATTTCGACGTGGTTGGGGAGTTTATTGGCCAAGATTTTAAATAGATCCCCGGCGTTTTCGCTCGTGAAATCGTGAGAGCCGATTAAAGAGTTGATTTTGACGCCCGTGGGGTGGACGAAAAGAAGATCAATAATTTTTAGAATTTTTTCCGTCCTGGTCAAGCCTGAGTTAGACATTGAATTATATTCCTTATTAAGTCAAAAAACCATTTTATTAATGGCAAACGAATATATTATAACTTACTAATAAGTTATAACGTTAAATTAATAAATAAAAGAGTTCCTCGCGTGCGTTATTAATCGAAGTTTTAACGCGATTGACAAAAGGAGAAGCTAACAGTTGGTCAACTGTCTTGGCCGAAAGATCCTAAGACCTTAACGCTTTCTACGGCTTCTTCTTGACGCTTGTTTGTCGGGTCGGGGTTAACGTGACCCTCAAAAAGGTTTATCAAAAATATGGCGATCATTTTATAGGTAATAAGCGATCTTCTAATAGGTAGATAATGACGTTAATTTAGAAATATACAGTATCTAAATTAATTTATACGCTATTATTCAATAGTTAGCTTTAAATAGCTCGTTATGCTCATTTTATACATCTTAAACTATCTGCTTTATGACTTTACGCCTAAATTATTATAGCAAAAACCTGTATTTTAATATGATCCACTGACCGCTAAAGTTGAGTGGCGGGACCAGCCTGGTTTTTTAGTCGCGGGATTATTTTGGTTGGCCGCCATAAGGCTGATAAAACCTGTCTCAAAATCTCGCCAGAAGAGGTCCCAGTAGGGCGAAGGGCTGGTAAAAGCCAAAGGGGCTCTTGTTTATTTGGTCTATTTGGAGCGAAAAAAGTGTTCTTAAGGGAGATATTGGAATCAACTAGCCTTAGATTCCTTGGCCCACAAATTAGAGTTATAACGATAAGCGGATTTTCCAAAAGAGAAATTGATGATTCAGAGATAAAAGATATCTTTTTGATGTAATAGATAAAATTAATGAATCTATCGATTAATTTCTTAGGGTCATATCTTTTGAGGAGATGGTTAAGAGTCATTAAAAACCTTAAAGCTTTATGATTAGGTTATAAATCAAGTATATAGATTAAAATGATCTATGTATATAAAAATATAACACATGAAATTTTAATTACCAATAGATATATGTATAATACTTTAGTTTAGATTGAGCCAGAAAATGGTAAAAATTTAAATAGCGATAGAAATGATGACCATGTACAAATCCCCTTTTAATTTTCGAAAGCTGGTATATATACAATATATCGTGATCACAATAATTTTGAGTCGATTATATAGTAGAGCCACGGGCATAAAATTTCAAAACAAGGGTTTTTACGAGGCCATCAGAAATGACAAGTCTAGGCCGCGGAACCACCACTCTACCGCGTTGAATTGAATAAGGTATATTAGCGCCTTGGCCCCATAATTTAAAGCCCTAAACTCTATTTTTATTTTGAGTTAACCAGCTTAGACCATTAATCGGACATGATTATGGTCATCGCTTAGAATACCTTTTTGGTTAAAGGACTATATGGGGAAAAATAGGATCCTAGGGCGGGCGTAAAGGGCTGGCCAACGCTAGAGTTCGGTCAAATTCTTGGAAATAATAGCTCCCAAACTTTTTGAGACCGGTTTAAAGTTAACTACTTGATTTTACGATGTTTTAGAAAATATAAATGTTTTATTTTTTATTTTACGTAAACCTTGTTTTTCCGAACATGGTAAGATAATATGACAACGTAAAACGCGATTTTAAAAGGAACTGGCTTTGGTCGGACGAGTTTTTCGTTAATCTTGGCCGCGGGTTGCCTTATTGGTAAAAACGAAAAGGTTTTTTTCGGTCCTTTTCGGTCCTTGACGTCGCGCCTATTTAAAAATTTGGCGAACGCCTTAAAAGGACGGCGGTTATAATGTTTTTTACGCCCATGGATAACGATTATGGAGTCCAACGTCGCTCGCGCCGGAACGTAAAATAATCTGGATCTTTTAGATCTTCTAGTGTCGTTCTATTAGATGTAAATTTATAATTATAATTTATGTTTTATTATATATTATAAATTTAAAAATTTTTATAATTAATGGTTTTTGTTGTATGTCAATAAGACAAGTTTCAATTCTAGAACCAGAACAATTTTTAATGTTTTTAAATTGTATAGCGTCTAAATTTCAGACAATATTTTGTTATTATTCTTATTTACATAGTTCGTCTGATAATTATATTA
>JAIROO010000351.1 GCA_031257535.1 Deltaproteobacteria bacterium
TCTGGCCGCCCCCACGGGGACTTTAGTTTACGCCCCCGCCGACGGGGTGGTTCTTTCCGCCGACTGGTCTAATAATGGTTATGGTCTCTTGGTGGCTTTAGACCATGGCTATGGGTTGACCACTCGTTACGCCCATTTGTCGGCGAGTTTAGTCGCCCCCGGTCAGACCGTGACCCGCGGCGAAGCCATTGGTCGAGTCGGCTCCACGGGCCGCTCCACTGGTCCCCATCTCCATTACGAGACCATTTTGGGCGGGGTCCACGTGGATCCTTTGTTTTTCGTGCCCGCGGCCAAAAACCCCCTAAAGGAAGCCAACGCGG
The DNA here is from genome assembly GCA_031257535.1 of Deltaproteobacteria bacterium. Classification (GTDB taxonomy): domain Bacteria; phylum Desulfobacterota; class Desulfarculia; order Adiutricales; family Adiutricaceae; genus JAIROO01. The sequence continues at coordinate 321 of JAIROO010000351.1, forward strand.
CGACCGAAAACTCTTTAAAAGGGGCTTTTGGCCAAGGATCGGGTTCAGCTAAAGAGCCTTCCTAAAGCCTTGTCTTCCGCCTTAACCATCCTCTCGCCCTAAAGGCTTTCTCTTTGATTTTTTTTGGCGTTAAGCCTATAATAAATCAACATTAAGGTCGTAAAAGCGTAAAAAGCGCGATTTTAACCTTAATGGCGCGTCTGGCCTTTTTAGCTAGGCGAAAGGCCAAAATCCCCCCAAAATAGCCATCTTTGGCTAGACGCCTTGGCCTTCAAACATTCTCCGCCCGTAAGGAATTTTGGCGATAATAAATGAAAAATCTTTTGCGCCGTATTTTTGGCACCGGAAATGATCGGGTGATCAACCGCTTAAGTCACTGGGTCGACGAAATTAACGCTTTAGAGCCGACCATAAGAAAGTTGACCGACGCGGAACTGGCCGCCAAAACCACCCATTTTAAAGAAAGATTGGGCCAAGGCGAACCTTTGGCTAATCTGGTCACCGAGTCTTTCGCCGTGGTCCGGGAGACTGGGGCCAGGATGTTAGGCCAGCGCCACTTTGACGCGCAGCTCATTGGGGGCCTGGTTCTGCATGAGGGCAAGATCGCGGAGATGAAAACCGGGGAGGGCAAGACCTTAGCCGCGACTTTACCAGTCTACTTAAACGCCTTAACTGGGCGCGGGGTCCACGTGGTTACGGTCAACGACTATTTGGCCCAAAGGGACGCCGCCTGGATGGGCCAGATCTACAATTTTCTGGGGTTGACCGTGGGGGTGGTGGTCCATGGCTTATCCGACGACGAAAGGCGAGCCGCTTACTATAGCGACGTGACTTACGGCACCAATAACGAGTTTGGGTTTGATTATTTACGGGACAACATGAAGTTTCAGGCGGGGGATTTCGTCCAGCGGGAATTTCATTACGCCATTGTCGACGAGGTGGACTCCATCCTCATCGACGAAGCTCGGACTCCCTTAATTATCTCCGGGCCCGCCGAGGAGTCCACCGACCAGTACCAGCGGGCCGACCACGTTATCCCCAAGCTGGTCCAAGGCGAGGACTACGCTTTAGACGAGAAAGCAAGGACCTCCAATCTCACCGAGGCCGGGGTAGCTAAGGCCGAGTCTTTGTTAGGGGTCCAAAATCTCTACGACCCCGCCAACTTGGACATTCTCCACCACGTGAGCCAAGCTTTAAAGGCCCACGCCCTGTTTGTTCGGGACAAGGACTATATCGTTAAAGACGGCCAAGTCGTAATCGTCGACGAGTTTACCGGCCGTCTCATGCCCGGGCGGCGCTTTTCCGATGGCCTGCACCAAGCTTTAGAAGCCAAGGAAAGAGTCAAAATCGAAAACGAAAACCAGACTTTAGCCTCTATTACCTTCCAAAACTACTTCCGCATGTACGATAAGCTAGCCGGCATGACGGGGACGGCCGACACCGAAGCCGCCGAGTTTCATAAGATTTATAAACTCGAGGTGGTGGTCATCCCGACTCACCGGGCCATGATTCGTCAGGATTTTCCAGACGTTATCTTCCGGACGGTCAGAGAAAAGTACGAGGCCGTGGTCCTGGAAATCCAAAGGCTCCACGAAAAAGGCCAGCCCGTCTTAGTCGGGACTATCTCCATCAACAACTCGGAGATCGTCTCCAAGATGCTCACCTCTAAAGGCGTGCCCCACCAGGTTTTAAACGCCAAGCACCACGAGCGCGAGGCCATGATCGTGGCCCAGGCCGGGCAAAAAGGCACGGTGACCATTTCCACGAACATGGCGGGTCGGGGCACGGACATTGTCTTAGGGGAGGGCGTGCCCGACTTAGGTGGCCTTTTTATCTTAGGCACCGAGCGGCACGAGTCGCGGCGCATCGACAATCAGCTACGCGGTCGGAGCGGCCGGCAAGGCGATCCCGGCCAGTCGCGTTTTTACCTGTCTTTGGAGGACGACCTTTTACGGATTTTTGGCGGCGATAGGGTCCGGGGCTTATTGGGTAAATTAGGCTTAAGCGAGGGCGTCCCCATTGAGTCGGCTCTTCTGTCCCGAAGCGTGGAAGGAGCCCAAAAAAGGGTTGAGGGTCACAACTTTGAGATTAGAAAGCACCTTTTGGAGTACGACGACGTCATGAATCGTCAGCGGGAGGTGGTCTACCGTCAAAGGCGGCAGATCCTCTCGGGCGGGGCCATCTGGGATGATTTTCTCAACTTTTTGGACGAGGAGTCGCAAGCCGTAGTTCTGCGGTTGACCGACCCCAAAGAAGGGCTTAATTACCAGGCTTTGGCGGGGGAGAGCTTTGCCCGTTTAGGCTATCGACCCACTTTAGCCGAGATCGAGTCCTTAGAAGCCGAAGCCTTAATGGATTTCCTTTTTGAAAAGGCCAAAGCCGGGATCGAGGAACGGACCGCGGAGCTGCCCCCAGAAGCCGTGGCCTCCTTTGCCCGCTGGATCCATTTACAGGCCTTGGATAACCAGTGGAAAGAGCACCTTTTAGCCATGGATCGCTTAAAAGAGGGCATTGGCTTACGGGGTTACGGTCAAAGGGATCCTTTAAGGGAGTACCAAAGGGAGGGCTTTGAGATGTTTGAGGAGATGGCGGCCCGGGTCAGGTCAGACACCGTCGGCGTCGTCGCCCACGCCCGCTTCAACCCGGAAAAGCCGCCCGAAGACGTGGCCCCGAAGAAAGCCCCCACTAGAACTTTCCTCTCGCGGGGCGAGGAAAAAGTGGAGACTAAACCCCAGCCCGAGCGGCGGCTTAAAGCTAAAATTGGCCGCAACGACCCTTGTCCTTGCGGCTCGGGGAAAAAATATAAGCGCTGTCACGGGGCTTAAAGGAAAATCTGGCCTCCTTTTTGCTTTAGTTTTAGGCGGACCACTTAGTTAGAGTTAAGGTCCGACCGCAAAAGGGTCGTTAGGAGGCGAAAGGTGGCCTTTAATATCTCGGAGAGAATCAGTTGGGGACGGGAAAGAATCGCGAGCGCCAGCCCTTCTAAGCTAATTGTGGGTGGCTTAGCCCTATTTTTAGCCACCGCCGCGTTTGTTTTTTTCCTTTTCGCCAACAATAAGACCAGCTACGAGGTCTTATATAGCGATTTAAGCCCCGAAGACGCGGGGGCTATCACGGCTGAACTGAAGAAAAACAACCAGCCGTATCGCCTCGCGGCGGGGGGCTCGGCCATTGAGACGCCTTTGGGCCAAGCGCAAGAAATCCGGTTGGATCTGGCCATGAAAGGCTTGCCCGCCAAAAGCGGGGTGGGGTTTGAGATCTTTGACGACCAAAAGCTGGGCGTCACGGATCTCCAGCAGAAAATCAATCTGCAGCGGGCGGTCACTGGCGAATTGGAACGGACCATGACCCGCTTTCCCGAGATTCTCGACGCTCGGGTCCATCTGACCGTGCCCAAAGAGACCCTTTTTATTGAGGATCAAAAAGTCCCCACCGCCTCGGTAGTCTTAACCTTGAAAAGAGGGGCCACTTTAGAGAAAAATAAGTTGATGGGGCTGGTCCATCTCTTGACCTCGGCCGTGGATGGCTTAACCCCAGAAAACGTCTCCATAATTGACGCGGAAGGCGGCTTATTGTGGAGCTCCGACTCCTTAAAGCAAGGTTTTTTAAGCGACGACCAACTTAAACAAAAAAGAGCCTATGAGCGGGAGTTGGCTAACCGGGTCAACGCCATGCTGGAAAAGGTCTTAGGCCCGTATAAGGCCACCACCCAAGTTAACTGCGAACTGGATCTAAAACAGGTGGTGACCAGCGAGGACATTTACGACCCTGAGCGGACGGCGGTCAGAAGCGAGCAAAGGATCCAAGAGCGCTCCACGGGGCCGGGTCGAGCCAACGCCGGTATCCCCAACGCCACTTACGAGTTGGGGACGGCCAACCGGCAAAACGCCAACCAAGGCGGCAATCAAGAGGTCTACTCGCGCACGGAGGAGACCAGTAACTACGAGATCACCAATATTAAAAGAAAAACCGTCTCCTCTTTAGGCGATCTGAAAAAAGTGACGGTGGCGGTTTTAGTGGACGGCGTCTTTACTTTGGCCGAAAATGGCGAGCGGGTTTTTACGCCTCTGCCTGAAGAAAAACTTGAGCAGTTGCGAGCGGCTATTCGTAACATTATTGGTTACGACGAGGCGAGGGGAGATAGCGTGTCGGTCAGTAGCTTAGAATTCTATCGCGAGGAAACCGTAAACGTCTGGGCTCTCTTTGTCTTGGATCTTTTAAGGGAGTTCGGCCGACCCTTCATTAATCTTCTGTTAATCATCCTCTTTTTCTTCTTTGTGATAAGGCCCATCTTAAACTGGCTGAAGAAAGAGGTGGAACCCGTGGGCAGCGGGGCCGAGCAAGCCGTTTTACCCGACTATCCTCTGGCCGGGGGACCTGGGGAAAGCCTGCCCCTGCCTTTACCGCCCCGAGCGACCATTGAGCCCACCCCGCCTAGTCCGCAAGCCGAAGAGGCTTTAAGCCCGGATCAGCCGGCTAGCCAAGACGTGGATCTGGTCCACTACGACGACGAGTCCCCTGAAGAAGCCGAGGAAGAAGAGATCTTAGAGGAAGAGACCCCAGCCCGCTTAGCTTATGGCCAGTTAAGTCGCGACAACGTCATGCCCTTGGCCCGGGAAAACATGGACCGCACCGTGGGCTTACTGCGCAACTGGATCGAGCAAAAACCCTCCTCGGCCGAGGCTAGGGAAAAATAAAGCCCCCTAATAAAAGCCAGGTCGACCAAAGCTTGACCGTTTAAAATACCAAGAATTAAAAAGTTTTTTTTAACGGTCAAGCCAGATGGGATAGTTAGCCAAAAAAGTCAAAGCTAAAGTTAGCGCGAAAGTGAGGCTAGCTTAGCCAGGGGAAAAGTCAAGGCGAAAGTCTGGCGAGCCTCGGCCAGAGGAAAAGTCAAGGCGAAAGTCTGGCGAGCCTCGCCCAGAAGAAAAGTCAAGGCGAAAGTCAGGCGAGCCAGAGCCAGAAGACGTCGCTCTTTTGGCCCTGGCTAAAGTCAAAACGGTCTTTTAAGCGGGGCGGCCTTTAAGATTAGCTCTTTTTTTACGCGAGGCCGTCTTTTAATAGAATCAGGTCGGTTTTTAGTCAAGGTGGGGCTGATTTCGCGATTTTAGCGTTTTTTTAATGGTCCCGCCTTAAGGGTCTTCTTAAGACGAGTTTAGGTTATAAGTTTTTTTGGCCGCTATGAGGGGGAAGTCGACGTGCCTAGCGAGGAGAGTAAATTAATCCCGAAAGAGCTGACCGGCCCAGAAAAGGCGGCTATTTTTCTTTTAACCATGGGCGAGGATTTTACGGCCGACATTTTTAAAGAGCTGGAGGACATTGAGATCAAAAGCTTAGGTCGGGCCATGACCGGCATCCAAAACGTCAGCCCAGCTCAGATCCAAGACGTCTTATACGAGTTCGCCACGGCCATCGCCCAGCCGGGCGAGATTAGGGTTAAAGGCGACGACTTCTTTAAAAACACCATTGGCCGGGCCCTAGACGGCGACAGGGCGGGCGGCCTTATTCAAGACGTTAATTCGCCAGTGCCTTTTTCCAATATAAAAAACATTGACGCCAAATCTTTGGGCGTTTTTATCCGCAACGAGCATCCCCAGACCATCGCCTTAGTCTTAGCCCACTTAGACCCAGGCAAAAGCGCCCAGATCATCGCCGAGTTTCCCGAGCCCCTCCAGCAAGACGTCATGTTGCGCATCGCCGACTTAGAACCCGTCGATTTTAGCGTTTTAGACGAGGTCGAGCAGGTTTTACGGGAAGAGATCAAAGCTCAAGGCCCCATTGGCGGGCGGCCGGCGGGTGGCTCGAGCACGGTGGCCGAGATTTTAAACCAGGTCGACCAGAACACGGAAAACGCCATTTTAACCAAATTAGACGAGGAAAGGTCCGATCTGGCCAACGAGGTCAGAAAGCTCATGTTCGTCTTTGAGGATCTGATTAACGTCGACGACCGCTCCATCCGGGCCATCTTAAAAGAGGTTAACAACGACGAGTTGACCTTGTCGCTGAAAGCCGCTTCTCCGGGCATGCAGGAGAAGATTTTCGCTAACCTCTCCGAACGGGCGGCTAGCATGATTAAAGAAGACTTGGAAGCCATGGGCCCCACCCGCATGGCCGACGTGGAAAAAGCCCAGCAAGCCATCTTAAGGGCGGCCAAAAAGCTCGAGGCCGAGGGCAAGATCGTCATTGGCAAGGGCGAGGGGGATCAATTTGTTTAAGCCTTACCTTTTTGAGCCGGAAAAAAACCCAGCCGACCAAGACGCCCGGGCGAGGCCTTTTGCGGGCCAGTCTTTTGATCCGCCCAAACCCAAAACCGTCTCGGAAAACTTTCAAGAGTTTAAGGCCGCCCCTAGATCTGGCCTTAATATAGAGAGTTTGAGCGAACCTCAAGCCTCCATAGGCTATCTATTTGAGCCGTTCGCGCCCCTAGACCCCAAGGCCAGCTCTTTGGGTCAAGAGGCTTTCGCCGCCACCAAAGTCGCCAGTTCCTCGACTTTTGAGTTTCAGGATCTGGATCTGAAAGACGAAAATATCGTTAACACCTTAGACAAAGCCGAGAAAAAAGCCCGCGCCACGGTTTTAGCCGCCGAGGCTAAGGAAAAAGAGCTGGTGGCCCTGGCTAAAGACAAGGCCCTGGCCTTAGAGACCGAGCTAAAAAACGCGGCCGAGGCCAAAGCCGCCGCCCTCACCCAAGCCGCCGAAGAGGCAGCGACGAAGATTCGATTGGCGGCCCAAGCCTCGGTCGACGAGGCGGCTTTAACTCAAGTCGCCATGGAAGAACTAAAACAAGAGATCGCGAAAGCCAAAGAGGAGGTTAGCGAAGCCAAAGCCTTAGCCCAGAAAAAACAAGACGAGCTAACGTCCAGCCAAGCGGCCCTCAAAGAGAGAGAAGAGGCTTTGGTTAAAGCCGAAGCCGCATTGCCGCGAGAAAAAGAAAAGGCGTTAGCCGCGGCTAAAACCGAAGGGCTGGCCCTTGGCCTCGCGGAGGGCCAAGCTAAAGGTTACGAAGAGGGCCTGGCTAAGGGGTTAAGCCAGGGCCGGACCGAGGCTTTGAATAAGTTAAAGGGCCTTTTTACGGCCGTAACTAAGGTCGACAATATCTGGCGGGATCTCTGGACGGCCAATGGGGCTTTTATGGTTGAGCTAGCCGTGGACGCGGCCGAGGCCATCTTAGCCCGCGAGATAAAAGGTGGCCAGAATCTCGCCGCGGGAGCCTTTAAAGCCGCTATTAGCTACTTAACCCAGTCCAAAGAAGCCGTTTTTCGGGTTAACCCTCATGACTTAGCCGAGCTGGAAGCGGCTCGGGCCGACCCTGATTTAGGCCTCGACAGCTTAGTTAACGTCGTCTTTACGCCCGACCCAGCCTTAAGTCCTGGGGATTTGGTTATGGAAGCCGACGTGGGCCGGTTGGACGCGACCGTAAAAACCCGGCGCGACCAGGTCATGGGGGCCTTAAGAGCGGCTTTAGCCGAAGGCGTCTTGGCTCCGGTCCCCGACCCTTTAGCCCAAAACTCCGGGTCCGAGGCCGCCGAGCCTAAAAGCTCCCCGCTCCCCCCAGAAGACCAAAAAGGGCTTGGGCCAGCGGCGGCTTTAGCCCCAAGCTCGGCCGCGCCTTGAACCAATGACCTTAAAACCAGCCCTTAAAGCCAGTCTTAAGGGCGAAAGGCTAAGAACTTGCGGCCAGAGTTAAATATCTGGGAAGGGTCGGCCGGGCTATTAAATCTCCTCGCCGCCCGGGGTCTAAATCTGGCCCCAGAGATGGATTCCGCGGCCCAAGGAGCCGAACTCTTGGCCCCTTTTGTGGGGCCAAAGCCGCCCCGGCTCCTGGACGTGGGCTGTGGCGGGGGGCACTTTTACCATTCTTTGGTTAAACGAGGGCTCAACGTCGATTACTACGGCTTAGACTCCAGCCCCAAAGTCGTGGCCGTGGCCCGAAACTCCTTTAAAACCTTAGGCTTAGATCCGGGCCGAATCATTTTAGGGACGGCTGAGGATCTCTACGGCCTTAAGTTTGATTTAGGGGTGGTCATTAATTTTTTAACCTTTCGCCCTGACTTTCGCGAACCCTTGGATCGGCTTAGCGACTTGGGGATCTCGGCTCTGGTCGTCCGCGACAATTTTGGCCCAAAAACGGAGATTACCTGGGCCACGGACGGTTATCTCGACGAGGGTTACAACCATCTCCATGGCTACTGGAATCGCTGGAGCCAAGATGAGGCGCGAGAGTTTTTGCGATCTCGGGGTTTTACGGTCCGGGCCGAGGTGGATCGGCGAACTAAAGGGGCGGTAGAACTAGTGGTCGGCAAACCCTACTATTGGAGCTGGTTAGTCGCTCATCGACCGCCTAATCTCGGGGCGTAACTTTTTTGGCCCTTTTTTTTAGCTAAAAAAACGTTTCAGGCTGGTCGCTAACGATTTTAGCCAAGAAGTCGGGGCTAGGGCGGCTTTTTTAATTATGTTTGAAAAAAGAACTCCATTTTATCGTCCGCGAAAGACTATTCAACTTACTAGTTAAATATTAATTAAATTAAACAGTAGTTCACTAATAAAAAAGCTAAATAGCCGAATTTTTTATTTTTTTGCTGAGTTAATATATTTTTTTAAAATGTCGCTTGATATATGATTTATTAATTGATATTATATGCATAACTATCGTGGCCCTTAGGGATTTCAGCTATGTTCGTTGAGGTAGTTCCTAACAAAACTAAACACCCCGCCAAAAGCATTTGAATTGCTTCATAACATACCAATATGTCCATAAAAATCAAATTTTTTATATAAGTAACTAAAATCATTAATTTTATTTAAAATAGTCCAGGAACTACAGCTTAAAAACGTCTATGGATTGGGTAGGCCAGTATTTTATTCCTGGCTGGGGAGTGGTAGTTTGTCCTCGTTACCAGGGTGACATAACTTAGTTTTATTCGTGAACGGTTACGATATAAAGAAGAACGGAAGCGCTTGGGGCCTGGTTTAAGGGCGACTTCGCGCGAATTGACCTTGGCCCTTCGGCAAATTGGTTAATCTTGCTTAACAGTCTTATCTTAGGTATTATCTGGGTTAGCTATTTTTTTTTTTGAAGCGCAAAAAAGGTTGATGAAAAAATGCCATGGCTAATTTGGGGCTATCCTAAGCGCGTTTTGTCGTTTCTTGTTTTGGGGGCTCTGGTTTCGGGTCTAATTACGGCCTGTTCCCAAGGGCCCTTGGATCCAGAGCGGCGGGCTCAGGTCAAAAGTCGGGACGAGTACCTGGCTTTGGCTAAAGGGCTTTTAGTCCACGACGAGATCTTTTATTTCAATCCAGCTGGCGAGTCCTTATGGGTTGACGTCCTCCCTTTGTCGGCCGAGATCAAGGCCGCCGCCCAAACCCGCTGGGGCGACGATCCGCGGCACGTGGCCCTGATAAACCAGTGGTCGCCCGCTGACCCGCCGAGTCGAGTGATTTTAGTGGGTTTATACTCTAAAGGCTTAGTCAAAGAAGACGTCCTAAAAAATGGCCGCTTTCGGTTTCAGTTACAAGCCGATGGCCAGACTTTGGACCCTTTAGCCGTGGAAGAAGTCAAACCCGAGGTCTGGACCGACTACTACCCAGTTTTTACCCGCTGGAGCAAAGTTTTCGCCGCCCGCTTTCCTAAGGGATCTGGCGAGGGGGGCGGGGTTTTGGTCGTCAAATGGCCCGCTGGCGAAAGAGCCCTGGATTTAACCCGGCCCCGGCGCTCGGGTTAAGGACCTCCGGGTTAAGGACCAAAAAGTTGCGTCGGCTGGTTTTTTTCCTTTTAGCCTTAGGCCTAGGGTTAGGTCTATCGGCTCGGGGTTTAGCCCAAGAAGTCGTCGACATGTGGCCTAAGTCCATCTTAGAGCCAGGTCGAGGGGGTTTAATCCTAGTCGTGGACAAGGCGGCCCAAGAGCTTAGGATCTACCGGG
>JAIROO010000279.1 GCA_031257535.1 Deltaproteobacteria bacterium
GATTAAGGTTTTCCGTCTTCTGATTAAGGTTTTCCGTCCACTGGTTAAGGATATCCGGCCACTGGTTAAGGATATCCGGCCTCTGGTTAAGGATATCCGGCCTCTGGTTAAGGTTTTCCTCGCTCTGGTTAGGGTTTTCCTCGCTCTGGTTAGGGTTTTCCACGTTCTGATTAAGGTTTTCCACGCTCCGGTTATGGTTTTCCGTACTCCAGTTAAGGTTTTTCGTCCTTTGCTAAGGGTTTTTGGTTAAGTTTTTTCCGTCCACCTTTTTTTTTAGGGCCTTAGTCTAGCTCGGCTAGTTTGTTTTTGGCGGCTATAAGGCCATTTTTCGTGGCCGCCCGCAGCCAGTGGAGAGCTTCGGCGCGGTCTCGCTCTAAGCCTAAGCCCAATTCATATAGAAGACCCAATGCGTACTGGGCTTCGGCGTAGTCCTGTTCGGCGGCCTTTCGATACCACTTGGCGGCTTCGATCGTGTCTATGGCTGGACCTGTCCCTCGCTCGTAGGCTAAACCCAAGTGGTACTGAGCCTTAGGGTCGCCGCGCTCGGCGGCTAAGCGGTACCAAGCGAAGGCTTCCATTTTGTTTTGGCTAACCCCGTCGCCTAAATCGTAAGCTTCGGCCACGATTAGAAGGGCGGGGAGATTGCCTCTTTCCGCGGCTTTGCTAAACCACTTTATGGCCTCGGTTTTGTCTTTGGGGGTTCCTTCCCCAGCCACGAGCAGTCGACCTAAGCCGAGCTGGGCGTCAGGGTCGCCCAGCTCGGCCGCCATTTTATACCACTTAACGGCCTCGGTTTTGTCTTGGGCCACGCCTTGTCCTAGGTCATAGGCTAACCCCAAATTAAACAAAGAGTCGGGATCGCCTCGGGCGGCGGCTAAGCGATACCACCTTAAGGCTTCCTCTAGATTAACTTTGACTCCCTGGCCTAAGCGAAAAGCCTCGGCCACTAGCCTTTGGGCCGGAACGTTGCCGCGCTCGGCCGCGGCTAAGAACCAGTTTAAGGCCTCGGTTTGACTCTCTGGGACTCCTTGACCCGTGGCAAAGGCTAAACCTAAGTTGTATTGGGCGTCGGGGTAGTTCTGAGCCGCGGCTTGACGATACCACTGGACGGCTTTGGCTTTGTCTAAGGGGACGCCTTGGCCTTCCATCAGCATATTGCCGTAAAAGGTTTGGGCGATGGGCTGGCCGGCTTCGGCGGCTAACAGATACCAGTTAGCGGCCTCGACCGCGTCTAAAGGAACTCCTAGGCCTAAGTCGTAAGCCAGGCCCAAGTTGAGCTGACCTTCTGGGTCGCCTTGTTGAGCGGCTAAGCGAAACCATTTTACGGCCTCCGCCTGGTCCTCGGGGACGGTCTCCCCAGAGGCGTAAATCTCGCCCATGTAAACCTGAGCCCTAGCCAAGCCCTGGCTCGCGGCTTGACGAAGCCATTTTAAGCCTTCGGTTTTGTTTTCTGGGAGACCCTCGCCATAATAATAAGCCAAACCCAAATGAAAACAGCCTTTGGGGTCGCCTTGGTCAGCGGCTAAACGGAACCACTTGGCCGCCTCGGCTAGGTCTTTGGTTACGCCTTGGCCAGAAAAGTAGAGTTGGCCTAGGTAGGTTTGGGCTTGGCTAAGGCCTTTTACCGCGGCTAAACTTAACCACTTATGGGCTTCGACCGGATCTTCTGGGGTTAAGCGGCCTTCCAGATAAATCTCGCCTAAGCGGAACTGGGCCTCAGCCTGACCCGAGTTAGCCAGGGCTTTTAACTTGGATAAGTCCATTTTTAAGACCGAAGGCTTAGGGCCCTCGGTGGGGTCGGTCTTTTCTAGGGATCTTTCCCAAAAGTTAAAATAGTAACTTAGGCCAAGACCGACGACCAAGAGAAATATGACTAATATGAAGGCCTTTTTCAAAATTGACCCCCAGCGAATAAAGCTTTTTAAGACGATTAGGTCTTGCTATTTTCTTTTTATAATTATACCTTTGGAACTAAAAAATTAAAAGCAAATAATTATATAGATATAAAAAAGTTAAAAATATAACTTATAAAAAGAATAAAATTAAATAGTGTCAAAAAAATATACTTACAATTTTTAGTCACAAATAATAATTGATAAAAGACTAGATTTAATAGACCTCAGTATGTTTAAATTTATCACATTTAGAGTCTCAAGTCAAGGGCAAACAGTCTTAGATCGAAAAAGGTCAAGTCGTTAAAATAAACCCCTTAAAACAGGGCAAAATTATTGAAACGACAATATATAGCTTGATATTGGCGTGGCCGTCATATATTTGGTGGCAGTTTAAGCCGGCCTTAGGTTTGTGAGAGGGGAGGCGGAAAAAGGCGATAAGTTCCAAAGGGAAAAGACGAAAAAGGGCGGAGGGAAAAAGGCGGTCAAAGGCGGCGGAAAAAGTCAGCTAGGGGACGAGGAAATAAAAAGCCCTAAGGCCAAAAGGACCAAGGCCACCAAGACCAAAAAAGGCTCTTAAAATAAAGGGCGACAAGATCAAAGTCGTCAAAACCAAAAAGCTAAAAGGACCAAGGCCAACAAAACTAAGGCCAAAATGATCAAGGCGTTGTATCTTTTTAAAAGAGATACCATTATAATAAGAGTGAGGTTAGCTAGGAGACTTATTGAGGAATTAGTCTCGGGGCTTTTTGGCGATATTCCTCGTTTGACCAGTTTTGGCCGCTTGACCGGTTTGCGTCGCTATCAGTTTCGTCTGGTTTTCTTAGGTTAAAGGCTAAACTGAGGGTCTCGCGGCCTAAATTAGGGGCGAACGGCCTTTAACTTAGCCTAAAAGGGGATCGCGGCCTTTAAGGGATCGCTATTGGCTAAAAAAAAAGATTGAGGCTCATTTTTTGACTTTGGCCGGAGCTTAAAAAAAAAAGGGTCGGCTAGCGACTCTTTGACTAAGAGGGATGGCTATGTTTTTCATGTTTACGAAAATTAAGCCGCCAATGATTTTTAAAATTTTCGGCTTCCTCGTCTTAACCAGCTTTTGGTTATTGTTAAGGGGCGTGGCTCTAGACGCTCAATTTCGGCCTCCAAACGCGCCAGATATTGGGACGATCACCAAAGAGGCCTTAGAAGCCAGGCCCAAACCCGCGCCGGAGCTTACCGCGCCGGAGGTGGTTATAAAGGATCACGAGACCTCGCCAAACGCCATCTACGTCAAGGAATTTAAGCTCGAAAATCTGACCCATCTTAACGAGGCCACGGTCCAAAAGGTCTTGGAACCCTATAAGGGTAAAAATCTGACCCCTAGCCAACTTAACCAGGCTTTAGCCAAAGTCGTTAACCTTTATCGCGAAAAAGGTTACGTTGACAGCCAGGTCTATCTAGTTGAGCCCCTGGTCAACCCTTCTGGAGTCGTCGTCGTTAGGGTGGAGGCGCGACCTAAAAACCCAAAAACTCCAATAAATAAATAAGTTATAACACTATTTTGTAGTTAAGAAAAAGTCTTAATAGATTAATAACATTATTATATATTGTTTTATGATATTTATTGATTAATAAAACTTTATAAAATATTTTTTAAATGTTTTATTGATTATAAATCGATATTCGCGCAATAATGTTTGTTATATTTTTTTTGTTCTATATAAGTATACTAATATGTTTTTAAAAAGTATATTTTTATTTAGAAAAATAAAAATCAGGGGCGAGCAAAACGCGGGGTATCTAAAAACGACTCAATGCACTATAAAATTTAATAAAATTGTTAAAAACAAATAAATAGACTTATAAATACTAAATTAAATGCTTTTGCTTAATTTTCATCATTTTTATCTTTAATTTCGCGAACGCATTTTTTATGCTGAATAATATTGAATTATATTTAAAATGATTAATTAAGTTTATAATTTTAATATTGCGCGCCGTGGAACGGCGCGCTCACCTTGTGGGCTGAAATGCCCACCCGGCAACTGGACTACTCCGGCCGGTAGCCACCTTGGAAGTCATAGAGGTAACGAAATGGCTTAAGCCCTTGGTCTAAAGTCCTCTATAGGAGGGCCAGGCGGGCGTAGGCCGCGACGTGAGTGAACACTGAGCGGGCCTCGAAATGTAAATTGTGGAAGCCGACCCACCAATATTATGGGGAAGGCCGTTGTCTTAGATAGTGACTTTTTATTAGACGGTTCCGGTCACGTCGCCAAGCCCTTAGGCGGTGAGATTGGCCGGTGTTATTTCTTTAGAGTCGTCGTTTGAAAGCCATCTGAGGCTCCAGCGGGGTAATGGGGTCAGCCTGCGCGTAAATGGCGCGTGTGGCGACCCGGGAAGCCCTGGATAGCTGACCCTTAAGGCTTTAGGGTTAAAACTGGCGCCTTTCGACAGGGTAAGTCAGGTTAAACCGTAAAATCCCCTAAGACCATAATTACGTTACATTATTGTCGCCAAATATGAGTCAACTGTTGGTCTGGAAAAATGGGCATAAATTTTATACAAGGACAAGGTAATCAGACTTGAAAAAAAGGGGTTCCAAAAAAATTTTTGGACAACTCTGAAAAAACATAGTATTTACGATGAGTTAAGTGCATGAGGGAAAATGTTTTGCCCGCTCCTGAGTGAACTACCGCTACCCTGAAGGGTACCGGCTTCCGAAAGGAGGTTGGTTAGGTCACAAGACTAAGGTTTGGAAACAAACCTACGTTGGAAAGGTAATGACGCCCAAAGGGTTGCCGC
>JAIROO010000315.1 GCA_031257535.1 Deltaproteobacteria bacterium
CTTTTATGTTTTAAGGTCTTGTTTATACACAATGTATAGTGGTAGCTATACATTTATAATAGCATTTATAGTAGAGCTACGGGCCTAAAATTTCAAAACAAGGGGTTTTTACGAGACCATCATAAATTGTCGCTCCGCCTTTTTGGAAGTTTTTAAGATTTTTTCGCCTTTTTTGAGACTTGATATAAATTTTGAGTTCAAAAATTTGTTATTAAATTTTATTGACTTGACTTTAACTTGAAATTAAGTCTAAAACTTTAATATTTTTTACCTTAAGGGAGCTATTTTTAGTTCCCTTTTTTTATAGTATTGTAAATTCTTTTTTTTAAGTGACATATATTTTTTTATGTTAATATATATATGTATAGTTTTAATTAAAACTATAAATTGGGATAATAGATTTAAATGACATTTTATTAATAAATAAGTAACTTTATATTCCGAGAACAAATTTTATTCTGATTTGCGGGTTGATATAGCCTGTTTTTTACGGGTTATTAGGGGGGTGAGTTCTGAAATTTCTGGCCCCCTAAAAGACAATCCACCGGCTGGATCCCAAAGCGACTCGGGTGAAAACAGTCTAAAATTTGCCTTTTTAAGCGACCATCGGGAGTTTTCTCGCCTAAATTGACGACCTCCCCAGCAATCGGGCGCTGGTCTGGGCCCAAGGACACTAAGACGGCTAACGGCCAGCCTTCCTCGCTGTCGGGTGGGGTTATTTTGGTTATAGCCAGCTCTTTGGTGTTTAAAGCGAGGAGACTGCCCACTGGCCAGGGTCCGACCAGGTTAATAAAGCTCTTGACTAAAATGGGATCGAGTTCGGTCGCCGATTTATCCAAAAGAACCATTATAGCCTCAAAAGGGGTTAACTCAGGTCGCCAGGGTCGACTGGAAGTCATGGCCACGTACTGGTCGACAATAGCTAAAATTCGTCCGTTAAGAGAAATGTTTTTGGGGTTTTTCGACTTGGGGTAACCTGACCCGTCCAAGGACTGGTGGTGCTCAATGGTTGGACCGACTAGAGCTAGTTTTAAAGGGAAAGTGGCGTTTAAGCGAATAACGTGGTAGAGGCTATTTAAGACATGGCTTTGGGCTAAGGCCAGATCCCGACCACCTAAGCGTTCTGGCGCGCTAGCCGCTTTTAAGGGCGCCCCGGCTTTGCCAAGGTCATGAAAAAGGGCGGCGAGACCGAGCTGCTCTAAAGCCGACCGGTTGAGCTTAAGGCGGTGGCCGAGACCGATAGCTAAGATGGTCGTGTTGATGGAGTGGGTAAAAAGGGAGTCGTCGCCGTCGCGGATGGTGCTTAAAGCTAAGAAGACCGACTCGTCCGAGAACAAAACGTCGATCAGCTCTTGGACGGCCCGTTTGGCTTTTTGGGCCCCGATTTTCTTTTTTTCCCGTAAACGGTTAAAGGAGCGCCGTAAGACCGTTAGAGCTAAGGAGTAAGCTTTTCTGGCTTGAATGGCCAGCTCCTGGGAAACGTTAACGCGGCCAACGCCTTCAGGGCCGTCCGGGCCGTCGCTTGGGCTTTGATCGTTTTGGACGGATTTTTCGTGGTCGCGCTCCCTTGTGGCTTGAACCCAGGCTAGATCCGCGGTTAAGTTTTCGGCCAGCCACTCGTAAGGGGACTTTTCTTTTTTGGCCCGGTTTAAAACGTCCATGAGGCGGACAATGGTTTGGTCCGAGGCGTCTTGGTAAGGGAAAAATTTTAAGCCGTCGATTTGCCGTTCTTGGAAAAACTCGGAGATTTTAATCACCGTATTCCACATGGCCGCGGAGTAAACGATTCTTTGGTCGTTTAAATAAAAACGGCCTCGAAAGAGGATAAACTCGGCTGGTTGGCCATTTAGCCAGAGTTTTTTTAAGGCCACCCGAAAGGCTTCGATATTGTCCACAAAGAGCTTATTGTTGGCTTGGTGGATTTTGACTACCTGCAAAAGCCGAAACATGGAGGTCAAAAGCTCTTCGCCATCGGAGATGGGCTTTTTGTCGGACGGAAGGGCCATTTTAAATTAATACGCTTTGGAGCTGGCTAGAGTCTCGGCGACTTGATAGGCTCGCCGCAAATCCCGAAAAAAACTGTGGGCGGCCTGGGTTAGGGGTCTTTCTTGACCCAGGCCCGGGGGCATTAAAAGAAGGGCTAGAGCCGCTCCCTCCCGGTGTTTGATGTCGACGCCTAAACCAAAAAGAGCCTTTAAGTCTTTTTTTAGCAAAACCCTTTCGGCGAACTCGGCCGCTCTTAGGGAGGAGGCGCATAAACCGAGGCAGCGGTAACTATTTAAAAGGACTTCCTCGGACCGGGGTTGGTTTAAGTCGTAAGAATTTTTTAAGAAATTGAGGATGGTTTTTTCCACCGCCGGATCCCGTTTTCGGCTAATTAAGGAAAAAACCAGGCGATTAACCAGGGGATCGGGGTCGGCTAAGAGGTGGTTTAAGATCGAGATCCGGGCGGGATTGTTTTCTAGTAAAATTTGGGCCGCTTTTTCGCGGACCGCCGGGGTGATGTTTTTCGATAACCCCACGACAAAAGGGATGGACTGGTCGTTTTCGGTTAAGGCCACGAGATCGATTAAATGGATCACGGTCGCGGGCGGAAAATTATGGTTAACGGTCGAAGCTAGATCGCCCCCGATGAGGCGGGCTAGGTTTATGATGGCCTTTAAAATTTCGTTTTTGGCCGCGAAGCACTGAACTTTGGGGTAAAGTTTAATGAGGATCTCGGCTACTTCGATTTTCGGCGGCAAAAAAGTTAAAAAAGTTTTTAAGCGGGCTAAATCGTTAGGCGAGATTTCGCCGCCAGGGGGGCTATAGATGGTTAAGCCGTCTAAGATTTCCTCGCGACCCAAAAGGGTTTGAAACTCCAAAAGGATCTGACCTAGGGTCTCTGGGTGGGTGCTGGCTAGCTTTTGTAAAGAGTTGACGATAGAAAGAGGGGAGTTTAGTTCGCCCCAAGCTAAAGCGAAACGCGAGGTCTCGGCCAAAAAATCTAGGATCGGAGCCTGGCTGGCCGGGGTTTTGGCTGATTTTAAAATGGATAAAGCCGCCTCCAGGCCGTCTTGGACCGAGCGGCGGGCGTTTTTGGCGATTAACTCCTCTAAGGCGATTTTTTCGGCCTCGGTTAAGCGCCACAAAGAGGGCTCTAAAATTTCTTTTGGTAAGGCCGGCCCAGAAGAGGTTGAGGCGGAAGAGGGTTGTTTTTGGTGGTTTGGGTCCAAAAATTGGCCTTTGGTCCCCGTTTTTTCGTCTAGCCAATGAAATAGGGCTTGTAAGGTCGCGGGGCCGCCTTCGGGATTTTTGGTCTCGCCGCCGTTACCCCCGCCACCGAGAGCGTCCTTGGCGTTCGGGCCGGGAGCGTTGACCACTTTTAAGGCCGCGATTTCGGTGAGAGGGTCAATATCCCAGAATTCGTTGGCCGTTTTATACTTGATATTGAGAAAATCCGCTTCCCACATAGCCGTAACCAGATCGTCCTCGTCCTCCTCTTTGACCAGACGAAAACGGTTTAAGAGGTTTATAAAGGCCAAAGTCTCGTCCAAGGTCAGTCCCTCTAAAAACTCCACCCACTGGACCCCATCGCGAAATAAAGGGAAAACGATATTCTGTTCGCTTTGGCGATCTTGGTGCACGATCTGGCCTAAGAAAATGAGGCTGTTTAAATCAACGAAGAGTTTAAGCGACTCGTGTTCTTCGAGAAAATTGGCGAGCCATTGGTAAGTTTTGGTCAGGGATTCTTGGCGAATTTGGTTATTATCTGGATAAAGGGCGCAATTTTTTATGGTAGCGATAAAGCCTTGCAAACCGCCCCGGACCTGATCCACCAGATCGGCTGTCTGAGTGGCTAATCCAAAAACAGGATTGTCCTCTGCCATGAAAAATAGCCCTCCCTCCTAGCCAAGAGGTAGAATTTAGATTTAGTTTAAGTTGGCTTGAAAGATCAATTTTTAAACAGAACTATCTGGCGAAGTTATGTTCTAAGATAGCGCTTTTTCGCGGTTTTGAAAAGAGCCAGGAAATAGTCAAGGCTCCTAATAATTTCGCTAAAACTTCCGCTTTGTTTTTTTGTCCTTATTACTACTATATAATCTAATAAATAAATTTATGGCCACGATTTATTATATACAAGCTGACTTTCAAAAATTATAATGGCTTTTTAGAGTTAGTTTTAAAAAAATTGTTAAACTAATTTATTAGTAAATAGTAAGATAAAAAAATTATATAATAAAAAATAAAATAGAAATTTTAATCGTATTAAATGTTGTTATTTATTAAAAGATCGCTATTAATCATTTTAATGAACTTAGTACCTAAAATAGTTACTTATCACAAAAAATATTAAATTATTGTTGCTATAATACTAAATTTAGTGAGGGGGAGGATATCGTCCAGAGCTGAATTTTTAATAATATTAAATTGATATTTACATAATTAAAATTTTATTTTATCATCAATATAATCTATATTTGGGAATAAAAAAGTCAGTCTAGCGGCGCCTTATCCTGAATCAAAACAATTGATTTAGCCAAAAAAATAGCCCGTTTTTGGCGACGATATGATAAATTTGAAAATTGATTCAAAAGGCGGGGGCTCTAAAGGTCGGAAACCTTTTTCCCGGTTAACGGTCTTTTTTTTATTGTGACTAAATGGTTGGTCACGTTGTATTTTTACGGGAAGAAATTGCCTAATCTGTTATGAATATTCATGAAATACTAGATAAATATCGAACTGAGTCTCTTTCAGAAAGTGAAAAGGGCTATCGGTTCGAGAAATTGATGGCCAATTACTTGAGGACCGAGCCGGTCTACGACGGGGTCTTAGGCCAGGTTTATCTTTGGCGAGATTGGCCTTTAAAAGACCAGATTAGCTCCCAAGATATTGGGATTGATCTGGTGGCTGAAACTCTAGACGGTAAATATTGGGCCGTCCAGTGCAAGTGTTACGCTCCCACCGCCTCCATTTCTAAAAATATGGTCGATAGCTTCTTAGGGGTAACTGGTAAAAAGTTCCAAGACAGTAGCGGCGAGTGGTTAGGTTTCGCCAATCGGCTGTGGATCTCCACCACCAACAATTGGACGGAACACGCCGAA
>JAIROO010000006.1 GCA_031257535.1 Deltaproteobacteria bacterium
CCATTAACTACGAAGGTCCCCTGCTCGGTCATTAAGGGCAGGGTCCCAAAATAGATCTCCTGCTCTTTGATATCCCTGATGTTCTTGGCCCCGGACTCTTTGTCCTGGTCGTAAATCTCCAAAGAGATCTTGAGCTTTAAGGGGGCCTCGTAAGTCATGCCCTTAGCCATGCACTCGTCGACGTCGTACTTGACCTCGTCGAAGGTGTAGTAAAGGAAATTTAAGTGAGCTAACCCCGAAAAGTCGGAGATGGGGAAAACGCTTTTAAAAACCGCTTGCAGGCCGTAATCCTCCCGATCCTTAGACGGCGTGTCCTTCTGAAGGAACCGCTCGTAGGAGCGCCTCTGCATTTCAATGAGATTGGGCATCTCGGTAACCTGTTCGGTTTTGCCGAAATTTTTACGAACGCGCAGATGGGAAACGGAAGACATTGACACTCCTTGTCGCTGGCGATGAAGCCAGATAAAAAAGCGACCAGGGAAAAAACCGGCGGACCTACCATAATCAAAAGATCTGACAGGTCCAAAGGCGCGAAATACTTAGCGCGAAAATTAGTTATTTTAAGGACTTAAAAACGAATTAAGACGAATTAAGTCCTAAAAAAAGCCAAAAAACAAGGGAGGCCGCGCGATAATGTTTTTTGACGACGGAACTAGCTAAGGCTCGAAGGTCAGCCAAGCCGCGAAAGATGAACTAAAAGGCCAAAAAACTAAAGTTAATTCTTAAAAAACCAAAAAACTCAGAAAAGTCCTTTAAAGACTTTTAAAGATAAAAACCTTTAAAAAACCGGCGAAGTCGTCAAAGACTTCCATAACGAAAACGCCAGAAAAGACCAAAAACCGTCCGAAAAAGCGTAAAAACCAGAAAAAACCAAAAACCGTCAGAAAAAGCGTAAAAACCAGAAACAACCAAAAAAAGTCAGAAAAATCGTAAAAGTCAAAAAAGACCAAAAAAGTCAGAAAAAGCGTAAAAGTCAGAAAAGACCAAAAAGTCTATATATTGACTTGACCCCAAAAAATGGGTCGTAAAAACCCTAACCAGCGTTAGTCGCCAAAAAAGGCCATTAGCTAAAAACTAAACCGCCTTTTAAAGGCCATTAGCCAAAAACCAAACCGGCTTTTAAAGGCCATTAGCCGTAAACATTAGGTCGTAAGCCGCCTTTTTGGCTATTTTGGCTCTTAACGAGGGCCATTAGGCGGCCAAACCCTTAACCCCGAAAAAACAACCCAGAAAAAATTAGTCCCCAAAAAATTTAGTCTCAAAAAACCGGGAAACGCGAAACTCAACCATATTTTTTTGACAAAAAACAAAGCGCGAGGCGATCGGCTTAAAAAGCGCTATTTTTAAGCGTCAATCAAGTTACGACGAAAAAAAAATAAAGGAGACAACACTTTAGAACGGCGGTCCTTCGAAAGAAGTTAAGCTCTGGAGACAAGACCACCTAGCCGGCCAGAGCGAGGAGAGAGGCGACCAGTTTAAAGTCCTTAATGACTTAAAAAACCGAAAAAAGCCGCCAAACGAGAAAAACGCGAATTTGACGCGGGCGTAATACCCTAATGGAGCCACCCTAAGCCTGACGATGAGCGTAAGCTGACGAGGCTAAGGGTAGAAGAAGCGCCGCGGCCATAAATTAGGCCCTTATGACCGAAAATAGCTTGAGGCGCGCTCAAACCGTGATTTTTGTTCTGATCTTGGTTGACAAGCTGAGGTTTAAGCGACGACTCGACTAGCTCAAAACCCCACATAGGCGACCCCAAAAAAGACGAACCCAAAAACGAACGCCCTAAAAACGAAAACATCAAAAGTTCTAACCCAAAACTCCGAAAAACCGTCCGAAAACTAAAACCTTCAATAACCTTAAAATCTAAACTTAAGCCCCTAAGCCAAAATTAGCCCGCCACCCCAAATAAAGACTTACCAGCTACGATCCTAAAAGAAAAAAGCTTTACGTCGTCCGCCGGAAATGATATTCTTTTTGAAAAACTAAAAAGCCAATAACCTAAAAAATAGCTCGCGGGCCAAAAAGATTTTTTGAAAAAACGCTTAATCCCCAAAAAAGATTAAGGGCGGGTTTAAAAGGGTTTTTTTAGTCCTTGTTGGTAAGGCCAATTCAATAGGTTTAAGCCAGCGCTGATTAAATTTAGGCTGAAGCCGGGGCTGATTCAATTCCAACGGCTAAGACCGCTGATTTAAGTTATTGGCTCAAGACCGCTGATTCTAGTTACTGGCTTTTGTCCACTGATTTAAGTCCGCTGATTTAAGTCCGTTGATATAAGTCCAAATCGCCCGGCTTTCCATAATAATGGGGACACGATTATTATTAGCCTCATGGGGCGGAACCCGTTTTAAAGGAAAACATCCCTTTCGGACGAAAAACCCCAAGAAATCTTTTAAGCCGCTTTTTTTAAGAATCGCAAAAAACTTGCGCCCGAAAAAGTGGCCAAAACCCCTGTAGTCGCTAAAGATTAATTAATAGGTCAAAACGCCAAAACTGATAAGGTCAAAGAGCCTAAAATTATCTAAATGCCCAAGACCAAAATACTAAATATCCTCAAAAAAGAACTAATAGGCGCGATTACGCTTATGGCTCCTCGCGAGAATTAACTAAATTAGCTTTTTGGCGCTTTCAAAAAACCAATATATTATTAACCTTTGGTAGTTTTTTCCCCAGCTAGTTTTAAACGCCGAAAACGCCTAAAAATGGCGTTTTTTTGGGCCCCTATAATGGTGATTATTTTCCGGGACTTTAAGGTCCCTTTTTTTTTGACCAGTTATTGATTTAAGTCTTTAGTTAGAGTTAATAATTAGCCATTTTAGACTTTATTAGTCTTAACTTTTGGTTAATCAAGCCCGGTTAGGCTTAACTATATGTACTTTTTGACTTGATTACTTTTAACAAGTAGTTTTTTGGCCTTCGTTAGGCTGAATTGTTGGTTCTTTTGTCTTATTTAAGCGTAACCTTATGATTATTTAGGCCCTTATTTTGGCCTTAGCTTAGCTTAGGTTTGGCTTAAACTTAAAACCCCAGAACCTTATAGTCCCCCGCCCCCTAAAAAAAGGGTTAACCCTAAACTAAGGGGCGGGAGAAATAGGGGTTTACTTAATCTCGACCTTGGCTCCAGCCGCTTCCAGCTGTTTTTTGAACTTTTCCGCGTCTTCCTTGGACACGCCCTCGCGGACAGGCTGCGGCGCGCCTTCAACCAGATCTTTGGCTTCTTTAAGGCCTAAGCTAGTAATGGCCCGGACCTCTTTAATGACGTTGATCTTCTGCTCGCCAATGGCGGTTAGAATAACCGTAAACTCAGTCTGCTCCTCGACTGGAGCGGCGGCGACGGCCGGACCAGCCGCGGCGACGGCCACGGGGGCGGCGGCGGAAACCCCAAAGGTCTCCTCTAGCTCATGGATGAACTCGCTGAGTTCAATGACCGACATGTTCTTAATGAACTCTTTGACTTCCTCTTTAGTTACGCTCACGCTTATTAACCTTTCGCTAGGCTACTTCTAAATAGCGCCCAGCAAATTTTTACGGGTGGGCTTGACCCCGACTCCGAAAGATAATTTTAATTTTTTCCGCTAAATGACTAGTAAAAAGCCTAAAAAAGGTGGCTTTAAGCCGCCTCTTTGGCCTCTTTAATAGCCGTTAAAGCGTAAAGAAGCTTCTTGGGCACGGCGGCCAGGACGCGGACTAAGGACGTTGGCACGGCCTGCATAGTCCCTAACAAGCTGGACAATAAAACTTCCCGGCTTGGTAGCTTCGCCAGAGCCTGAATCCGTTCTGGGGACAAGACAATGTCGCCTAAGACTCCGCCTTTGACGATCAGCTTGTCGTGGTCTTTAGCGAAATCAAAAATGACTTTGGCTAGAGCCGCTGGATCGTTTACGGTGTACCCAATGGCGTTATTGCCGTCTAAAAGACTCAACAGATTGCTAACTGAGGTGTCTTGGGCCGCGAGTCTGACCAAGGTGTTCTTAGTCACGCGAAACTCGCCATTGGCTAAGCGGACTTTTCGGCGTAGCAAGCTTAGGTCGGCCATGGACAGACCCTTAAAGTCAGTCAAAAAAACCGAACTCGCTTCCTTAAAAAGACCGTTCAGCTCGGCCACTACGGCTTCTTTCTTCTGTCGCTCCATCTAGCGTTCCTCCTTTCATGGGCGATTTCAGGCGGCGACTTATGGCCTCCTGTTTTGGGCCCAGAAAGGGTGGAAAAATCCACGGCCTCGGCCGGCGGCGAATCGCTCTTCTTAGGTCATAACGACCAAACCGGCTGTCTTAGGGTCCGAAAATTTGAAAAAAAAATAATCGTCGCTTTTAATTAGCGATTTAAGGTAAAAAAATACGCTTAGCCAAAAATTATAAGCCTCTTACGGTCAAGATCGCCCGCTCTTTGAGAGCGGCCTTAACCATTATTAATGGGCGCTTTTAGCTAACCAGAATATGAGCGTTTTAGGTCTGAATGACCTTTAGTGGTCAAGAGTCTAAAAATTATCTTTTACCCAATCAATTATAGCGCAAAAGAGCTTAAATTGCTAAACGACCACCTTAAAAAAATTAAACCGCTCCGAAATATCAGCCTAAGATAGCCGCCTAAGCTAGCCATCTAAGCTAGCCGCCTAAGATAGCCACCTAAGCTAGCCACCTAAGATAGCCGCTAATAACGTCTAAAAGCGGTAAGTCAGGAGCTTAATTAAGATAGGTCTTTAATTCTTTCACTAAAAGAGGATCTATCTTCAGACCCGGGCCCATGGTCGAGGATAAAGAGATGCCCTTAACGTAAGCCCCTTTAGCTGCGGCTGGTTTTAAACGAATAAGAGCGTCAACCAAGGCGGCGACGTTAACTAAGAGCTGCTGGGCGGTAAAGTTCAAGCGACCCACTGGCGCGTGGACAATCCCGTTTTTTTCCACCCGAAACTCGATCTTGCCGGCTTTAAGCTCTTTAACTGCGGCCCCCACGTCAAAGGTCACCGTGCCCAACTTAGCGTTGGGCATAAGACCCCTAGGTCCTAAGATCTTGCCTAAACGGCCCACGACGCTCATGAGATCAGGGGTGGCCACGGCTTTGTCAAAATCCAAAAAACCGCCTTGGATTCTCTCGGCCAGATCGTCGGCCCCCACCACGTCCGCCCCAGCGTCTAGGGCTTCTTTTTCCTTGTCGCCTTTAGCGAAGACCGCCACCCGGACTTCGCGACCAGTGCCAGAAGGTAAAGAGACCGTGCCCCGGACCATCTGGTCGGCGTGTCGGGGATCAACCCCTAAACGGACGGCGATCTCTAAGGTCTCGGTAAACTTGGCTGTGGCGATTTCTTTGATGAGGTCAATGGCCTCCTCAAAGGTGTAACGTTTTAGGCGATCGACCTTGGCCAGCGCCTCTTTGTGCTTCTTACTCAGTCGCATACGTGACTCCGCGGGTTTTAGTCGTGGGCTCCCCGATAACGCCCAAAAAATATTTATGGCTGGTTAGAGCCAAACTTAGGCCTTTGACCCATAAACAAAAGAAGTAACTTTTGAGGGAGCTTTAACTTCCTCAAAAACAAATAAAACGGGTCAAATCCAAAATAAGCTAAAATCAAAATAAGCCTAAAAAAAGGCTAACGTAAGATATTAAAAAACATAGATAAAAAAATAGGTAATACCAAACAGCCAAAAAATGGAGTAAAGTTAAAATAAATATTAATTATATTAAAAATAAGCCAGATTAAAACACTGCGGTTAGTTAGCTAAACAACTTAAAAAAAATAGTTTTTGTAAGCTAACCGACAGCCGGAACCGGTTTTAGGGCAATATCTCCAGGCCCATGCTCCGGGCCGTGCCGGCGATGATCTTTTTGGCCGCCTCTAAATCGTTGGCGTTTAGATCTTCCAGTTTCTTTTTGGCGATTTCCTCCAACTGCTGTTGGGTCAGCTGGCCAACCTTGGAACGGCCGGCGGTGGAAGAGCCTTTAGGCAGGTTGGCCGCTTCTTTTAAAAGGATAGAGGCCGGAGGCGTTTTGGTAACGAAGGTGAAGGTGCGATCGGAATAGACGGTGATAACCACCGGGATGATCGTGCCGCTTTGGCTTTGGGTCCGGGCGTTATAGGCCTTCACGAACTCGCCAATATTCAGGCTATGCTGACCTAAGGCTGGTCCGACCGGTGGTCCGGGCAGAGCCTTGCCAGCGGGCAATTGTAGCTTAACCTGGGCCGTAACTTTTTTAGCCATGCGCGAAACTCCCTAAAAAATCCAAAAAAACTAAAGCGAAAAAAACCGAAAAAAACTTGTCTTTGGCCTAAAAAAGATTATACTTAAGACTAAAGCTTATAGATTTACTGACCTTTTAAAAACCAAAAATTAGGCTCAAAATTCTAGCCTCAGTTCTGGCTAGTGAGCGAACTAAAAATTATAACCTGGAAATCCCAAGAAATCCAGATAAAAATTAAAATTTTGTAATTTTTTTTGGCTCAATTGAAAAAACTTCTTAAAAACCCCAAAAAACCGCTAGGGTCGTACCCTTTGGCCTACTTCCTTCAAAGGTCTTAAGCGACTACTATTATTAAAAAAGTAATAGGAACCCTTAAGGTTACTTAGGTCTACGCGCTACTATTAAAAATTATAGGCGCCTTAAAGTACCTTAGGTACCCTTTAAAAGAGGATAAATCGCTTTAAGGACCAAAAAAACCGTCTTTAACCAAAAAATATTGAGCTTAAACCCCTTAACGCCCGCCCATCTTCTTTGGCGTTAAAGACTATGAGTTACCGCTTAAGGGGTTAACGCTTAAGGGGGTTTACGCTTAAAAGGGTTTAAGCTTATTTATAAGGTTTAAGCGCTAGTTTAAGAGCTGATAAAGCTTAAGTTAAGCTCTAATCAAACTTTGGTTAAGCGGTCAAACCAGCGAAAAGGCCCTTAAGTAGCCTTATCGACTTGGATGAAATCCAGCTCCACTGGCGTGGGCCGCCCGAAGATGCTAATGAGGACCCGCAGTTTGCCCTTGTCCTCGTTGACCTCTTCCACTACTCCAGTAAAATTGGAGAAGGGGCCCTCCACCACCTTGATCTCGTCGCCCTCGTCAAAATGAAACTTGGGTTTGGGCTTTTTGGTCCCTTCCTCCATCTGGGTCAAGACGCGCTGGGCTTCTTCGTCGCTGATGGGCTCAGGGGTGTTCTTTTCGCCTAGAAAACCCGTAACTTTCGGGGTTTCTTTGATCATATGCCAGGTTTCGTCGGACAGTTCCATCCGCACCAGGAGATAACCGGGAAAGAGCTTCCGAGTCGAGGTCCGCCGACCACCGGCTTTGGATATCTCCATCACGTTTTCCATGGGCAAGATCACGTCGGTGATGACTTCCTCAAGGTGGAGCTTTTTAACCGAATCCTCAAGAGCTTGCTTGACTCGGTTTTCAAAGCCAGAAAACGTATGAACGACATACCATCTAAGGGCCACGGCTAATCATGTCTCCTTCGCCGACCCAAAATAACTAAGTATTGTGGGTCAACTATAATGACTTAGGGGATAATAAGGTTTGGCAAAGGATAAATAATCACGTAATTACGTTGCGACAAAATACGTTTATAGTCCTTATAACCATTATAAACATTATAAAAGAATTTTAACTAAAAAAAAATAAATTGTTTTTTTAGTTAGGTAATTATTTTTTGTTTCTTTTTTAGCTAAAAAACCATGTTTTAACTTTTAAAGAAACTAGCTAATAACTAAAGGAGCTTAACTCACTAAGAGGCTAAGAATCCATGACAGAAAGCTATCCACAAGCCCTAGGTAAGCCGACGATATGGCCACTAGAACCAAAAGAATGCCCGTGGATTTGACCGTTTCCTTGCGGGTAGGCCAGGTAACCCGAGTCAACTCTTTTTTAGCGTCCCGAAAAAAATTTATAAACTGGCCTATAGCGCCAGGCGGTTTAACCTCACCCTCTTCTCTTTTAGACTTTAAACGAGGAGGCGGGGGGGGCTGGGGTTTGTCCTTCGCCAAAGATATCGGCGAGCTAGCTTGAGTCGGCTCGGCGGCGGCTTCAGGGACGGCCTTATGTTTACGGTGTTTGGTCATGGAGTGGAGACTCCTAGGGAGTAAATTGGACCGCGACGCCAAAGACCCGGGTCTAAGAGGATTATATAGTTAAGGCTCTAAAAATCGACGACTAAAGACTTTATCGCCAACCGGTTTTCGCCTGGTCTTTATAGGGTTGACCACCTTTTACGGGGATTAAACTAATTGTTCGCGGCCAATATATGGCAGGCCAGGAGGGAATCGAACCCCCAACCCCCGGTTTTGGAGACCGGTGCTCTACCAATTGAACTACTGGCCTAAAAGCCGCGAATAGTCCGTAACGAGACTACTTGACCTCGCGGTGGACAGTGTGGCGACGATCAAAGGGGCAATACTTTTTGGTCTCCATACGCGAGGGGTGCTTTTTTTTGTTCTTGGTCGTAGAGTAATTCTTGCGCTTGCACTCAGTGCACTGGAGTTGGATGATTTCCCGGTTTTGAGCCATTGGATTTCTCCCTTAAAACGAAAACGCCTGTAGGCGGCGTTAATTAAGCCCCTTATATAGTGGAGCCCACAATCGGACTTGAACCGATGACCTCGTCCTTACCAAGGACGTGCTCTACCGACTGAGCTATGTGGGCCAACGATAAATTTTTGGCCTAAAGTCTAATAAAATAACCCATTGGCCTAAAAATAACTAAAATGGAGCGGGAAACGGGGTTCGAACCCGCGACATTCAGCTTGGAAGGCTGACGCTCTAGCCAACTGAGCTACTCCCGCTGTCCAGTTTAGCCATTATTTGGTGGAGGGGAGAGGATTCGAACCTCTGTAGACACCAGGTCGGCAGATTTACAGTCTGCTCCCTTTAACCACTCGGGCACCCCTCCAGCTTAACGGCCATAAAACTACTCCTGGCCGTCTTGGTAAGCTCAATATTGTAACCAGGGCTTAAGAATCTGTCAAGACTTAAGTTGAAAGTTTTTAAAAAAATCTATCTAAAAATTTTATGAGAAAAATCAGGTAGTTAACTTTTTAAAGGGCGATTTAAAGGAGGGCTCAAGGCCGGTCTTAAAAAAAAATTAACCTTCCCTCTCAAAAAAATCTAGCGCCAAAAATAAGGATAAAAGCCCTTCTATTAGGGTTTACCCCTTCTAGGGTCTACCTCTTATAGTGGGAACCTCTTATAGGGTTTACCCATTAAGGGTTTAACTCCTAAGTTTTCCCTACAAGCTTTAACCCTTAAATTTTAACCATCAAGCTTTAACCCTTAAGTTTTCCCCATCAAGCTTTACCTTTAAGTTTTTCCCTCTTCAAAGTTTACCTCCTAAGTTTACCTCCTTTAAGGTTTACTCCTTAAAGGTTACCCCTAAACGCCGGGCGCGGCTTACGGGGAGGGGACTTTTTTAGGTTGTTGGTTGAAACGCCAGGCGCTTAACCATTTAGAAGGAAGTCAATTAAATTTCTATCAATTACCATTTAATGGTTATACCAAACTTCTTACTAATAAACGTCCAAACAAAAATAAATAAAGAAAATATATGAAGTTTAAAACATAAGAGAACTATATAAATTTTAAGTAATTTTATTTTATGGCTACTTTGTAAAACTTGTTTTAATGATAAAATTTTCTTCCAAGTAGGGAAATATTTATTTAAATAGACATATGTTTCTTTAATAGTATCACTAGAAGGCTTATTCATCAGTAATAGCATGGCCACGGCGCAATGGATAAAAGCGATCGCGGCCAGACAATTCTTGTGATTTTGAGGATAAAGATCGCCTAATTCG
This sequence comes from Deltaproteobacteria bacterium, assembly GCA_031257535.1. Taxonomy (GTDB): domain Bacteria; phylum Desulfobacterota; class Desulfarculia; order Adiutricales; family Adiutricaceae; genus JAIROO01. The sequence continues at coordinate 9,764 of JAIROO010000006.1, forward strand.
GCGAAGGCTAAGCGAGTTTTTTGGATATCGTCGGTATCAACGTTAGCTATGGCCGACGAACTTCGGACAGTGTAATCATAAAGGACCGTTGAAACAAAAGCGATTCGATTAACCCGAGGGTATAGCGAGGCTATAAATAAAGTATCTTCCGCTATTCTAGGAATTATTGTGGGTTTAAAAATATTTTCAAACAACTTAGCCTTAAAAAGCTTATTCCATAAGGCGGAGTTAAGAAACATAAGTGGGCTTTTATTGACAGATACGTCTTCAACTCCATCAAGGCCCATTTCCGTCGCGACTATTTTGCCAGTCGCCTCATCAACGCGGCGAAAACCACAAACCGTGATATCCGCTCCGGTCTCGCGGGCGCGTTTATACATGGCGGCGAGCCAATTGGGGGTAGGCCGGTCGTCGCTGTCGCAAAAAGTCACATAATCGCCCTTGGCCGCGGCGATCCCGGCTAACCGAGCTGGCCACGCTCCAGAGTTGGCTTGACGAATGACCTTAAGTCTTTGATCTTCGACGCGGTCGAGAATTTCGCTGGAGCCATCGGTTGAGCCATCGTCAACGCAAATAATTTCAAAATTTTTAAAATCTTGTGACAATAAAGCGTTCAGACAAGATTGTAAGTAGTTTTTAGCGTTATATATAGGAACAATGACGCTTATATCCATAATATATTTAACGTACAAATATTATTCAAGTAATATTTAATTACTTTAATTATCTATGCGACAATACTTGATTTATTAATCTGTAATAACTGTAATTTTAAAGTATAAAATTAATACGACTAAAATATTAATAGCAAATATTGTTATTTTTTTAATATTTTTTTGGCTCTAAAACTAAAATAAGCCCAAGCGCCTTTAGTAACGCGTTTAAACTCTTGCCAAGAGAGATTAGACAAAAAAGTTTTGATAATATATGTAAACGAGAAATAATAGCGGCTCATTAATTTGTCGCGGAGACGCTCAACGTCTTTGGGTCCACCCCATGGGTACTGAACAAGACAGTTCAAATATCCGTCGTCGTTGAGCCATTGACCATAGTCTTCCGTTATTAAATAGCCTTTTTCCTTAACCCATTGGTAAAAACGCGTCCCAGGGAAAGGCACCGCTTGTTGGAAAAAACACATATCCGGGCAACACCTTTTGGCGAAGCGAAAAGTCTCCTCGATCGTCTCTAAGGTATCGCCCGTTAAGCCGATCATAAAACAGCCAAAAACTTTTAACCCAGCTAGTTTAGAGTTCTCAGCGAAAGCCAATGACTCCGTAAGCTTGATCCCCTTTCGGGTCTGGTCAAGGACTTCTTGGTTACCGCTTTCAAAGCCCACGACCAGCAAACGGCATCCCGCCTCTTTCATTTTTCGCATAAGTGGAAGCGAGAGATCCACGCGGGTGTTGCAAGACCACAATATTTTTAAATTTCGACGTATAATTTCATCGCAAATTTCAGCTACGCGTTTTTGATCCACTGTAAAAGTATCGTCTTCAATGAATATTTCACGTATTTCTGGAAGTTCACGAGATATATATTCCAATTCATCAACTAAATTGGAGACCGAACGTTTACGAAACGCTCTCCCGCCCATTGTTTCCGGATAAGAACAAAAATTACAATGATGAGGGCAGCCCCGAGCGCTAAAAATCTGAATCATTGGTTTTTGGGCGAAGGAGTAAAAATAATCGTTGAAATTAAGGAATTGTTTATAAACTTTGGAAACAAAAGGAAATTCGTCAAGATTATCACAATATTGACGATCAGAGTTAGATTGAAAAACCCCGTCTTTAAGGTAAGAAATACCTAGAATATCGGTTAACGGCTGGCCAGAAGCTAACTCAACCACCATCAGCTCATATTCGGAACGGGCGACGATGTCTATGGACGGGCACGATTTTAAAACCAGCTCAGGTAAAGCCGTCGCGTGGGTCCCGGCCACGATAATCTTTGGGTTTGGGAATTGTCGTTTTATTTCCGCTATGGTCTCGAAATCGTAGACGCAAGTAGAAGTGGTTATTTCAGTAACGATATAGTCAGGGCTAAATTCAGAAACGCGCTCAAACAAACTATTTCTAGAGTTGCCGCTCGCGATACAGTCTATAAGTTGGACCTCATGACCTTTAAGCTGACTGTAGCCCGCGCTATAGGCCAACCAAAATGGATAATATAAGGTGCCAGATTTAGTTTTTTCTGGCCAGCGACTTGTCCGACTAATTTCAAACTTATAAGGCAAATTAATATATAAAATTTTCATAAAGTAATATTTTTAGAAATGAAACGGCCAGTTAAATTTATAAAATCTTTCGCAGAAAACCGGTAGACTTGAGTCTAGCGGATGAATGCGTTTTCAATATGGTTAACCTTGGTTTCGAATGTATTCCTGAATAGTCGCTAAACTCGCTTGTCCAATCGAGGAAGCAAAATAACCGTCAGACCAAAATGTT
>JAIROO010000014.1 GCA_031257535.1 Deltaproteobacteria bacterium
GGGGGTTCGCGCGGCTCAAGCTACCTTACGTCGAAGTTTCAGTTATCGCCGGCTTCAGTAGTTGGTCCGCCTCTAGACTTCGCAATATATGGATGCTCGTCACAATACCAGGCCGAAACAGGTTCGTCATCCCGCGGACCGCTCATTCACCTCCTGTCGCTCTCCACCCCACCTCTCGATGACACGCAGTTACGATTGATTACAGGGAGCTGACTATCCCTGAAGCGGAATTACACCGCTCTGATAAGACGCCTTCATGGGCGCACATAATAATGGTCTAGGGGCCTCAAAATTTTTATTGACAAGTCTAAAATTTTTCTGTATAAATTTCATTAGCTGATTACAACCTTTTTTTTTGACTTAGGATGCTTAGGCAAACACCATCATACCTTCTCGTGATTTAATATGTGTTTAAAACAAAATTTAGCTCCAGTAGTGTTATTCACTTATAATAGACTTAACTGTTTAATTCAAACAGTTGAAGCGTTAAAAAAGAACAATTTGTCTACTCAGACAGATTTAATTATATACTCAGATGGGCCAAAAATTGAAGCTCAATCAGATGATATAGAAAATATTAGAAAATATCTATATACAATAGATGGATTTTCATCTATTACTATCTTTCCAAGTAAAATTAATTTAGGTCTAACAGAATCAGTAGTTTCAGGAATTACTGAGACGGTTGAAAAATATGGTAAAATTATTGTTTTAGAGGATGATATTGTTACACATAGTACTTTTTTAGATTATATGAATTTTGCATTGGAAAAATATAAAAATGATGATGCAGTAATGCAAATTTCTGGTTATTTTCCATATAATACAAATAATTATTTACCTGAAACTTTTTTCCTAAATCACACAACTAGTTGGGGTTGGGGCACTTGGTCACGAGCATGGAAATATTTTCACCTAAACGGACAACAATATATTAAAATGTTTAACAAAGATGATATACAAAAATTTAACAATTATGGTAAATTTGATAGATTTAGCTATTTAATTCGAAGTGAAATTGAAAATATAAAAATTTGGGATATATATTGGGATTTATGTGTTTATACCAGAAATGGTTTAACTTTATACCCTAAACAAAGTAAAGTGTTAAATTTAGGCTTTGATGGCTCTGGAACTAATTGTACACCGGTTAAATTCCCTCAATCGATAGATAATAACTATAAAATAACCAGTTTACCTAATATTTTATGTATAAATAAATACGCCAATTTAATTTTTACTGAATTATCAGGAAAATTTTTAGTTAAGACATCTATTGTTAAAAATATAATAAAATATTTATTAATAAATATTTTTAGAATAGATAAAAATTATATAACAAGTGTTATGAAAAAGATAAGAAAAAAATTTAAAATTAAATATTTTTAAACTAAATAAAAGCTCATCAAGCCCGTGGCGCGATTTCTTGAGGGTTAATGACGGATTTAGTCATCCAGACCCGGCTCTGATAACGCCAAATCCCAGTGGCAGTTAATCCTAGGACATAGAATACCAAAACTAGCCAGAAAGCATAGATACTCGCCATTTTTAAAGCTAGTAAAGCTAACATTGGGATCATGAGACCAAATATACCCCAAAAACCCATAGCTAACATGGGAAACCACACGTCTCCAGCTCCTCTAATCGCCCCAAAACAACATAAATAAAACCCGTCAAATAGACAATATACAGCTACAAACCTTAATAGGATCGGACCTAGGCTTAAAATAAACGTCTGAGTCGCTTGTTGGACGTTAACGTCAAGAAAAATAGACAGTAAAGGGACTGGAATAAAAATAAAAAGGCCGGCCATAGTTACAACGTAGATAGTGCTTAGCACCATACCACTTTTTGTGGATTGAGCTCCTTCGTCTGGACGGCCCCGGCCAATAGCTTGCCCGACTAAGATACTAACCGCCTGCCCGGCTCCCAGCATGGGTATAAACGACATGCCCTCAATGGATAAAACAATGTTATTCGTGGCTAAAGTTAAGGAGTCAAGCCAACCGACGGCCGCGGCGAAAAAGGCGAAGGCGAAAATCTCCATGAAAAACTGAAGACCCCCGGGCCAACCAAACTTCATTAAACGGAAAAATAGAGCCGGTTCTAGAGACCGATGAGTACAAACTCCGTGTGATTTTTCCATTTTTTTATTAAAAATTAGGAGAGCGAAAGCCCCGGCCGAGGCCACCCAAGAGAAAACCGTAGCCAATGCCGCCCCTTGTGCTCCCATCGCGGGAATTAAGGTCCCCTCCCCTATTTTTAAGCCAAAGATAAGAACGTAATCTAAAGGCACGTTTAACAAGGCCCCGCCAACGCTAACCCACATCACGGAGCGAGTGCGACCCATGGAAGCTAGAAAGCAAGACATGGACACCATGAGCAGTTCGGGGATGGAGCCTAAAGTTAGGACGCTAAAATACTGGACCTCAATAGCCGCGATCGCTGGATCGTGGCCAACTAAGCGGAATAACCATGGGCTAGCGAAATAAAGTAGCGATAATAACAAGCCAATGAAAAAGCTGAAGTAAAGCCCTTGCCAAAGAGCGGCGGCCGCTCTTTTAGGCAAATTGGCCCCGGTGTATTGAGCGGCGAAAACTCCCGTGTAAGAGGCCACTCCCAGGAAAACCGCGGTTATGGTTAACTTGATAACTCCAGCCGGCAAAGAGGCGGCGATAGCTTCCATTGAATACCGACTCAAAAAAAGCCGATCCGTAAAAAGCATAATTGAGGACGCCATGGTGGAGGCGATCAAGGGTAAGCAAATTTTGAGAAAGTCTTTATAACCTTGAGGGCTATTCCACCGTTTAGCGAGACTAATATCAGATAATTGAGCCCTTAATGCGTCTTTTAAATATGAGAAAGACATAAAAACCGTATATATATATCTAAAAATTGACAAAAAAAAGGATATGAACGCTTAATCGATTAGCGATGGCTTAGCGTTCTGGAATAGATATTAGACGGTTAAAAAGAGCTAATGAAAGAGTTGACTAAGGACTATAAGGCTAGGCGGAGTGGAGAAATCTGTAAGAAATTCGCGGGACCAATAACCGCCAATGGTTTTGGTTAAATATAAAACTTTAAAAAAATGGATCCCTTTGGCAACTCTGTTTAAGCCGTTTGGGTTTTTTTTCCGTGACATAATGACAACGTGGTGCCCTAGTAAGACTATTTCAAGGGGCTGGATGTTTTGGAAAATGTTAAACACTTGTTAAAAATAAAAAAAAACTAATTATTTATACTGGAGAAAATAAAAAAAGTCAAGCTTTTTTTGGATTTTCCCATGCCTTATTCAAAAAAATTTTTGTTATTTTGGATTGGTAAATGGGCACTAAAAGTAATTATCAAAGAATTATTTTAAAAAATTAAACTGACGCGTCAATTAAAAAGACAAGAAAAACCGGAATAAAGCTTTCCCTCGCCGCTTAGGAGACGGCAATTTCTGGGATATAGCCGCTTTTAATGTCCCCTGGTCCGTGAGAAGACCGAACAAGCGTCAAAAAACACTTTTGTTAAATCTGACGCGGTAAAACTCTTGTTTTTGAAATTTGAGACGCGCTTTCTTACTATATAGAAGAATTAAAACTTTTAGCGATCACCATATATTATTTATAAATGTACTCACAATCATATATCGCTTATATATGAGCTTTTAGCGATTAAAAGTGTTATTTTAGCGAGGGCGTAAAGTGAACTCAACAGCCTAAAACCAAAGCCCGCGCGTCTTGGGTGATTTGAGCCTGAAAATCCGCGCCGCTAAAGCTTTCCACGTATAACTTTATTTTAGGTTCCGTGCCGCTGGGCCTTAAAGCGAACCAAGAACCGTCGGCTAAAATGGCTTTTAAGCCGCCGATAGAGGCTTGATTGCCAGGAGCCTTGGTCCAGGCCTCGACAATGGTCTGGCCAGCGCATTTTTGGCCGACTAAACTCGCCACCTCAAATTTAGCTAAGGCGTTCTTATCGGATTCGGTTAAGTCCGAGTCCACCCGGCCGTAATCCGTGGTCCCATATTTTTCCGTAAGGCTAGCGTAAATTTCATGGGGGGCTCGTCCGGTTTTCGCCAAGATTTCAGCGGCTAACAAAGTCATGGAAAAACCGTCTTTGTCGGTCGTCCAGGTGGTTCCGTCCATTTTAAGAAAAGTGGCTCCCGCGCTCTCCTCGCCGCCAAAAAGAAGGGTTTTCTCTAACAAACCCTTTACAAACCACTTAAAACCCACCGGGGTTTCGTAAACTTCCCGCCCAGCTCCCGTCACTACCCGGTTAATAACGCTAGAAGAGACCAGAGTTTTGCCTATCTTAGCCGTTTTGGGCCATAAAGGACGATTGGCTAGAAGATAGGAGATGGCCGTGGCGAGATAATGGTTGGGATTCATGAGCTGGCCGCCAGAGACGATCCCATGCCGATCGTAATCTGGATCGTTGCCAAAAGCCAGGTCAAAAAGGTCGCCTATCTTTAATAGATTGGCCATGGCGTAAGGCGACGAGCAGTCCATACGGATCGCCCCGTCGGCGTCGAGGGTCATAAAGGAAAAACTAGGGTCGACTATGGGGTTAACCACGGTTATGTTTAACCCCCAGCGCTCGGCGATTGGTTCCCAGAAATGGACTCCCGAGCCGCCTAAAGGATCGACCCCGAGCTTAAGTTTGGCCTCGCTAACCAGCTTTAAGTCCACGACCTGTCCGAGACTCTCGACAAAAGGCGTTATAAAATTTTTCGCTTCTACGTGGGAGGCGGTTAAAGCCCGATATAAAGGTACGCGTTTGATTGATTCTGGTTTTTTTAAAAGCTCCCCCGCCCTTTTCTCGATCCAACCGGTCGCGTCCACGTCGGCTGGCCCTCCGCTAGGCGGATTATACTTGATGCCCCCGTCCTGAGGTGGGTTGTGGCTAGGGGTAATTATAATCCCATCGGCCAAAGCTTCTGGGTGGAGACGGTTATGTTCCAAAATTAGAAAAGATATGACCGGGGTGGGGCTATATTCCTGGTCTTGGCTAATAATGGTCGGGATTGCTTGGGCCACTAGAACCTCTAAAGCGGTTCGCCAAGCTCCTTCAGAGAGAGCGTGGGTATCGTAACCTAAGAATAAGGGCCCTTTGTAACCTTGGGATTTCCGGTACTCAACCACGGCCTGAGTAATAGCGGCCACGTGCGGTTCGTTAAAAGAGCCTTTAAAAGCGCTACCCCGATGGCCTGAAGTGCCAAAAGCGACCGGGACCAAAGGCTGACCTTGGTAATACTCCGCCATAAGGCGAGCTAAATTAACAATCTTCGCGGGGGGGGCTAACTGACCGGCTAAAGGATCTAGAGTCATGTATTCTCCAGATATTATATTAAAAAATGAATGTTTTGAATCAATATCCCGCCGCTATTGACGGAGCCGCGGAAAAGCGTCTTGGGAGAGTTTAGGGCCAAAGTCGCGTTAATGAGCTGGCTCTTTAGGGAGGCCGCGATTTAGCCAAGTTCAAAAACGGCAAAAGGAACGATAACCAGATTATTATCAATATATTATTTTAAAAATATAATGTTTTAAATCAATATCCCGCCGCGGTTAACAAAGCCGCGGCTCCCACTAAGGGGGCGTTAAGGCCTAAAGTTCCTTTTATGACTTTGATCTCCTGGATATGAGCCGTAATCAAGCGTTCGCTCAAAGTCTCTAAGATATGTTTTTCAATAAATTCAAAGGCTCCGGCCGCTCCTCCGCCGATAACCGCCACCTCTAAGCTCAAAAGGTTGAAGATGGTGGCTAAGGCTAAGCCTAAGGCTTCGCCCGCCGTTTTAAAGACGAACAAGGACATGGGATCCAGCCGTCGGGCCAATTCAAACATAATGGCCGGATTAATCTCTTCTGGTTTACCTTTATAAATAGTTTCGCGGCTTTGTGCGAGCCACTCTCGGGCTACCCGAGTCATGCCCGTAGCCGAGGCCACGGTTTCTAAACAACCTCGGCGACCACAGCCACAGATAGTCCCGTTCCAAGGATCATACGGAATATGGCCAACCTCGGCGGCGCTAGCGAAAGATCCGTTCCACAAACGACCATTAAGAATTAACCCACCCCCTACGCCGGTCCCTAAAGTTAGGGTTATCTCGTTTTCAGAGCCCCGCCCGGCTCCAGCTAGCCACTCGCCTAAAGCGTAAAGATTAGCGTCGTTTTCTAAAATAGCCGGCAGATCCATGGCTTCGCTCATGATCCGGGTAATCGGCACGTCGCGCCAACCTGGGATATTGGGGGCCATAACGACGACCCCTTCTTTAGGCCGGATCCACCCAGGCGCGCCTATGCCTAAAGCCTTAGGTCGACGGCCGTTATCAGCGTTGGTCCAGATATTTTTTAGTTTTTCGACGATTTTCTCCGTCATAGCCACGGGAGTCGGCCATTGAGACGTAGGAAAGGAGTCTCGGAAAAGGACTTCGCCTTCTCGCGTGACCAGACCACAAGAGACTTTGGTCCCGCCAATATCAAGAGCCAGAAATGTGTCGTCGTTTCGGGCGGTTAAGGGAGTCATTCCTTGCGCTCCAGCAGCGATAAAATCTTTCTCGGCGAGAATAGTCTCACCAAGCCAGTAATTATATCACAGACGAGAAACTAGAAATTTTTAAGACTTAAACGTTTAAAAGGCCCAAAAGGGCGAGGGAAGTGAATTGGTCTATATATTTTTATCTTAGAGTTTTAATCGCATTAAGTTAAATTATTAACTCTAAAAAAAGAATATATATCGGATAATAGAAAAGAAATATATTATAAAGATATATAATACCGATAAATCATTCTTTAAGACTTTCGGATGAGTCGTCTAGGTCTTGATTTTCTGACTTTTCGTCAGATTTAGATATAGAGACGTTAGGTAAATCTTCCCAGATTTTTGGCGGCCTTTGGGCGGGGACTTTTTTCCGCCAGACCCTCAGCCGATGCTTAAAACGTCGATGTAAAGACATTAAGCGCGCCAATAAACCGACTAACGCGCTATTACTAGGCACTTCAATGTCATATAATTTACGCGTTTCTAGTATATCATTTATTTTAGCTAATATTATAGGCGTATTAGTGGATAGATCAATAATTTTGATCTGGCCTGAGGGCGTGAGAATGAAGTTGCTGATTTTCACGTCGTTGGAAGCCAGACCGTAGGAGTGGAGAGTTCCTAAGGCCTTGGCGATCAAAGGCAAATTGTCCCCCGGGCGTAGAAAGACCGCCTGACTACCTTCCTCGTAAGTCTCCTTCATAAAGCTTTGCCCTGGGACATACTCGGCGACGACATAGGCTTCCTGACAGAAACGGCCAGACATTCTTTCTTTGACCAGGTAGACCTTTTGAAGAATCGGGCAGCCTTTTTCGATGGCCCTGTCCGTTAAGCGGATAAGGCGCGAATACATTGTCCCCGCTAAATAAAACCAGAGTCGTTTTTCCAAGCGACGGTCAATCTCTTCGTCATGCTTGACGACGAACAGTCGGCCGGCGAATTCTACCTTGTGGACCACGCGAAATGGCGTCTCAGTAGCTAATCTTTGGCCTGTAACTTCCCCGGCTAAAAAGCTGTTCAACAAAGATTGGTAATCAAATCCATCGTTTATCCACTGAATCCGCCATTGGTCAACCTTAGCCAAAAGGATTCTTTGGCTGGCGTTATGGCCCTGTTTAGCCGTAATTAAGTCATTTTCGCCTAAAAGTTGGACGAGCTTCTCTTTTTCCAGATTGTTTTCCGAATTGGCCTCCCCTACCTTCAAAGTTGGGAGCGAGTTTAAGGTCAAATCTCGGTCGACTCCTAGGGTGGGACGATTTGGCTGTCCTGGCGAAGTGGTGGTAGTGTCAGTGGTTGACGGAAAATCCTCCCAGATTTTTGGCGGTGGAGGAGGTGGAACTCTTTTTCGCCAAACCCGAAGACGCTGTTTTAGGCGGTCGCGAAAAGTCAGTAAGCCAACTAAAATTTTGAGAAGCCAACCGTTGATTGGCACTTCGGTCTGGTAAGACCTCCGCATCTTCAGAACGTCGTTGGCCTGGCCGATGAGAATGGGAGTATTGGGGCGGAGGTCGATTACCTTAATCTTGTTTTGGTCGGTGAGGATGAAGTTGCTGATTATGGCGTCGTTGGAGGCCAGGCCATAAGCGTGGAGAGTTCCTAATGCTTCCGCGATCAAAGCCAAATTTTCCCCAGGCCGAAAAAAAACAATGGGCTGGCCGGGCTCAGAATTTTCTTTGATAAAACTTTGACCTGGAACGTATTCGGATATAATATAAGCTTCAGAACAAGAACGGCCCGCCATTTTCTCTTTAACCAAATAAACGTCTTGGACGACTGGGCAGCCCTGTTGGATAGCTTTGGCGGTCAACAGAATTAGGCGAGAAAACCGAGTGCCGGCTAGATAGGAAAATAAGCGTTTTTCTAGACGATGATCCTGTTCGGTATTATGTTTTATAACAAATAAACGTCCTTTGTAGCTTACCTTATGGACAGTCCCATAAAGTGACCCTGTAGTTAACTTTTGGCTATTAATATCTCCAGATAAAAACCTATTTAAAAGTAAAGGGTAATCAAATCCGTCATTTTTCCAAATAATACGCCATTGACCAATTCTAGTTTCTAAAATTGTTTTATTTAAATAGAGATATAAAATATTATTTTTCATAAGCATAAAAAAACATATTTAATAAAATATAATTTACTAGAATAGCGTTGAACAATAATAAGCCTTTGACTTAATATTCTGTATAATTGCCCCCTGAATGAGGGCGAACGAAATTGAACGCGCGACGGAAGTCCCATTGACGCTTTAGAAAGAAATCTTTGACGTTAACCCTTAAAAGAAACTATAACACTAATCGTGAAGTTTCGCTTGTTTTTTTTGCCAACCTAAAAATCCGTAATTAAGTCTTTTTATTTATTATTAGAATTACTAATATTATTTAAAATACTATCAATTACTCTTAAAAATTAAAAGATGGTTTTTATCGGTGGCGTCATGAGCTGACAGATAAGATGGAAAGGCAAAAATTTAGGGGTTGATTTTTTTTGTTCTTTGGCGTAAAATTTCTTCGATTAAAAAATAGCATTTTTTTATTTTTGTTTTAACTTAAATATTTATATATAGCAATACTTAAAATATGTCAAAACCAGACTTAATATGTGTCATTTTATGCGGTGGCGTTGGCTCTCGCCTTTGGCCCCTTTCCAGGGAATTACACCCAAAACCTTTCATTACAACTCCAGATGGTTTTAGTTTAATTCAAAAATCATTTTTACTTTGTAATGACATTCCTTTATATACTGAAATTATAACTGTAACAAATAAATCATTATATTTTTCTGTTATAGATGAATTCAAAAAACTTAATCTTAATAAACAATGTTTATCTATTTTAGAACCTTTCGGACATAATACCGGGCCAGCGATTGTTACCGCCGCCTTAGAAATTCAATCAACTTATGGCGACGAAATGCCAATGTTAGTTCTGTCGGCGGATCACTTAATTAATGATAAGGAATCATTTAATTCCGCGGTTATTAACGCTGTAGAACTAGCGACCCAAAATCGTTTAGTTACCTTTGGTATTAAACCTACTTACCCAGAAACAGGTTTTGGTTATATAAAATATATTAATAATTCAGTTATAAGTTTTATAGAAAAACCAACTAAAGCTAAAGCTTCAGAATTTTTATCTGATGGCAATTATCTTTGGAATGCAGGTATTTTTTGTTTTAAAACAGGGGTCTTATTGTATGAAACGAAATTTTATAAGCCTGATTTAGTTGAAACATCTAAAATAAGCTTGGATAACGCTATTAAGTCAAGTGATATAATAAATAAATTTTCAACAATTATAGAACTAATTGATGAAAGTTTTGTTTTAACTCCAAATATATCAATTGATTATGCTTTATTTGAAAAATCAAGTAATATATCTGTAATTCCATGCGATATAGGTTGGTCTGATATTGGTTCATGGACAAGATACACTTCTTTATTTCCAAAAGATAATTGTAATAACTCTAATAATGGGCTTACTAATCTTATTACATTAAAAAGCGATAATTGTAATGTTTATAATTCTAATAACGATAAAACAGTCGCATTACTAGGTGTTCAAAATTTAACTGTAGTAGATACTGAAGATGCATTATTGGTTTTAGATAATAAAAACGATCAAGATGTTAAAAAAATTTATGACTATTTAAAGTTAAACAATAATATAACATATAAAAATCATCGTACAGTTTATAAACCGTGGGGGTCATTTACTATTCTTGAAAAATCTGATCGTTTTCAGATTAAACGTCTAGAAATTAAACCTGGTGGATCATCATCTTATCAGTTACATCGTCATAGAAATGAACATTGGATCGTTGTAAGTGGTATGGCAGAAGTAACATGTGACGATAAAGTTTTTTTTCTTGATACTAATGAGTCAACATATATTAAAGCTGGTTTAAAACATAGAGTTGTTAATAATGGTAAGATACCTTTAATCATGATAGAAGTACAAACAGGGGCATATCTTGGCGAAGATGATATTGTTCGCTATGAAGATATATATGGTCGGCTTTCTATATTCAATTAAAATATTTTATTATGATAAATTTAAAAAATTATCGAATAACAGTTACTGGTGGTTCTGGTTTTTTAGGTAGTTACGTTATTGAAAAATTAAAGCAACGTGGTTGCAATGACCTTTTTGTGCCTAGCAGCTCTAACTATAATCTTACAACAGAAAATGGAATACATAAATTATTAAATGACGCTCGACCAGAAATCATAATCCATCTAGCCGCAAAAGTTGGAGGTATAAGCGCTAACAGTGAACATCCAGGCGATTTTTTTTATTCTAATCTAATCATGGGCGTTCAACTTATGGAACAAGCTCGTTTGTTTGGCGTAACAAAATTTGTCGCTTTAGGAACAATTTGCGCGTATCCTAAGTTCACTAACTCGCCATTTAAAGAAGAAGATCTTTGGAATGGGTATCCTGAAGAGACCAACGCGCCTTACGGCTTAGCTAAAAAAATGATGCTTGTTCAATCGCAAGCTTATCGAAGCCAGTATGGCTTCAATTCTATTTTTTTACTACCTGTTAATCTTTATGGTCCAAGAGATAATTTTAACCCTAAAAGTTCTCATGTAATACCCGCGTTAATAAAAAAGTGTTTTGACGCGCTTAAAAACGGCTCAAATGAAATTGAGGTCTGGGGAACTGGAGAAGCGACTAGAGAATTTTTATACGCGGAAGACTGCGCCGAAGCGATTATTTTGGCGACGGAAAAATACGATAGTTCGGAGCCTGTAAATATTGGCTCTGGAATGGAAATTAGTATTAAAAATTTGGTTCATATTATATCCCGTTTATCTGGCTTTAAAGGCCATATTATTTGGGATAAGACCAAACCAGAGGGCCAACCTCGTCGGTGTTTAGACACGTCGAAAGCCTTCAAAGAATTTGGTTTTAAGGCCTCGGTTCCGTTTGAGACAGGTCTTCAAAATACTATACAATGGTATAAAAGTAGTCAATATGCCTGATAAAAATCCTTTAGTTTCTGTAATTACTCCATCATACAACCAAGGCCATTTTATTAAAAAAACTATTGATAGTATTTTAAGCCAAAGTTACTCAAATATCGAGTATATAGTGGTTGATGGTGGGTCAACAGATCAAACTATAGACATATTGCGCAGTTATGGAGATAAAATCCATTGGATTTCAGAACCAGACAAAGGCCAATCAGACGCCTTAAATAAAGGCATCGCTATGGCCAACGGTAAAATCATTGGGTGGTTAAATTCAGACGACCTTTACTTGCCTGACGCGGTTAGAACAGCGGTCACATTTTTAACTGAAAATCCTGAATATGAACTAGTTTACGGTAACGGGCATATTATTGATCTTTATGACAATATAACAAGGCCTTGTCCAGATGTTATCCCTTTTAACTATAAAGCTCTTGCCGAAAGATGTATAATTTGTCAAGCGGCTACGTTTTTTACTAAATCATTATTTGATAAAGTTGGTGGTATTAATCAAAATTTACAGTATTGCATGGACTATGACTTATGGATTCGTATGGCAAAATTTGTAAAATTTATGTATTTACCTATATATTTAGCGTCTTTTCGGATATACGACGATAATAAAACAACGTCTAAAAATTTTGATATGGTTAAAGAATCTATTGATGTTGTAAAAAAATATTATAATTTTGTTCATCCTCGATGGATTTTTTCATATATTACTCATCTTTATTGTGGAGTGAAAATTTTTAATTTAAAATTTTGGTTTTCATTTTGTTATTACTTACTATTATTCAATAATACAAATCTTTTTTATGTTTTTTCATTACCTTTTAGAATTTCTAGTTACAAATTAATTGGAGAATTTTTGAAAAAAGTTATATTAAACATTAATAAATTAGATAAAATTTCTCTAAAGAAATTTAATCATAATAAATAATTTATTCATAAAATCAAACAATTATATTGTAAACAGATTTATAGTTTTTTCAATATCGTATATCATATCTTTAATTTCAATATTATTACATCTTGTTTCTAGATTAAGCCTCAAAAGTTGTTCAGTATTTGAAGATCTTAAGTTAAAACGCCAATTAGGCATTTCTAAACTCAAACCATCAGTAAAATTTTTAGTTAAAGCGTATTTTTCATATTTATTTAAAACAGAATCTAAAACTGCTGACGTTGATTTTACATTATAGTTTAACTCAGAACTACACGGAAATTTGGCTTTGCGTTCTGAAACTAGACTTGATAAGTTATTATTTGATTTATAAAGTATAGCCAATAAAATGAGCCAAGTAATCATTCCGCTATCACAATAGCTAAAATTAGAGAAATAATGATGAGCGCTCATCTCTCCTCCATATATAGCTTTTTCTTGTCTCATTTTTTCTTTAATAAAAGCATGACCTGTTTTACACACAACTGGCCGACCGCCAGCGGCGTTAACTAAATCTATAGTGTTCCAGACCAAGCGAGGATCGTGAACGATCGCCGCGCCCGGATTTTCAGCTAAAAAATGCCGCGCGAACAGGCCAACCAAATAATAGCTTTCAACAAACTCCCCCGTCTCGTCAAAAAAGAAACACCTATCAAAATCTCCATCCCAGGCTAAACCAAGATCGGCTTTTCGCTCAATAACCACTTTTGAGGTCGCCTTTCGATTTTCTGGCAATAAAGGATTTGGTAACCCTAAAGGAAAATCGCCATTGGGTTCAAGGCCGATAAATTCAAATTTGATAGGGATTTGGAGATCGATAAATCTATTGGATATTAATTTAAGGATTGGTCCCGCGGCGCCATGGCCGCAGTTCGCTATGATAGAGGTAGGTCGTATATTTTTAAAATTAATAAATTGTAATAAATAATCAACGAACTCTTCTTTAAAAGACGTATTTATATGTTTGCCTTTACTTACGTTTTGAAGAGATGAAGGGGATAAATTTTCAGCGATATTTTTTATTTCCAAAAGGCCAGTGTCTCCGCTAATTGGGCGGGCTTCGGCGCGCACTAACTTTAGGCCATTATCCGTTTTAGGGTTATGACTCCCCGTGACTTCTATCCCACCATCTAAACTTTGGCTTATAACTGCGTAATATATTTCTTCGGTGCCAGTCAACCCTAAGTCTAAGACGTCTACGCCCGTTGAAATTAAACCATCAATAAGAGCCGCTTTAAGTGACTGTGTGCTATGCCTTATATCTCCGCCTACGGCGATTTTTCGTGGATTTAAGTACTTTCCGTAGGCTACTCCAATTTTCCAAGCGATAGATTCATTTAAATCATCGCCAATTTGACCTCTAATGTCATAAGCTTTAAAGCATTTAAGATTGTTAGCCAATTTTACATTACCTTAGGTATCAAAAACTGATCCCTTTTTTTACTCTTTCTAAGTCAGCGATAACCATCATTTTGGCTAATTCTTCTAACGAAGTCGTGGCTTTCCAGCCCAGTCGCCGTTCAGCTTTGGAAGGGTCGCCAATTAAAAGATCTACTTCGGCCGGGCGGTAAAATTTTGGATTTATTTTCACGACCAGGCGGTCTAGCTCTTGACAATATGCGGTTTCATTTTCCCCTTGACCCGACCACTTAAGGCTCAGGTCTAAAGCTTGAAAAGTCATAGAAACAAAATCTCTGACGGTTTCAGTTCGACCTGTGGCTAAAACATAAGTTTCAGGTTTTTCTTGTTGAAGCATTAACCACATGCCTTCAACATATTCTTTAGCGTAACCCCAATCTCTTTTTGAGTCAATATTACCTAATTCAATGACACAAGGTTGCCCTAATTTGATTTTTACCGCTAAATCTGTAACTTTACGAGTTACAAATTCTTTACCTCTTAAAGGTGACTCATGATTAAACAGGATTCCACTGCATCCAAATATATTATAACTCTCGTAATAATTAATTGTTATCCAATGGGCGTATAATTTTGCGGCGGCGTAGGGGCTTCGAGGGTAAAAAGGGGTGCTTTCGTTTTGGGGGACTTCTATAACTTTACCGAACATCTCTGAGCTAGAGGCTTGATAAAATCGCGTGTCGGGTTTGACAGTCCTGATAGCTTCCAGTATATTGACGGTCCCCAGGCCAGTTATGTGAGCCGTGGAAATTGGCTGATCAAAAGAAACATGAACAAAACTTTGAGCGGCCAAATTATAAAATTCGTCTGGTTGAACGCTTTGAATTAGACGAATATTAGATGATAAATCAGTTAACTCATACTCCACAAGAAATAAATTTGGGTGATCGCGAAGACCAAGATACTCAAGACGCCAAAAATTCGAGGAACTTGAACGTCGGAAAGCTCCAAAAACTTTATAACCTTTTTCAAGGAGGAAAGAGGCTAAATAAGCTCCGTCTTGGCCTGTTATGCCTGTTATAATAGCCTTTTTAACCATAAATTAAAAAATAAAAACCTCTTGTGAAATTTAAGCGATCTTTTAGATACTAAATTGACCCAAAAACTGTTATTCTAATGAAAAAAATTAAATCTCAAGTTGTATATTAATATATATAAATATACAACTTTAACTGAGATTTTTGAGTTTAACGTTATTATTATTATTGTTGTTGTTGTTGTTTTTATTAGTAGAACGATTAGTTCTATGAACGGCTCGTCCTGGAATTCCAGATTTAAAGGTCTTGGAGTCCAAAGCCTCTTGTTCTTCATCTGGAATTTGTTTCCAACCTTCAGGCGGAATTTTGACTTTTTGTCGTTTTAAATACCTGGCGTATTGCTCGGCTGTTATCTGAAAACTAGAGCCAGCCTCAACCATTTCCGTCTGGCCAGTTCTGCCAATCGCCAAGACCGAGCCATCTCTGACGGTGATCGTCGAGCTACCGTCGGGCTCCACTTTAACCGAAAAATCAGTGCCTCTGACCGCCGCGATGACCAAAGGCGTTATTACGCGCAAAGGTTGAGCGTTGGTGACGGTTACATGAGTCGTTCCTTCTAAAAGTTGGATTTGTCTGGTCAGATCAGATTTACTGGAGACTACTTTTGGCGCGCCCCAAGGGACGCTTCTCTCTGGCACCTGACCATTATATTTAATCGCGCCACCGTCAGACACGACAATCTCAATCTGCCCACCGTCTGAGATCAGGGTTAATTCTTTGCCTTTAACTAATCTTATCGCCTGGCCAACTAACAATTCGTGACCAGTTTTAGCTTTTAACCAACGGCCTTTTTGTAAAATTTCGGCTTTTCCGGCGATCTTTAAAACTTTTGGGGCTTCTTGGGCTTCTACCGTTGGAATAAGCAGAAGTAGACCAATGAAGAGTCCCAAAAACAAGATAGTAGTATTTGTTTTCAATTTAAACTCCTGCTATTTTTAGCGTGGCAATAAATAAACATGCTTAAGTCAATCATTACAAATAAAACAAAAAAACCACTAGAAATATATACCTAGTGGTTATAAATACATTAAATAATTTAACATAAGTTTGATATTATTGATAAACATGACTAAATCCTTAATCTGGTATGACGCTTCATAAAAACCTTCAATAGATATATGGATTGAACTATTTTTTTTTGGCTGGGGAACAGGGATTCGAACCCCGATAGGCAGATCCAGAGACTGCAGTCCTACCCTTAGACGATTCCCCAGCAAGAAATAAGACCTCAATATTTCTCAAATAATCTTAGCGCACTCATAACCGCTGGTCAAGTAAAAATTTTTTTTACCGCTAAAAAAGTCGCGTCGTTATCAAATAATTGACGGTGATTGGCGAAAAAATATGTCTCTAAGGTTGGACCAGTCAAAAAAATCTGGCCTCGACCCAAAAATATTGTTATAGGGCCAAAAAAAAATTTTTTTTGGCCTTTATTTTTTGACATTTTAGTGATAAACAAAAATTGAAAAATAAAATTTTAACATGTTTAATTAAATAATAGTTATTTTGGTCAAAAAAAGTTATGAAAAAAATTTTGGTTTAGGACTTGATTTTTTTCAGAAATGTGTTATAATTTTTTAAGGTTACTGTGCGACGATTGTCGATATGTCGCTTCTGTTAACCGAATTATTAGGCGTCTGGGCCAAGGCGTGACCTCCCTAATTTACGGTTATTTACCGAAAAAAAATTATAAATGGGCCCCTTTATCTCATTCGCCTAATTCTATTTATTGGCTTATATGAGCTAAACTTATTTTCCTTTTTTTCAGTGGGTAATTCTTTTTAATTTCCAAAGAAAAATGAGTCGTATTTTTTCCACCCCCTTTTTGTTTCAATGGGGTTTAGATTGTAAGGAGCTTAAGACCAAACTCTGATAAAATCCAATATATTCTGACGTTAGAGGTCTGCGTTCTGACCGTGCGAAAGCGAATTATGTCAGATACTTACAGAGGTGGCTAACGTGATTAATTAATCACGTATAGTATCATTTTATTGTTTAATATAGTTTAAACAACTATATCATTGAGGTCGTCAAAGATCTTAGGTATATAAAATGAAAAAAATCCCTTACATCAATAAAGATTCTGATTTAACAGATCTTGTTGATGGCATGCCGTCTGACGTGTACGAAAGTTCCACTGTCTACGATGGCAACAACATTGAGGAAGTTATGGCGGCGTATATTGACGATGCCGACATTCACACTGTTGATGACATCGATCTTCATGGTAGCAAAAAATTCGAGGACTTTAAAACCGGCGATCATGAACCTGAAATAAAGTTCGAGCAAGACGCCGACCCTCGAACCGCCGACCCAGTCAAAATGTATCTCAAGGAGATGGGCCTTGTCAATCTCCTAAGCCGGGAAGACGAGGTCGTTATAGCTAAACAGATCGAAAATGGCGAAAAAGAGGTTATAAAATCTCTTATCCGCACCTCCGTTGGCCTGGATGGCATCATCGCTATTCGGAAAAAACTTGAGTCTGACGAACTTAAGCTGAAAGAAGTGGTCAAGGACGCCGAAGACGACGAGGACGCTCAACCCGAGACGAACAAACGTCGCGATCAAGTCATCAACCACATTAAGGACATTGAACGACAATTTCAAAACCAAGCCCGATACGCTAGACGGTTCGAAGCGGAAAAGGCTAACGCGACCGAAGATCGGAAAAAAAACCTAGCCGCCCGTTTAGACCGTTATAAAGACGAGATTGAGCTAATGTTCCAAAAGCTCAGACTCCACAAACGTCAATACGACGGTATGGTTAGCCGCCTGCGGGACTGGGATCAGCAACTCTCCGCCGCTCGTCAAAAGGTGAAACATAATTGCGATTTGTTTAACCTTCAAACCCCGGAAGAAGTGGCCGAGCTTTGCGACAAGCTCCTCCAAAACCCCAAAACCGTGGCCCGAAAGTGCCGCGCTATTAAACTTGATCCTGATATAGTGGCTGAAAAAGCCAAAGAAACGGCTGTCTACGCTAAAAATCTGCGTGATCTTGAACACTCTTGTAAAATGAGCGCGGATGATCTCCACTCTATCCTGGTTAACATCGAACAAAGCGAGAGCTTAGCTAGCGAGGCCAAAAAACACCTCATTGAAGCCAACTTAAGGCTCGTGGTGTCTATCGCTAAGAAGTACACCAACCGAGGCCTGCAGTTTCTGGATTTAATCCAGGAAGGCAATATTGGCCTAATGCGGGCGGTGGACAAGTTTGAGTATCAACGTGGCTATAAGTTCTCCACTTACGCCACTTGGTGGATCCGTCAGGCTATCACGAGGGCCATCGCCGACCAAGCGAGGACCATCAGAATTCCGGTCCACATGATCGAGACGATCAATAAGCTCATCAGGACCTCCCGCTATCTCCTTCAGGAGCTGGGTCGCGAGCCAACTCCCGAAGAGATCGCCAACAAGATGGAAATGCCTTTGGATAAAGTCCGTCGGGTCCTAAAAATCGCCAAAGAGCCCATCTCTTTGGAGACTCCTATTGGCGACGACGAAGACACCAATCTTGGCGACTTCCTCACCGACACTGACGGCATCGGCCCTGACGCGGCCGTCATGAAGAACAGCCTTAAGGAACAAGTCAGAAAGGTCCTAGCCACTCTAACTCCCCGGGAAGCCGAAGTTCTGCGCCTGCGCTTTGGCATAGGGAAGACTAGCGACGGGACTTTGGAGGAAGTGGGCCGGACTTTTGGGGTCACCCGAGAAAGAATCCGGCAGATTGAGGCCAAAGCCATCAACAAGCTGCGTCATCCGAACCGCAGTAAAGAGTTACGCCCGTACCAAGATTATTGATCCTTCCTTTCCATTTCGCTTTCATTTAAAGACCACGGTAGCTTAACTTAAAGTTGCCGTGGTCTTATAATATTAGGACTATATATGAAATATAAGTTATTATACATCTATTCTTCTGCTTCAATGCCATTATACTTTCAAAAAGGGCAAAATTTATTCTTAAAAGAACAAGGATTTGATATTTCTTTAATATCTAATGATGATAATTTTTTAAATGAGGTTAAAGATAGAGATGGAATAAGTATATTTCCTTTTAAAATAAATAGACGTATATCATTTTTTAGCGATATTATTTTATTAATAAATTTAATATGCGTTATTATAAAAATTAAACCTGATATAGTTCATGCTGGTAGTCCTAAATCTGCTATTTTTGGTATGTTAGCAGCTTTTATTTGTCGGGTAAAAGTACGCTTTTATGCCTGCCATGGTTCAAAAACTGATCAATGTCAAGGTTTTACAAGAAAAGTTTATAGATTAATAGAAAAATTTACCGCTTTTTTGTCCACCAAAGTTTGGTGCGTCTCGCCTTCCCTTTTAGAGTTCATAGTCTCGGAAAGGATAGTTTCTAAAGATAAAGTTTTCACATTAGGCCAAGGTTCGGCTAATGGTTTTAAACGTGAATGGTTACAATGTAATGTTCACGATATACCTGATATAATAAAAACAATAAAGATTAAAAAATCTGAAAATTATTTTCCTCTAATATTATTTTCTGGAAGAATTTGTTGCGTTAAAGGCATTGAAATTCTTACAAAAGCTTGGTTAAAACTTAGAGAACGTTTTCCAGACGCTCGTTTAATGCTTATAGGCTCAATTGACGAAGTCGATCCTCCTCCAAATATTAACCTCCTGCGCGACGACGACAGGGTAATATTGCCTGGACTCATTAACCAAGGAGAATCAGGACGCTGTTATGAAATCGCTGACTTGCTTGTTCTACCATCGTTTTACGGCGAGGGCTTTGGCAACGTCTTGGGCGAGGCGGGTTTGTTTGCCTTACCGACTGTCGCGTCTAACATTATAGGGTTACAAGACGCGGTTATCGATGGCGTAACCGGAACTTTGGTTCCTCCTGGCGACGCGGATTCGCTCTATGAGGCAATTTCTAATTATTTAGATAATCCAGAACTCGCTAAAACTCATGGCTTAGCCGCGCGTGAGCGATACGAAACCTATTTTAAACCTGAATTAATCTGGAATGGTTTATGCGCTGAATATAAAAACCTTTTCTCAAAAACATAGCAAAAATTGTTGAAAAATTATATTTTTTATTAGTAACCGTAAAGATTGAATTTTTAATCAAAAAAACATTATGAAGTTTTTTTTATTATGAATTATAGATTAGTATATATATATACCTCTGCCTCAATGCCTTTATTTTTTCAAAGAGGGCAAAATATATTTTTAAGGAATAAAGGTTTTGAAATACATTTAATAGCGTCAAAAGATATATATTTGAATCAAGTCAATGAAAGAGATGGGATTATTGTACATGAATTAAATATAAAACGTCGCCCATCTATATTAAATGATTTAGTATCTTTTATACGTTTAATTATTCTTTTACGGCGAATTAAACCAGACATTGTGCACGCTGGCGCGCCAAAATCATCTTTTTTAGGCTTATTAGCCGCCTTTATCTGTCGAATAAAAGGGCGTTTTTTCGCTTGTCATGGCACGATAACCGGGAGGCGTAAAGGATTAGCAAGAATATTTTATCGGTATATTGAAAAATTTACCGCTTTATTAGCTAAAAGAGTCTGGTGCGTCTCCCCTTCCCTTTTGGTATTTTTAAACTCTGAAGGAATAGTTTCTAAAGAAAAAGGATTCACCATAGGACTAGGTTCAGCTAATGGCTTTAAACGAGAATGGTTAGAAGATAAAAACGCTGAAATACCAGAAATAATTAAAAAATTACGAAATGATAAAGATATTAATTATTTTCCAATTATACTTTATGTTGGTAGAATTTGTTCAGGCAAAGGCGTTGAAATCTTGGCTGAGGCTTGGAAAAAATTACGCGAAAAATATCCTAAACTTCGCTTTTTGCTCATAGGCGGTTATGATTTTACTAACCCTATCGATAGTAGAGTAAGTGATTTTCTCCAAAATGACGAAAGAGTGATTTTCCCAGGTTACGTAAGCCCGGGGGCCTTAGGCTTTTGTTATGAAACTGTCGATTTATTGGTCGCCCCCTCGCTTGGCAGCGAAGGATTTGGTAACGTTATTGGCGAGGCCAGTTTATTTTCCTTGCCTATAGTCGCGACAAATGTTATTGGCTTTAAAGACGCGGTCCTAGACGGCGTAACAGGCTCGTTAATTCCGCCTTCTGATTCAAATTCTATATTTGAAGCGGTAGTTAACTATTTAGATTGCCCTGAACTCGCTAGAAAACATGGTTTAGCCGGCCAAAAACGTTATGAAAAATATTTTACGCCCGAATTAATTTGGGCAAATTTATATTCAGAGTATTTAAATTTATTATCTAGTAACTAATTTATTTTAATTATTTTTAGCGATAATATTAATTTTGACTGGTAATTAAGTGGGCGAATTGGATAAAAGCTATGAATAGTTTCAAACAACAATATTCAACATATATAAAAATATTTATTTTTCTATTTATATTTTTATTATTCTTGATTACTGACAATATTGATAATAATATTTTGGCTAAAGTTAAAAATATCACAATAAATACGACATACGGTCCTGTAATAGGAAATTTACAGCAAGATATAGCTGTTTTTAAAGGTATTCCTTACGCCACGCCCCCAGTTGGCGAATTACGCTTCGCCCCGCCTAAAGATCCCACCCCCTGGACTCAGCCTTTAGCGGCTTTTCAGTTTAGTCCAATGGCGTTCCAAACAAGCTCAGAGGCTCAAAAAGGCGACTCTAACTCGGAGTCAGAAGAAAGTGAACTACCGCTACCCTGAAGGGTACCGGCTTCCGAAAGGAGGTTGGTTAGGTCACAAGACTAAGGTTTGGAAACAAACCTACGTTGGAAAGGTAATGACACCCAGGGTTGCCGCCTCAGATCCTGGCAATTGTCGCGATAAGTTAAAGAACTCAAGTGGTGGGAACTGTGCTTACCGTAATAAGCTTTTCCAACTTTGTCGAGAGGAAGTCCCAAACCTCATCATGGTAAAAGTGATGAGGTGGGCATAACCGAC
>JAIROO010000061.1 GCA_031257535.1 Deltaproteobacteria bacterium
TCGATTATTTTTGCAATCATCATATCCATATTCGTGATTCATCAGATTGACATTTACTGGTACGGTTTGATGCAAAAATAGTGCCAATCATCTTTTTAGCAAATGTATGATATTTAGCATGATCGCATAAATAATAGCGAACTCCCGTGATCGCTAAAAAATGTCTGAAAAAAATATTTACTCCCGTGATCGCTATACCCAGGAAAAGTAATTGTTATAATAGTACATTGAATTAATAAACAAAAGTTTTTCGAAAAAAAAGCCTGATGGCTAGTATAACCAACAGGCTTTTTATTCGCGGGTTAAGGTAAGAAAATGTAATTTTAGTACTCGAAACCCATCCCTAAAACAACGTGAGTCGCGGCTTCTGGCATATTGGTTGACCCATTAGCGACAGTATATTTTTGATTCAAAATATTGCGGACGCTAAGCGAGACATTGTATTTGTGGTTTACGCCGCCGCGGAGGCCTAAGGTTAGGCAAAGAGTTTGCCAGGCTTCGTGTTCTCTCTGGGCCGTGAGTTGCATGCCCATCATAATATCTGAGTTGACTCTGTCCTTGGCTTTAAGAGCCCAATCAACATAAATATCGCTATAAAAGTTATTACTTTCATTAATTGTTTTGTCAAATTTAAGACCTATCCTGCCTTTTAGAGGGCTATTACCAGACGCATGGGTTTTTAAGCCATTAAAATCAGTAAATTCACGACGTATATATGTTATTTTTGTATATGGTGTTAAACCAACATCGATAAATGAGTAAGCTACAGAAAGTTCCGCCCCGCGTGTTTCAGCTTTAGACGCGTTAAACCAATATTGTTGATTATTGACAGTATATCTATCAATATAATCTTTGGCTTTAGAATAAAAAAGAGATAAATCAAGATCCCAATTAGCAGTTATATATCGAGCTCCCAATTCATAATTGATTGATTTTTCAGGTTTAAGATTGGGATTTGGCACTGAAAAAGCATAGGAAACAAAATGGCCTGTAGTCCCGGTAAAAAGTTGACTAGCGGTCGGGTAGCGAGTTCCTTGAGCGACCAGGGCTCTCAAAGCTAAGTCTTGAATCCCAGTATAAACAAAACCAAGACTACCTACTAAATCAGAATATTTTCTCGTTTTATGAGTAACGTTATCATAATAGTTACCAGTTAGACCAGAAACTTTACCATCAAAC
Source organism: Deltaproteobacteria bacterium (assembly GCA_031257535.1). GTDB lineage: Bacteria > Desulfobacterota > Desulfarculia > Adiutricales > Adiutricaceae > JAIROO01. Next base: position 1,180 of record JAIROO010000061.1, read on the forward strand.
CAGGTTTGTCTGAGTCCAAATGTAACGCGCCAATTATCCTGAAATTTCCATTCATCCTGCGCGAATAAGCCTAAATTTGTCTGTTTAACAGAAGCTGTACCAGCAGTAGGTCCGAATAAACCCATAGGAGGGATATATGGCACATCATTATCAGATATAAGGTCAATTTCATCTCTATAGTAATCAGCTCCAACTGTAAGACGATGGTTACCAAGCGACCACTCAGTTTGGATTGAACCGTTATATTGATGTATATCATTAGATAAATCGCTTATAAGATGATAACCCACCATATACATTTCGTTATGCCATAATCTTTCCGCGTGTTGATAAGAGCCGGTAAGAGTTAATTTACTTAACGCTCCAATATCAGTAGCGGTGAATGTCCCAATCCAGGTGTCGCGATCATTTTTTGGGAAGTACATTAAAGTTGAACTATCTCTAGATGATTCGCCTTGAGCCCAAAAAGTTATATTTTCATATTTGTCATATTGAACGTTAAGCGAATAATTATCCCAATGGTAACCCAATTGACCGGTATAGTACCTATTTCTATAGTGACTGCGTGCAGAATTACTTTGCATAAGGGTACCGGATCTGTCACGGCTACCTTTAGGCACTTTCCTGTCTTTTACGTTCACGCCGTTGCCAGCGAAGCGGTAAGTAAAGCCTTTATAGTCTCCAAATAGCGCGGTCGTCAGATCCGCGCTTTCTGTAGAACTGTCCAAAACAACGTTTTGCGAAAATCCTACGGGTTTGTCGCCACCTTTTTTAGTGATAATGCTAATAACGCCGCCCAAGGCTTCAGAACCATAAAGGACAGAGGCGGGCCCCTTTATGACCTCGATTCTCTCGATTTGGCTTGGCGTGATCGTGACGAATCCGTAACCTTTTTCTTTATCCATTGATTTTACGCCATTGATCAAGATTAAGGTTCGTCCATACGCGTCGCCGCGCATCGAAACTCTTGACGCTCCAGCCATTCCCGTAGAACTCGTTGCGGAGCTTGCTTGCTCAATCGTTATCCCAGGCACAGTGGCTAAAATATCGTAAATACTTGTGTATGGCTGTTTTTCAATGTCTTCTGCGGTAACAACGCTCACCGACATTGGGATATAAAATAGATCCTCCAAAACACGGTTGGCCGTGACCATAATCGAACGAACTTTAATCTCGTCCTCCGTTTGAGCCTTGGCTGTCGCGCCCAACAACAGGGACAAGGTCAAAAAGAGAACGAGAAAATTGAGATAGGTAGATTTTGTTCCTAAAGAACGCCTAGTAGGTCTTTGTTTGTCTTCATAGGCGCGCCCAAACAGAGTCGCCAAAACTTTGCCCAAAAAAACCATTGTTTCTCCTTGCGATACAGTCGCGAAAACCTGGCTTTTTAATGTTTAATGATGACACCGGGAGTTCCTTTTTTAAAGTTATTATTAAATAAATATAATTATTGCAATAAAACTAATAATATAATATAAAATTAGGTGGTAATTACCTGGATCTAGATATTATAAATATTTAACAAAGAGATTTGCAAAATGAAAATGAGGGAAAAAAAGCGTTAATAATTTTCAGCCACCGATTCAGCCACCGATTCAGCCACCGACAAAGAAAGTTAAATTGCTTAGATAAACGGTTTCCGCGGCCTCAGACTTATCGGCGTTAGGGACGGCGTGGCGGACTTTTAAAATCCATAAGCCATCTTTAACCGGTAAAAAGTCGACTTCGCCCTTTTTGTCGGTATTGCAGTAAAAAGCTTTGGCCAGCCCCCAGCTACCAGCTGGATTAAAACCCCGGAAATCGCCCAAAACCGTGGCTCTCGCCAAAGGTTTGCCTTCGAAGAGAACCTGGACTTTTAACGAACCACCGGCTTTGAGATTAGCGGGATTGGACAAGGGGATAATTTCTAAAGCGGATTTGGCTTGAGGCTTGGTGACTAAATCATCGGATTTCGCGCCGCCAACGTTAAAAACATATTTATTGGTCATGAAGTACTTGTTTTTAGGCGAGTCGCCATGACCCATAATGAAGGGTTTATACTCAGCGAACCCTAAGTAGGAACCTGCGGCTAAAGGTTTTTCCGTGACGTATTCGTAATTTTTGCCTCCAGCTAATTTAGTGGTAATTTCGCCACTAGGCCCGAGAATAACTGGAGCCGAAATGTTCGGCACGCCTTCTTCCAAAATATCAACGACTTCAAAACCTTCGTTAAAGCCCACGTCGATTTTTAAAGGTTTGTTGGCGTCCAGCTTGGCCGTCGCGGTTTCTAACCACAAAGAGTGGGCCAGGGCTGCGTTTGATAGACATAGTCCAGCCATTAAAATAGTTAACCCAAAAAGATATAAGGTTGATTTTTTCCACATAAAAAGCCTCCAACGATATTGTGGACTGTTGATATAAGCCCGCCAATTCGAAAATTTAAATTTATTGAATCTCAGAAGCATTATCAGTTTAAGAGTAGAGACCCCCTTTGTCAAGAGGTTGTAAAAAAATAAGGGTGAATTTTTTTTGGTGGTAATACATTTATCTTGAATTGAATAGAATATTTATTATCTAAAAATATATTATTAAATAATATTAAGAAAGTTTTAAGACTAAGTCTTCAAATTCTGAGTCTGATAAAAAACTGGGTTTGGATAAAAATTATGATGATTTTTTCTCGCCTTTAAAACCACAAATCAAGGCAAATTTGTAAGCTGTTATCAAAGGGTGAAATTATCCTGATCGATTTTGTGACCGTTCTAAGACGACAATCATAGAAAGGGTCACGAAATCGATTCTGGTCAACAATTTTTTGACAATTTAATTTATGAACATGACATTATTTTATTTTTGTAAATTGCAAAATTACATTTTTAAGTACATAGGCGGTTCCTGTAGAAATAATTTTTTAATACAACCAAAAAAAGGGAGAGATAATAGCCACGCCCTTGGTTAAGGACGGATTAAGTAGCTGATTTTTGAACTAAAAATCTCTTCGCCCTATCCACCTCTCTTTGGTGGATTTAGGTAATTTTATTTTTTGACTTTCTTTAAGCGACCGTGAAAAGGCTAATAATTTACTTTCGGGCGAATTGGACCGGTACGGTTAGATTGAGGCTCGCTTTATTAATTTCCGTTGGTATCGGCGGTAGGGGCGAGACTCTCTTCACTAAAGCCATGACCTCGTCGTCAAGCGAGGCGTGACCAGAGCTATGGACAATTTTGGGTCTAGTGACCGCCCCATCTTGAAGAATAGTAAAATTTACTTCCACGATTCCTTTTTGATTCCGCGTCATCGCTTCTCGGGGGTACTTCTTATACCGGTCAAGACGGAGCCTTATTTTAGATACGTAAGCGTCTAAAATTTTCGGATTGCCGCGGCCCGTGCCCCCGCCAACGCCCCCTTGGCCATCGCCAGGGCCGCCGCCCGCCCCGCCGCCAGGGCCACCGCCAATGGCCGCGGGACCAGGTAAACCCGTGGTCGCGGCCGGGATAATGGCCTGTCTAGGAGCCTCGACTTTGGGCTTGGGTTTGGGTTTAGGCTTAGGTTTAGGCTTTTCTTCTATAACCGGGGCTGGTGGGGGGGTTATTTCCACGGCCTCGGGACTAACGCTTTCAATAAAGGTCGGAAAAACGTCGTCTGGGACCGAGACTGGCTCAGGCTCGGGCTCAAATATTTCCGGCGGCAGCGGAGTGGGGGTGGCTTCGGGACTTGAGGCTGGTTGGTCGATGGGGCCTTCCTCGGGGGTACCTTGACCCAGTCCGCCGGGGTTACCGCCTAAAGGATCGTAATGGGCTAAATCCATGACCCCAAGCGGCTCCCAATCGCGCTCGACCGCCTCCACGCTGAAAATGGCGATTATAAGTATAGCCCCAGCGTGGAGAAGAAAACTGCCGGCTGTCCCCATTATGTTATGAGATTCTATCGCTCTTACGTTCGGGAACATAATCCAGACCTCTCGTTAGTGGTAAATTATTGTCAGTTAACGCTTAAAGTAGCCCCAAAGGCCACGGTAAACTGGGGGTTGGGTAAGACTTTGACTTCCATTAACAGCTCGTCTTCTAAAGCCTCAAGTAATCCTTTGTTTTGGGAAGGCCCGCCGTCTAGGTAAATATCCCCTTCTTTAGAAGCGTAACGGGTCCCTAAGAGATGGGTGATCCGCCGGGCCACTGAATGGTGGAGGCCTTTGATGATCCTTTCCTTGGGGACCCCTTTAGCTAAAAGAGAGACGATCTCGCTTTCGGCGAAAACCACGCAAGTGCTATTAAGCTCCAAGGGCTCGTCGGCTTTTAGACTCAGTTCCCCGAAGGTCTCTAAAGGGGTATCGAGAATGCGGGCGACTTGCTCGAAAAACCGGCCCGTGCCCGCGGCGCACTTGTCGTTCATTTTAAAGTCCGCGATTCGACCGTTTTCGTTAATGTTTATGACTTTTAAGTCTTGGCCGCCGATATTGATAATGGTTCGGCAACGGCCTTCGCTTAGCAAGTGAAGACCGTGAGCGTTAGCCGAGATTTCGTCCACGGTCAGCCCGGCCGCGGTCATCAGTTTTTTGCCGTAACCAGTGGCCGTAATCTGGTCAATGTCGGCCTCGGTTAACCCACACTCGCTCACCGCGCCTTTGACCAATTCCATGGCTAAGGCTTCCTGGCCGGGAGCGGTTGGCACCTTGCGAGACCAAGTAATTTCGTTGTTTTTGACCAGCACCATTTTGATGGCCGTGCTGCCTAAATCGAGACCAATTTTGTAACCCATGTTGACGTTCTCCCAACTAGAACTAATGGAAATCCGATTTTTCCGATTTAATTGACCAAGGAGCTCCGGTAGGCTTCAAGGCGCGTTAAAAGAGTTTGACTGTCTTCGGAGGTGTAATCGGTTTCCAGCTTGATAAATTTAAAACCCAAGTCCTTAAGGCGCGACTCTAAGGTCAAGCTCTCCAAATCAAATGGATGGCAGCCTTTTAAGACGTGAAAAACCACCCCTTGATACAAGTCTTTGTGGGCGGGGGCGATTATGTTGTTGATCCGACGGTCGTTGTCGGAGAAGGTTGGGCATAAGCAGCCCTGGTGATATCTTTGAGCTAGGGCCTTTAGTAACCCATGCTCGGAGAGGTCGTCGCAAAATACCGCTCCCGGAAAGATCCTCTCCGAGGAGCAAAGGTCGTCCATGACCACGTTTAAGCCAGCCTCTTCCAGGAGGTGGAGCATTTTTAAGTTTGGAAAAAAAATAGGCGATCCGGCTAAGAAGACGTTGGGCCCGTTTTTAGGCCGCTCGGTAAAAAGCGGCAGGGCCTTTTCCACGGCGGCGGACCACTTTTCCACGTCGTCGAAGAAAAAGGAGTTGGTTATGACCATGAACCAAACTAAAGGGGCGAAACCTTGCCTTTTTAGGTCAATGAGCCGGGAAAACACGTGCCAAGTCTTCTGGTAAAGTCGCATGGAGTTGGCCAGATCTTGACGTTTTATTTTTTTGATCCCAGTTAGCTCGCTTAAGAAGGTTTTTAAGAGATAGATCTCTTCTAGCCAGCGTTCTTGGCTTTCGTCCCGGTCCTTCAAATGAGGCAGCTCTAAGCGGTGGAAGGGCGGATCTTCCTTGACCCCGCAAACCTCCATCATGTCTTTAATTTTGACCACCCAGTCGCAGGTGGTTGGAGCGACCCAAGCTAAAAATTTTTCCCCATTCCGGCCTGCTAAATCTAAATGGAGTTCCCCCAAAGCCGACCTAAGCATGGGACACATAATGGCCGGCAACTGGGGGGCCGACAGTCTTTGAGCGACCATGGTGCCGCCGAAGATTTTAAAAGGCTGAAGGCCATAAACGTGGAAGAGCTCTAAAGGGGCTTGAAGACACATTAAGGCCACTACTTTGCGCCCCGTGCGGTTGGCGATAGTCGCGGGATCTCGTCCAGCGGCTAAAAGGTCTACAAAATATTCCAGTTCCGGTCGAAAGTCGGGCCGGGATTTGAGGAGATTGACTTCCTGGGCGGCTTCGTCCGTAAAGCGGTCGAAGATTTTTTTAATTAATCGTCCTTGGCGATTTTCTTGTTGACCGATATTCATAATTTAGTTATCTCAAACTCTAGAGGCGTAACGCCGGGAGGAAGTGAAGACTTTTAAAGGCCCAACTTTTACCTGAAGGGACTTGTCGGCGGCGCAGCCTTCTACGCATTTGAAACAGCCCATGCAGTCGGTGTCGTAAACGTCGCTTTTTACCCGCTCGCGATAAACCGTCTCGTTGTCCATGGAACAAGTTCGACGACAGTTGCCGCAGCCATGGCAAGCTAAGGGTTCTTTAGCTAATTTTAGAACGTATAACTTTTTATAAAAGTTTAATAAGGCTAACATGGGACAAAAAAGGCAGAAAAATCTATCTTTAAAGAACATGCCAATGAGCATTGAGGCCGTAATCGCGAGCAAAGCCAAAGAAAAGCCCAAAGCGACCCTGGTGCTGGTGTCTAAGGCGATATATTGGGCGTCGCCGGCGAACAAGGGCATTAAGGCTTTGGCGGGGCAGATGTTACAAAAGGCTAGGATAAAATCGAACGGCAAGACCCCTAGACCGGCTAAAATTGGCATAATGATAAGGTAGGCCAAAAGGATATATTTAATAACCGTTAGCTTTTCTTTTTTCTTCAGGATGATTTCGGATTCGCGGATCCCTAATTTTCGCCTTAAGCGGGTGATCCAATCTTGGATCAGGCCAAATGGGCACAGCCAGCCACACCAGCTTTTGCCCAAAATGACGACTAAAATCGAAAAGATTAATAGCCCTATAAGTAGTTGACCGCCAGCCTCTCGGACGGCGAACCAAGGATCAGGCCCGCCAAAAGCGGCGTTTAAAGGCAAAAACATTAGCCCCAAGGCTCTTTGCAGCATCATCAAGTAGCAAAAACCCGTGCAGCTATAGATAAAAGGGCAGGATAAGCAGGGAATCGACTGGCCTAAATTGATCCGAAAAAACCCACCATAAGTAAAAAGTAAAAAAGCGACGTGCTGGGTTATATATCGTAATTTGGTGACGGTCATAATTAAATAATCAGCTTTACTAACTAAACAGTAGGCTTATTTGTCTTAAATGCTAATGATTAAGTAATATCAAGATTTAAGGCGCAATCTACCCAATGACATTTTTTGTCTTTTTTATTTAAAAATAAAAGTTAAATAAAATGACTAAAAAATGGCTTGTTTATTCGCCAAATATTTGACGTATATTTATTGAACGGTTAAAATTACTAGCTAAAATACCATAAACGGCTTCGCGGTTAAATCTTTCCTAGATTTATATTTCTTTTTGGTAGATTTCAGCGCTATCAAAATTAACTTTCTTGATTAAACTTATTAAATTTAAATTTTTTGCGTTTTTTATTGACAATGACCGTGGTGGCGATCCCGGCGAAGGCGACTAACCCTAAGCCAAAATTAAGCTTTCGATAACTCCACCTAGACAAAGTGACTTGGAGACTAAAGGTTAGAACCTCGTTCTCGTTTTGGAGCGGCAAAACGGCCACGGAAGTTTTGGCTTTACCCGAGCCCCCCATGGGACCGCTGGCCACCACGTTTAAAGACGGGTCAGTGGCTGGGCTTAGGGAGTATTTGTCTTTGCTAGGGTTAAAGGCGATTGGGCTGGGTTCTAGGCCAGTGGGTTTCGCGTCCACCAGATAGCCACCAGTTGGCTCTTGGTTTTTAGCCACGCCCGCCACCCCGAAAGTGACGCTTTGGCCAGTTTGGAGACCTCGAAAGGGCATGCCGTTATAACTGCCTTCGGGAAAAACCAATTTGGGCCAGTCGGCGGGGATGGGCGTTTGAGGGATGGGCCCGAGTCCTTTCGCGTCCTCTTCCATGAGAAAGTGGAGAAAATTTCTTTGGCTGTAAACCACGGTCTCGCCCAACTTAAACCGCGAAAAAACCTCGATGGTGGCGAAAGTGTTCCCGGCTATGTCCGCTCGCCAAACGCCATTGTCTAAAACCACGTTGGCCCGGTGCTCGGTTACGCCCAAAGGCACGCCACCGTGACGGGCTAAAGTTCTAGCCGTGGTCCGATAATAAACTTCCGGGGCTTCGGTTGGCTGGTCGGCTCCTTTTACGCGTAAATATAGTCTATGGATAGGATCCCTATTCATGGCGAAAGTGTGGCCGCCCATAGCCGTGGTGGCCGTCTTGACTTTGTCGCCCTTTTTGGAATCAGGGGCTCCCGTGGGGCTAGCTCCATGAGGACTCGAAACATGAGGACTAACTCCGGCTGGACTAGCTCCGTGAGGACTTGCTCCGTGGGGACTAACTCCGGCTGGACTAGCTCCGTGAGGACTAGCTCCGTGGGGATTGAATCCTTCCGGGGGAGAACCATGAGGGGAGCCGCCCATACTACTGGCCGGTTTTGGTCCCATAGCCCCAGGATGGCCTAAAGGGGCTTTGCCTTCCTCATTTTTTGGCGAGGCGGCCTTAGAGACCATCGAGTGGCTACCCATCCTCTCGGCCACGGCTGGTTCCCACCAGCCAAAAGGTTTAGTTGGAGCGGGATCGGCCGCGAGAAGTCGCTCGGAGCCTGATATCAAGATAACTAAACCTAATATTAAGAATATATTTTTCATTGTTTGGCCTTTACGACGCGAATATTAAATTTTAAAAATATAATTATATGATAAACAAATTAATATTTTACTATATAATTTTGTTATATTGTTAAATCAAAATTATTCGCAAAAATAGCGGGCCCCGCGGTCGGGCAAATTCGTCAATAAATTAAACTGAAAATCAGTTTCAATATCATTATGGTCAAATCGTGAAGTTATGTCAAGGGAAAAAATACTGGCCCTTGACAAATTAATTCCCGGGTGTTTATGTTTAAAAAATAAATTTTTCTAGTTAATTAGTTATTTAAATTAATTTTTTACAATTTTTAGTTAATATTAAATGCTTTGAGCAACATAATAGGTTAGATAAATTATTAAAAAAATTATGTTAAGTTGTTTAAAAAGTAATAAAAATAAATATTAGTCATCATTAAGGAAATATTATTGGCCGAACGGGGAGTAAAAGATCGTCTTTAATCTTGGATTTTTTTTGGAAAAATTGCCCAAAAAAATTGGCCTAAACTAAAAAACTTCATCGAGTAATTTTTTTCGCCAAGAGGCGGGGGGCCAATCATGAGACGGTTTTGAGATAAGGGCTAAAGAAAGAAAGGCCCCGCTCGCGAGCCGGCTTTATTTGGATAAATTAGGATACGATTATGAAAAAATAGATCATGATGTAGAAAAATTAGTTTATGGCGTGGAAAAATTAAGATAGGATAAGGGTAAATTAGGGAAGGCGGTTAGACAAAAAAAGGATTTTGGGAAAGGGTAAGGCCGTAAAGCCAAAGTCAGCGGATGGCGAGAGGCGGCCAAAGAAGGAAAGCTAATCGAAAAAGGGGCTTCTCCCGGCGAGGCTTCTTTTGCTCGCGCTGTTTTATTGGTGGTGGACTTGGTCAAAATCCACTACCTAAAGCTTTAGGCCTTGGGAGGGCGAGCTTTAGGGCCGAGCCGAGTCTTTTTAGGCTGGCTGAACCTCTGGGGGGGGCGAGGAGGCTGGTTTGGGGGGCTTAAGGAGCGTCCAAACGTCATCGCCAGCCAAGCCGACTCTCTTGACCCAGGTGGTCGCCTTCCTTTGGGGCTCGTTCACGGCCAGGCCCAGTAGTATTATAGGTTTACCTAAGCCCTCCGCGTAGCCTTGGGTCAAAATCTGATTCAAAGCCTCTTTGGCCTTGGCTCGGTCGTCTTGGACGGTATTATGGGAGATTTTTAGCTCAATAACCCAGTGGCCTCCATTGTGGGGGACCACGATGTCGGACCGTCCGAGGCGTCCATGGAGTTCGCCGATGGGCCTTAAACCCGCCCCCCAAAGCAAAGAGAACATCAAGCTGCGGCACAAAAGCTCTCCAGGGTCGACGATTGTGGAGTCTTTTACTCTGGTCTTGGACAGGCCCTTTTTGTAATCCTCGTAGGGGAGCCGCGCCAAAAGATCATTGTATTCTTCTATCAAGCCATTGACGTCCTCGCTGTCAAAAGCTTTTTTGACTCGTTTAAGGGCTTGCCAGGCCTCTACGTCATCATCGTCGAGGACGCTCTCCAACACCCGCTTCGACATCGCTGAGCGCTCCTCGACATTAGGGTAATCTAGGGTGTAAGACACATCCTCTGTTGTTTTCGATAATTTAAAGCTATCGGTTTCTACCCGCGGAAAATCGTCCAACTTCTCGGGAACTGGCCCGCTCTGGTCCTCCGCCTCTTCTGGGGGCAACCTCAAGGACAGGTAGCCAGCCTGGTAGAGGAAGCTCATGGGATCGGCCTTATCAAGCTCCGGGGGCGTTTTAGCGAAGGACCTAGGAACAGACACGCCCACAAACTGCTCCGCGGTTAGGCGCTTATCCCTCATATAATCGACTAAAATTTTGGAGG
>JAIROO010000076.1 GCA_031257535.1 Deltaproteobacteria bacterium
ATCTAATAATCAGCTTAGAGACACCTTTGTAAAAAACCCCTTTTAATTTTTGAGGTCTTGTTTATCCACAATATAAGTTCGTTGCGGTAACTTTAGATTAGCGTTTTTAGTAGAGCCACCCACTTAAAATCGAGAATCAGGGGTTTTTACGAGGCCATCCTTAGAGTCACCACCATAATTGGGTCCTGTCAAGCTAAAGTAATTTTCGAATATAGCTTGATTATTTTATACCAGGATTTTTTCGAGATAGCAATACAAGGACTTACTTGTACTTGGGTATACCTAAAAAAGCGGTAAATTTGGCTAAACGACGTTTTTCTTGAGAATTACCGCCAACCAAGCCCCCTGATTCTGCTTTCAGCCATGAATTGGGCCATCAGGTTGAATCCCATCTTTTTCCTGAAAGACCGCTTTTATCCTTTAAAAAATTTATTCAATTCCCTTAAAAATCGCGGGTTTTTTATTTCGAACATAACTTTGGTCATGGTAAAAAATTTATCTACTGTATTAGCAGTATTATTTTTAATTGCTTTTTCAATGTATACATGGTCATTACTTGATGAGTTTTATTAAACAGTTAGAAGTAAATGTAGCAGTGATCAATTGGTATTATTTTATAATAGTACTGAAAATAAATACCTAATAGAGCAATATCATCTTAAATATAAAATATAATTTAGATAAAAAAATTATGAGGTTAATATAGGCCATTCAAATTTGACAATATGATGATATCAACATTCTTGCGCTGATCATCTCTTGGCATCGCGGCCATAATTAGAATCGCTAAAACGCGCTTCGTTAGTTACGGTAAGACGACTTTTTTTGATTTTATTAGCTAAAATCAACTATAACGGACCTAACTTCCGCGTTAAATTGAGCCTTTAGACATTAATTTTGGCCAGGCCAGGCGTTGGAGTTAGTCGCGGCCAAAAGCTCTGGGGATAGACTTTTAATAATAGTTGGAATATCCGCCTCTTTAACCGGGGTGGGGCCTAGTCGTTAGTTTCCCCCTCCCCCGAAAACTGACCAGTTTTATGGAGTAGTAGCCCTTTTATACTCCCAAAAGAAGCCTAAAGACAGGTATAGGCGGCCGCTCCGAGCGCGTCCTCCCCGTCGCTCCAGGTAAAGACCGCCCGTGAGTTAGAAAAATCTCTTAAGTTATAAAACCAAAATAAAGAGCTATACCCACGGTCTTTTCGCTCCCCGTCAAAAAGGTGAGCGCGAAAAGTAAAGGAGCCCCTCGCCAAGGAAAGAGGACCGACCGCGGCCCATAACGCCGAGAAGGGCCAGGGGGACGATGGAAAGCCCGCCAATAAGGGCGGCGAATTCCCGCGCGGGCGCCAAAAAACCCTAAAATACCGCCTTACGATTCGAGGCCAAGGGTCTAAACGCCGCCCCAAACGTCGAGGCGACCGTCCATCCTGGGCCCATTGACTATGGTTGGTTTAAATATACCGACTTTCGGCGAATCATCCCCCATCTTAGCCGTCGCCAACGTCTCCGCGCCCCCCAGCCCCCATTTTTTACGGTCTGTTAGTTTTCGCCTTAGTCTGCTATAATGCAAAGATCGCTTTTTTTGGATATAAATTATAAAGCCTTAAAAAAGAGAATGGGGCTTTAATTTTGGTCCTAACTGGCGGCTAGCGTTATTGGTTTGAAAGTCAAGCGCCAAAAAGATTTTTTGGTCATTTAGGCGACGAGGATTGATATGAGCGCCTTGGACATAGCCCTGACTGTTATTTTGGCTTATTTTTTAATCCGTGGGGTCTTTCGGGGGCTTGTTAAGGAAATAGTTTGTGTTTTAGGCTTATTCGTGGCTTTTTGGGCGGCTAGTTCTTATTGGTCCTTAGGCTCGGAGCAGTTAAGGCCCATCACGGACAATCCCACCTACCGCGGCGTCTTAAGCTTCATGATAATTTACGTGGTCGTTTATTTTTTAATTGGTCTTATCTCTATTTTTGTCGATAAGATCGTAAAAATGACCATCACTCCATTTGTAAGTGGTTTTTTAGGAGCTTTTTTAGGAGTCTTAAAAGGCCTAGTTTTGTGCGCTATTATTTTGTCGGCCACCACGGCCTTTGTCCGAGAAGACCAGGGATTTTACACGGACTCCACGGCTTGGCCCTTTATGAAGCCCATCTGCGTAAGGGTTAAAGAGTGGGCGCCTCAGACTTTAAAAGGACTCATGACGCCTCAAGTGGCCGCCCGGGTCAATCGGACCGATCTCGCCCCTTTAAGCGGCCAGACCATCGCCCCGCCCACGGATTTTCAGAGCTTAAAGAAAATATTAAACGAGCGGGGGGACCTCATCTCCGCTGGCTGGCGGGACAAGTTTCGCGACTTAAGCGGGCCGGAAGCCTTAGATCCTGATGATTTAAAGCGCTTTATTCGCGAGCATCCAAACCTTTTTAAGGTCAATCCCACGCCGCGACCGACTCCGGCTCCACCCGCGGCTCCCATCCAGCCTTCCCCTAGCTGGCCTAGCCCCGCGGTGGACTAGATAATTGGGGGGGTCGAAAAATTTCTTCAAAAACATTATTCTAAAATAATGTTTTAAGGCGTTAAAAAACGCGCTGACTTTTTGGTCTTAGGCGAGTCAAAAACCTTAAGCCTTTCTTAAACGGTCAAAATCGATGCCAAAAAGTCAGGTGACTTGCCAAAATAGTCTTGGTCACACTTATTATTGGCCAAGGGCGTATTTAACTTTTTATTATGAAGCTCTAAAATTTTTAATGTATTATAATTTAATAAAAAAAGGTAATAAGCGATAATAACCAAAAATGTTTCCTAAGGTTTTAGGCGCGTTAGAGCTGTCGTTAGGAGATGTTTATTGATTCTTTAAGCACCAAAAAGGTAGGTCTAAGCATGGATGAAACCATGACCTTCGAACAGTGTCTGGAAGCGGCGGAAAAAGGGGACGCGGAGGCTCAATTTCAACTGGCCCTTCATTACGAAAACGGCCAAGGCGTCCCTAAAGATAAAGAGCTAGCCATAAAATGGACGCGAAAAGCCGCGGAACAAGGCTTGGCTAGGGCTCAGTTTAACTACGGTTCTTATTTAGCCACGCGCGTTGTCCCGCCGGATCACGAGGAAGCCGCCAAATGGTGTCTATTAGCCGCCAACCAAGGGCTAGCCGAGGCTCAATTAATTTGCGCCCAGATATACTTTGCTGGCGTTGGCGCGCCCTTAGATCCCAAGCTGGCCGTCGAATGGCTGACGAAAGCCGCCGATCAGGGGTTGGCCGAAGCCCAATATTACTTTGGCCGTAATTATTATTATGGCGAAGGCGTCCCTCTAAATAAAAAGTTAGCCGCCAAATGGTTTAAATTAGCCGCAGACCAAGGGTTTGCCGTGGCTCAATTAAAACTCGCTGAACTATACTTTATTGGCGATGGCGTCGCCAAGGATAAAAAACTCGCCGCCAAATGGCTTAAATCAGTCACTGACCAAGAGTTGTGCGAGGATACATTTAATTTCCTTGAAGCAAGCTTTCTTAGCGATATCGTCTCCATGGATAAAATACTCGCCGCCAAATGGCTTAAATTCGCCGCGGAACAAGGGTTCGTCGTATCTCAACGCGCGCCTCGCTAAATTTTACTGATCCGGGTATGAGTCCTCCCTGGACGCGAAGCTAGCCGCCAAATGGCCACGAAAAGCCGAGGGACAATGGGATTGCCTTTTGGCTCAATTAATTTTTGGCGGACTTGACGAAACCGGCAAAGGGGTTCCCAAAGATCAAGGTCTGGCCTTTCAATGGTCTCAGAAAGCCGCGGATCAAGGACCCCTTAGGCGCGGTTAAAAATTGGCGGTTTTTACGCTACTGGCTTAGAAGCGCCCGAAGATCTAAAACTGGCCGTTCAATGGTCTCAAAAAGCCCTGGGACCAAGGGTTAGCCGCGGCTCAGTATCGCCTTGGCGTTATTTATCTTACGGCCTTCGGGTTTCCGAAGATAAAGAGCTGGGAGCTAAAAGGATTCAGAATGCCCAAAGGGACCAGGGGACCTAAAGGCCTTAGTTGTCCTTAGCTCCCTTCACTTATTTGGCGAGGGAGTTCCTATAAATAAAAATCTAGCCCTCCAATTGTTTAATAAATACGAGGAGTTAAAGAATTCCTTGACTGACGTTTCGCCTTAAAAAAAGTTAACCAAATCCGCTTAAAGGGCTAAGAGATAACCCTTTTGGAGGTCTCAACTTGGATAAATCCATAACCTTAAAACAGTTTCGGGAAGCGGCGTAGAAAGGGGACGCGGAGGCTCAATTTCAACTTGGTCTTCATTACAAAGTCGGCGAAGGGGTCCCCTTTAATAAAAAGCTAGCCATCAAATGGCTAAAAAAAGCCGCGGACCAAGGTAAGATTGAGGCTCAACTCGCGCTTACCGGTGACTGCGGCTTAGATTCGGACCGGGACTTTGATAAAGAGGAAGC